>NZ_PISE01000037.1 GCF_002835805.1 Niallia nealsonii | reverse complement strand
AATATTAATTTTAATACTATTATTATCTTTAAAAATAATATTATAACTATTTGTTAGATAGGTAAAATATTATCATTAATATTAATAAAGAAGGGCAATGATGAAAACTAATTCACCATTTTCGTTCATCATCGCATAGGAATTATCTGGATGGACCTGTACGGATAAATCCATATGTGCATCCAAAATCTTTGTTAAAAGAGGAAATAAATCTCCTTCAGGATTTCCAAATAATTCAGGGTGTTTCTTCCATAAAATGTCGAGCGTCATTCCTGCAAATTTGCCATTTTCTATCACCGAAGGACCATTTGGATCAGCAGAAATTGCCCAGCATTCCCCTGTGTGATCTGTTGGAATTTCATATTCAAATATCTCTCGTAAAGCCTGTCCTCCCCAAATTCTTTCTTTAAAAACGGGTTTTAAGAAAAGGGGCTTCCAATAAATGGGGAATTGGCTTTTTACCTGCATTTAGTATAGAGGAGCAGGAGGAAATTGTAGGCATTTCTTTTCAGGATGAAAATTTTCATTTTTATAGTCAATTACTTTATCGAAAAAGTAGTTCCCATGCTTCGGTTTATCAACACTTGATAAGTCTCTTTCAAAAGGAAAAAACACCTATGAAGTTTTACAATAAAAGGTAAATGCAAAAGGAATATTAAAAGGGAGTATCGATTATGGTAAAAAGACTTTCTATGGTTTTAATGATTATGATATTAGCTATTTCTGCTTTATTATTAGTTGCTAAAAATCCAACAGGTCCTAATACTGTTTCATTCGATGAACCACTAAATCTTTTGATGTCTCTCGGAACACTAATAGTACTATTATTACCACCTTTGATTTTATCGTTTTTTAATCATCTTGCTCTAAATATCATTTCTGCCATTTATCAAGCCTTTATAGTGTTGACGTTTTTAGGTCTTATTATAGTAGGTTTTGTGATTCCTAGTATTTGGATAATTGTCATTGGCGCTCTAGATGCCATTGTTGGCATTAGTAGTATTGTTATGACTATATTTGAGGGGGTAAAAAAGGGAAAGTCAGTTACTAACTAAAAAGTACAGGGTAAAGAAATTCAGTATTTTTTGTTGTAAATAATGATTATCTTTTGAGACAAACAGATGCTTATGTAGAAAAAGGGATAGCTGTAGCGACCCCTTTTTCTTGTTGGGCTAGCGGGGAAGCTCCTGGAATTAATGAAATATATGAATCGAAAGGGAATTTAAACGTATAGTTACTATCTTTATTTGGTGGTGTATGATGGATAATCCTTATAAGGTTGCTAGTATCTGTGGAACGAGTAAGGTAGGACGTCGTATTGCTACTAAAGCATTTTATATACCTTATTTTATGCATAATTTGTATATAAATCTTTTTTATCCAAGATAAATGCATTCATTCCCTTCTATAAACGATAGTTTTTGATATTCCTATATAAAAATTATCGTTGTAGGAGAAAGTTTAGAAGGGGCTTATGTTAGATAAAGTATACATTTCTAAATGTCGATAATCATTCATTATCTCCATCTTTAACAGTTCGGATGTCAAATAATCCGAGTTTCTTCTATAAATATAGAATAACTTATTGACAGAAAATTAAAAAGATATTATGATTATTTTCATGATATTGATAATCATTATCAAAACAAGAGGGAGAAAGTTAACATGAAGAAACTATTTATTCCAGTTTTACTTTTACTAGTACTTTTAGTTAGTGCTTGTGGCAATAAGTCCACTGAAGAAACAACAGGGGATTCAGCAAAGAAAACGAAAAAAGATACGATTACCTATCAATCGGAAAATGGACCAGTTGAAGTTCCGGCAAATCCAAAAAGAGTAGTTGCGTTAACAAATGCTGGTGATGTGCTGGCTTTGGGAGTTAATCTAGTAGGGGTAGAGACTTGGTCGAAACAGAGTCCTATTTACGAAGAGCAGTTGAAAGATGTAGAAGTGGTTTCAGATGAGGACTTAGAAAAAATAATTGAATTAAATCCAGATTTAATCATTGGAGCAAGTACGAATAAAAATTTGGATAAGCTGAAAGAAATTGCACCAACTGTAACATATACATATGGGAAATTAGATTATTTAACACAGCACTTAGAAATTGGAAAGCTTCTCAATAAAGAAAAAGAAGCACAGAGTTGGATCGATAGTTTTAAAGCAGAAGCAAAGGCAACTGGAGAAGAAATTAAAGCGAAAATTGGGGAAGATGCCACGGTTTCCGTTATTGAAAGTTATGAAAAAGAAATAGGTGTATTTGGTGATAGTTGGGGAAGAGGGACAGAGGTTCTATATCAAGCAATGGGATTGAAAATGCCAGATAAAGTAAAAGAAATGACATCAAAAGATGGATATTATATGCTTTCTCAAGAAGTTTTACCCGAATATGTTGGTGATTACTTAATAGTTAGCAAATATAATGATCAAGATAGTTCATATCAAAATACAGAAACCTATAAACAAATGCCAGCTGTGAAAAATAACCATGTGTTTGAAGCAGATGGAAATGCATTCTTGTTTAACGACCCATTAACGTTAGAATATCAACTAAAGTTCTTTAAGGAAAACTTTTTAAAGTAAGCAGTGGGGACGGCTCTCTTGCTTCCTTTGGATTAAATAAAATAGAATATTGTCTACAAAGGATGCCAATTAGATTATTGGCATCCTTTTTGTGCGACGGGAGTCGTATCTTTGCTCTTGATTAAGCTTTTCAAGGCACCTACTATTGCTTTAAAATTACTGGTTTCGCCTCTTAGAAATAGGGTTACTATGCTTAGTAAATGAACTTAAGTAATTTTTTAATCACATTTAGAAGTTTTGATTGGTCTATTTATTAATAGTAAAGATTTTTTGCTATAATAAACAATGATGGGCATGTCAGTTTTTATTAGTTCTTTCTATTGTTCTATTTATATAAAAGATACTGGATTTAATATTAATGATAAAAAATATTTTGCTTCTTATGGTGATGAAAATGATCTTTAAAGAATTTTTTGCTAATTTAGCTATACTTGTTTCCCTTTTGTTTTTTTATTCTCAACTTCTTTATTCCTTTTCCTTCCATTCTAAATCTCCTATTAAATTAAAATTACTAGCAGGTCTATTTGGAGGTATTTTATGTAACATACTTATGTATTATAGTATTCATGTTGAAGATACATTAATTGACTTAAGGTTTATTCCTACTATCCTGCTGGCATATTATGTCGGTCCATCAGCAGCATTGATTTCCATGCTTTTTACTATTATAGGAAGATTTTTTATATCAGTAAGCTTAGCTTCCTATTTTGCCATTGTTATAAGTGTAGCTGTGACTTTATTTGCTATTTATTTTTCAAAGAAAGATATTCCTTTAAAAGTAAACATTTTTTATATGATAACATTCAATAATTTAGTATTTTCAATTGTACTTAGTTTTTTTGTAAACAATAATATTTTGCTTTTGAAAGTATTATTTATATACTGGCTCATATCATATTCAGCTGCTTACTTAGCTTTTTATGTTCTAGCAACTATACGTAGAAGTCAAAAATTACTTATTAAATATCAAAGGGAATCAACAACAGATGAATTAACGGGGCTAAACAATGTAAGGAAGTTTGATGAAGTGTTTAATAAGTTAGTAAATGAGTTGAAAACAAATAAACAAAAATTGTCTTTACTTTATATTGATATCGATTTTTTTAAGCAAGTAAATGATACATATGGCCATGCGGCAGGAGATATGGTACTAAAAGAATTAGGATTAAGACTTCAAAGGTGTACAAGATCTTTTGATATCGTTAGTAGAAATGGTGGGGAAGAATTTACGGTATTATTGTTAGATTGTTCATTAGATAGAGCGGTGGAAATAGCAGAGAGAATTAGAAAAAATGTGGAAGATACTCCTTTTATATTAAGTAAAGGAACGCCTATTCATCTTACCACTTCAATTGGAGTGGCTTGTTATCAAGATACTACATATGATACCAATAAGATAATTGATGATGCAGATAAGGCTTTATATCAAGCAAAACATTCGGGGCGAAACAAAGTGTGTATTGCCAAGTAATAACCAAAGGAAAACACACTTCGTATAGTTTATTTAAAAAAGAACAATCGTTTGTAAAATTGGTAGTATGCAAATCATTTTTTGCGTTATTTTTCCTCTATAAATGAAGTGTACCCGCATTCGATAGAGGTGTTCTCAAAATAATTGGAGAAATGATCAAGATATTGAAGATCTAATAATGATGTATTGAAAAATTAAAGGGAGAACCTTCTTTATAATAGGAGGGCTTCTTTTATATGAGCAAGAATATTAATAAATAGCAGGTGAATAAAATTATCATACTAAAATTAATTTTAGTATGATAATTAAAGTTAATATTAAGTATATAATTAATATTAACTTTAATTTAATTGTATCTTTTTATTAATAGAATTTTGATAGATATGATATAATCTCTCTATGAATAAATAAAAAAGGAGCATTTAGTTAGCCAGGAAGAACAAATTTTACGTGTTGGAAAAACCATGATTGAGGGTTATGCTGGACGTAATTTATAATTGTTCCCTTAACAAATGCATTTGATTCTGATTATCTAAACAATATTTTAAAATGGATAGGCGATATTCCGTTCGATAGAGCTTTTTTGTAGCATACAAATGGATATATAACGGAATGGTCAGAAGAGCAAGGCTTTAAGAAAGTTTCTTATGAAGACATAGAGTTATATCATTTGTTTTTAGAAAAAAACAACAAAGAAGAGAACAAATACGACTTGTTCATTAAGGTGTTAAATACAGTTTAAAAGAAGAAGAAAGAATAAAAAGGGGCATATAAAATGGGTGCAAAGGTATTAGCATGTAGCACAAATAAAGGCGGCGTTTTAAAGTCTTCCTTAACAGTTAATCTAGCTGGGGTTTGGGCATCCCAGGGAAAGAAAGTTTTAATCATTGATATGGATAACCAGGGAAACAGTCTTGTTTCATTTGGAAAGAATCCCGATAATTACGAGGATACTATTTATGATGTACTTATGGATGGATTAGCTGCTGAACATACCCTAGTGAATGTATGGGAAAATATTGATGTACTACCTAGTAATGATGACATGAGATTTTTTGAAAATGATTTGAAAGAAAGCGGCAGAGATCAAGGAAGCGATAAATTCATGTTTCTAAAAAATGCTGTGGATCATTTGAGAAAACAATATGATATTATCCTGGTAGACAGCCCACCGACATTAGGTACCACACAGGGAAATATACTTGCGTTTATTGACTATGTTATGATTCCGTTTCAGCCAGAACCGTATTCACAACGTTCGCTTATTAAAATTGTAGAAGCCGTTCAAGAAATGCAACAAGAGATTAATACAAATATTGAAATCCTAGGGATACTTGCAACATTAGTGGATGCAAGAGCAACCGTTCATAGTGAAATTATTACGGAATGTAGACAATTATGTGAGGATAAAGATTGGCATATGTTTGATACGGTTATACCACGATCTATACGTTTTGCAGATGAATTAAGAAAGTCTGGGCTTCCGGCAACTTTATCTTATCCGAAGCATTATATTGTAAAGCGTTATTTTGACTTAGTAAAGGAGATTGAGCAGAGATGGCAAGAAATAGAAATAAATCAAATGGTTTAATGGGCTTTAATGATGTAGCAACACCAAAAAAACCTGAAAGCACTAACTCTAATATTAATTCTGATGTTAATTTTAAAGAAAAAGTAGATCCATTAGAACGATTGATGGAAGAACATCCAGCAAAAGAACTGACAACGATATTAAAAGGGATTTATTTTGACAGCGAAGTTGCTGATGTTATCGATAAGCAAGCAAAAAGTTTAGGCCGTGGTGGGAAATCCAAAATCGTTAACGATATTGTAAAATCATATTTTCAAGAAAAAGGACTTTTATAAGACATGAAAACCTCGGACTATATTAAATTAGCCGAGGTTTATTTATTAGATTTCTTTTATGGTCATAATATGTTTTGTATCTATTGCATTTCCAGTTAGCTTTATCAACATTATAAAGTTGGCCACATATTCTTTCGCCTGTAGTTAATCTCATTTCTACACTTTTAAATAGGGGTTTACAACGTTAAGCATTTTAATACAAGTCTTATGAGACACTATAAATTCTAATTTAGAGGTGCTTTGGAGGCTTTACTTTATTGATATTGTGAAAGAATACACTTAAAGTAACGGGAAGGTTAGTGCAACCTTATTGATTCCATTTGGGAATCGATTTTTTGTTTATTATTTATTAGACCACTCAATATTAATTGATAAAATAAACTTAGTGGAAATTGCCATTAATCGTTGGGAAGGGGAAGTTATATGGATACAAAGATGGCTCGAAATCGAGCTGAGTTATCAGGAAAGTTAACAAACGTATTAGATTCCAGAACGTTAGCAAACTCTCACCAAAGACTTGCGGAAATACTAACGGAAGGTATGGCAATCCTCGATGTGGGTTGTGGCACAGGCGCAATAACACGAGGAATAGCAGAAGTAGTAGGTCCAAATGGACGTGTAGTAGGAATTGATAGTAACCCGAAACTAATTGAGAAAGCACGTGAAGCTCATAGCGAAACACCAGGGTTATTCTTTGAAACAGGTGATATCTATAATCTCCCTTATGAACAACAATTTGACATTGTTACCTCTTCACGGGTATTAATATGGTTATCCGACCCATTGAAAGCATTAAAAATGATGACATCTGCTGTAAAAATTGGAGGCCGCATTTTAGTGGTTGATTATAACCATGAAAAAATTTCATGGGAACCACAGCCACCCTCCAGTATGCTTCATTTTTACTCTGCCTATTTAAAATGGCGTTCGGAAGCAGGTATGGATAATTCGATTGCCGATAACCTTTTTGAAATGTTTCAAAAAGTTGGTATGAAGGATATTACTATCACTCCCCAACACGAAATAACAACGAGAGCTTATCCTAATTTTCAAAATCGTATGGGGATATGGGCTGATACTGCGCCAAGTAGAGGAATTCAAATGGAAAAAGACGGTTTCATTACTGAAAAAGCTTATCTGAAGGCAGAAAAAGAATATCGGGAATGGATGGTTCAGGATGCCCAGTCTTTAACGATGTATATGTTAGCTGTTGAAGGAGTAAGGTGCTTATAAATTATCCAAGAAGGACGCCAACAAAAGTTAATTCCCTTCATATAAATTGATAATTATGAATGTCTATATTGATGTGATTTCTTTTGATGAACCGATTATAACTGAAATTCAAAAAATTCTTTTTTGAACGAACAGGTGCTAGAGTGGCAGATTGATGGCTGTTATTTTGGCAGCCTTTTTTTGTGCTAACAGGCAGGAAGAAGGAATTTGTTTTTATTTGTTGAATTTCTAATTTAATAGAAAAATTAATGAAATTAGAGAAGTGAAGGAGATAATTATTATGATAAAAGGTTTCGGGGGAATATTTTGGAGGGCTAAAAATCTAGATGCTATAAAAAAATGGTACAGTGAAGTGTTGAAGATTGAAATAGAAAATTGGAATGGGACTATTATCAAACCCCATTCAGGAAATGAAACTATCTTTTCTTTCTTTACGGAAGATGACAGCTATTTCCCAACAGAACAGCAAGTGATGTTAAATTTCCAAGTTTATAATCTAGACGAGGCTATTAAACATCTTGAACAAATTGGTGTACCTCTTGTAAAAGAAAAAGAGATTAGTGAATTTGGTAAGTTTATTTGGATTGAAGATCCTGAAGGTAGACTAGTTGAGCTATGGGAAAAATAACGGGTTGTAATTATACATATTTTGTTGAACGAACGGGTACTAGAGTGGCAGATTGATGGCTGTTATTTCGGCAGCCTTTTCTTTATTGCTAACGTGACATTTAGTTTAAGTACTTCCTTCACAACATAGAAAGAGCCAACCTTCATATTTGGAAGATTGGCTTTTTCGTAAATAGTATAATTTTTAATACCATTCATCATCCACTGGCTCTAACCATTCCGTTTGATCTGAAGTCAATACTAAGTGTACAATTTTTTTGTTTGAACGTTTGAAAATTACTATTCTCGTTTTGTTACATACTTCAACCATAATCCACCATCATCTAGTTTTTCGACTTCCTTTAAGAAGAAATTTACTGGTTTCGGTTTATTTAGAAAAGTACTTGTTTCAAATAGTGTCACAGAGTTAGATGCACCATCTGCAATTGGAACTAAAATCAGGCTTAATTCATCCATTAATCCTTCATTCAAAAAGGAGCCGTTTAGAAAACCTCCACCTTCTAGCATTAATTTATCAATTGAAAATAGTTTCTTTAGTTTTTGTACTACTACAGTAAAATTTAATTGTTCTTTCCCACCAAAGATATAAGATATACCTATTTTTTTCAGATGAGCTAAGTAAGCATCAGATACTTGCTCTGTTAGTACCTGTACTATGTGATCATCCGTCCTGTGCTCATTCCATGATTCGATGGAATTTTCCATCCAGCCTAATTTCCCAGTGGGGTCTACTGCTATAGCATAACTTTCAGCATTTTTGTTTGCAACGTAATCGGTTCTAGGGATAGATGGGATGTTTTCGTATAATAAGTCTAATTTATGTCCAAAGGTAAAGTGTTCTTCCATGGTAACCCTACCACACATCCAAGCTTTAGTTCCGTAACGCTCATGGATTTTTTCGTATACATCTGTAAAATCACCTGCTCGTTCCACTTTCAAATAATCTCCAATAATTTTTCCATCCAATGATGTCAGCATGTGGCAAATTATATATGGTCTTTCCAAAGATATTGCTCCTTTCTAAAAAAGTAGTCGTGGAACACATCCTAATGCTTAGGATTGATATAAAAAAGCCCTGTATAACAGGGCAATTCTTATCCTGAACTATTATTTTAATTTGTTATATTCCTCATCTGTTACTGGTTCCAACCATTCCGGCGTACCTGCAGTAATTGCAATGTGCTCAAACCAGCTGTCTTTTGCAGCACCATGCCAATGTTTTACACCATTATGGGTAACAATAACATCACCAGCTTTTAAGAATTGAGCAGGTTTTCCTTCTTCTTGGTACCAACCTTCGCCACCAGTTACTAATAAAAGTTGAAATCCATCACGATGAATATGCCAATTATTTCTGCATCCTGGTTCAAAAGTTACATTCCCAACACCAACATTCACTTTAGGATCAGCAATTAATGATTTAAGATAACTTTGTCCCACAAAAAATTGGGCATATGCTTCATTTTTTTCACCCACTGGAAAAATAACGCCATTTTTTACTTCTTCATATTTTGCCATTTTATTTCCTCCAATAACTAAATTTTTTAATTATTAGCCAACTTGAACAGTTGGTCGAATAATCATTTCATTAATGTCTACATCAGATGGTTGCTCAATAGCAAAGGCAATTGCACGAGCAATGCTGTTGGCATCAATTGCAATTTGGTAAAATTCATCTAATCCTGCTTTCATCGCTGGGTCTGTTGTAGTTTCTAAAAGTTCACTAGTAACAGCTCCAGGGGAAACATTCGTTACACGGATATTCGTGCCGCTCATTGCTTCTTCTTGACGTAACCCTTCTGAAATGGCTTTTACTGCAAATTTGGTACCACAGTAGACCGTCCCACCAGGGTAGATGTTATGTCCAGCTACTGAAGAAAGATTAATAACATGACCGGATTTCCGTTCTCTCATAGATGGAACAATCGCAGCAATAGCATACAAAACACCTTTAATGTTAACATCAATCATCTTATCCCACTCATCCACTTTATTTTCAGCAAGAAAAGCTTGTGGCATGATTCCGGCATTGTTAACTAATACATCTATTTTTCCAAACTCCTTAAGAGCAAAGGCAGCGAGTTCTTCCATTTGTTTACGAGAAGTAACATCTGTCACTTTATAAATAGCCTGTCCGCCATTATTTTGAATCTCATCTTGTAATTTCTTTAAACGGTCTTCACGACGCGCTGCAAGTACCAATTTAGCACCTTTTGATGCAAGTTCTTTTGCAGCAGCTTCTCCAATCCCAGAAGAAGCACCCGTAATAATGACAACTTTATCTTGAATATTAGACATAATAAATAACACCCTTTCTTAATTTTCAGGAATCATTTCATTAACGCAAGCTAATGCGTTTAGTGTTCTTGGAAAGCCCATATATGGAAGGCAGTGGGTGATGGTAGAGATCAATATTTCCTTGTCATTGCCCACCTTTAGGTTGCCCTGCACATGTGCCTTTACTTGACCTTCTGCACCGCCTAGCGCACTTATAATGCAGAGTGTTAACAACTCCCGTATTTTCAAATCAAGTCCGCCACGGGTGTAGAAATCTCCGAAGCAAAAAGCGGAAAGATAATCTTGTATGTGCTTTTGATTGGACGGAGCATTCTCTCGCATTTTTGCGATTGTCTCACCAAAAATTTCTACTTGAGTTGCAAGCCCTTTTTGAAAACGATTATCTTCATTTACTGTCTTTTGACTTTCAATTGGTAAAGCGATATTCTTCGCTTTAAAAACTTCATTGACTTCATTGATAGCATTCAAAGTTTTAGGGAATCCAATATACGGAGCACACTGGTAAATAGCCTCTTTGATTTCTACAGGTGTTAAACCAATATTCAGTGCCGCACTAACATGTGCTTTAAGTTGTGGAAGCGTCTGATTAGTAGTTAAAACTACTATAGTGATTAGTTCGCGCAACTTGTCATCTAGCTTCCCTTGATAGAACACTTCGCCAAAAATAAACCGACTTAAGATGTCCTGAAAATCAGGATCAGTAGAATATGTTGCTGGTATGCCATCGCCAAAAAGTTGTTTGAATTTTTCCTTGCTTTTTTCAATGCGGTCCATATCTCAACCCTCCTATTTGAATCAAATTTACTCTTTTATTATGCGAAGATAGTTGATTGAATAAGATGTAACAAATAAATACATCTTGATGTAATATCGCACATATGTGTATAATTATAAACATTATCAAAATACCTACAATGACCAATTACCCTCCATTTGTGTCTTAATGCACAGATAAAGGCTAATTGTGCATTTTGTTATAAAGAAAGATTGGTGAGTTGGATATGAAGGTAAGTAGGGTGGATAGAAGGGTAATCAAATCACAAGAAGCAATCAAAAAAGCTTTTATTGAGCTAATGGTTGAAAAAGCTATTGATGAAATTACGATACAAGATATTGCTGATAGAGCAAATGTTGGCCGGAGAACAGTTTATCTCCATTATTTAGATAAATATGATTTACTGGAAAAACTGATTGAAGAACATATTAACGAATTAAGGAAACTATGTGAATCGGCATCTGAGTTAAGTTTTACTGAGGGGAATCTGATGTGGTTTGAATACTTTGAACGTAATTCTTCCTTCTTTTCCTCTATGTTTGTGAGTAAAGGAGCACCTGTTTTTCGCAGTCAATTTCTAAAGTTTGTTATCGAGGAGTTAGAGGCTGAAGTAGATGTGAATCAAGAGCAAAATCAAGGATTAAGTAAGGATCTAATTCTTAAGTTTTTTGGAGCAGCAATAGTAGAGATAGTAGAAGCATGGTTCACCAATGAATTATCTGAACCGACTCAAGTCGTGGCAGAACAAATGGGGATTTTGTTAGATAGAAATTTTTAGACACCTTCTCGTATCCAACTCAGGAAGTTGAGTAAGGATTGCTCACGGAAGTGTATTTATTTCCTATAAATAAAGTAAATAATTCATAAACAAAGACAGGATATAACTATAACCTGTCTTTGTTTGGGAATAATACTTTTGTTAAACAGAATGAGTTTTTTCTCTTAACACTTCCAATTTCCCATGAAGGTTAGCTCTACATAAAATAAAGAAGGCAAGCAGTAAACATACTAGATTAACAAAACGAAATCCTATAAAAGTGGCAATTGTATATTTAGACGGAACTAGCAAGGAAATTGTAGGTCGTGCATTAAAAGACTATGCCAATAGGGATGAGATCGTCCTTGCGACAAAGGTTTATCATTTTAAGCGAGTAGACCCCCACCTCAAAGAACGAAGTGAGTAGGCGGGGGATGAAGCGCTCCTTTTTTTGTTTTCCAAGTCTTTTCGAATGACAGAATGGGATAGATTCGCTAGAATAAAAACGAACAAACGTTCTGGATAGGTCGTGAGAAGTGATGAAAGCTCATTTTACGAATCGAATCTACAAAGAGGAGAAAATTGGTGTCATTCCATGGAGTCCATTAGCTAAAGGAAGATTGACCCGTAATTGGAATGAATCAACTGCAAGGTCAGAGAACGATGATGCTGGAAGAGCCTTCTACTCAACTTATGCAGAGGCAGATAAGTTAGTAATTGAAAGGGTTGCAAAAATTGCAGTAGATCGCGGAGTTCCTCGTGCACAAGTTGCGCTTGCATGGGTACTGCAAAAGGAGCCGGTAACAGCCCCAATAATAGGAGCCACGAAAATGTCACATCTAGAAGATGCAGTAGTTGCTCTATCTGTTAGGTTGACCCCTGAAGAAATAGGATTCCTGGAAGAGCCATATGTTCCTCACCCGATAGTTGGATTTAAATAATAGAAATAGGAAGATATCTAATATTTGTTGTTATTTCGGTCTAAGAAAATGGTTAACCATCGCGTTAACCATTTTTTTAGATAGCCACTTATAAATTTCTCTCTAGTAAGATTCCCACTTGTAATGCCATTTCTTCTGGTGAAATTGGCATGCCATTATTGATCCACCATTCCACTAAACCAACATAGGACGTCACAATAAACTGAAGAATAACCTCTTCATGCAACTCGGCATTTTTTCCTTTTGATCCAGCCACTTCATCCTTGAATTCTTCTATCAAAAACTCATGAAATTGGCTGCGGAAGTAGGTGGCACCTTTGCCTTCAAGCATAGTAGAGATAAACAGGTAATTGCTTTCAAGATATTTGAACCAAGGCAAATTTGCTTCACTGTATTCTGCATCTGCGGTGGCTTCACATAATTCACGGAGATTGTTAATATGTTCTTTGATAAGCTTTTCCAACAGATCATATTTATCCAAGTAATGAAGATAAATAGTTCCTCTGCTTACATTTGCCTTGTCGGAAATATCTTGTATTGTAATGTTATCAAATTTTTTATCAGACATTAAATCAATCAGTGCATTTTTAATCGCTTCCTGCGATTTTAAAATTCTTCTATCTATTTTAGCCATTTTAATCACCAACTTTTAATTATCAACTATTACTAATTATACACAAGTGTTCAATATTGTCACAAGGTTTATTTTTATACATACTGCCAAGTTAAATTAGTGAACGAAGAAGATGGTAAAGAAATTATCACTGATCATAAAGGTAAGTATGTGCGTCAGAACGGAACTTGGTAAATCCAGTTAGAGAAGAAAATAAGGAGTATATTGTTTCAGAGCGAATGAATCGTGCGATGACAACAATAGGTGCTCTTATGAAAGATGGAAAGGTTAATGCCAGAGATGCTGCAGACTCTTTGAGTGAATTCATAAAAGCTGCAGAATTAGAAATTATGCAAGAATTGATGGAAAAAAAGGCCTGATTTAGGGGAGTTGGCTTGATTTTTTAACTATTATTATAGATTGTTTTTTTTAAAAAAATGAATGCGTAGAATTTTATAGTTTTATTTCTGCAGAAAAAGGGGGATGGCATATATAAATATAGGAGACTTTTATTATACTAAATTTTACTAATATTAACAATAATATTAATTTTAACTGTTTTATGATAATAAAGTTAAAAACTCCAATCATCCTATTCGACAATCAGGACGTATTATTGAATAATATAGTAAAGAGATTATGAAAATTCCAACTTAAACTAACGGACAGATTAGCTCACTAAGATGCAATTGGCAACATCGATTTATTAAGTGAGATAACAATTGATTTTATAAATGGAGTAATCATATAATTGATTAAAAAAGGTGTGTATCATGCCGATTAATTCTTTTGAAAACTACCCGATGAGCTGGAAGCCATCAATTGCTAAAACTGAAAAGCCTATTTATAAAGCACTGGCAAGACATTTGGAACATGATATATTAGAGGGCGTTTTATTACCTGGAACCAAACTTCCTCCACAGCGAGAACTGGCTGATTATTTGGATTTAAATTTGAGTACCATTTCAAAGGCCTTTAAAGTTTGTGAGTTGAAAGGTTTGTTAAGTGCATCTGTTGGAAGCGGTACATTTGTATCGTATGATGCGTTATCAAATGCATATTTACTTGAAGATACAAAGCCGAAGCATTTAATTGAAATGGGTGCAACATTACCAGATAATGCTTCTTTTGAACCACTGATACTCCAACTTAGAAGTATGCTGCAAGAAGCAGATTATGAAAAATGGTTTGGATATGATCGTGCAGGCGAAAGCCTTTGGCAAAAGGATGCTGCTATAAAGCTAATCCGACGAGGTGGTTTTGAAACAACAGTTGACCACATCTTATTTGCAAATGGGGGTCAAAATGCGATTGCTGCTACATTGGCAAGTCTTTGCAAGCCTGGAGATCGAATTGGTGTGGACGATCATACGTACCCCGGCTTAAAAACGGTTGCTGCAATGCTTAGTGTACAAATAGTACCGATAAAATCAGAGAACTATGAAATGAGCCCAACATCCTTTGAAGATGCCTGTAAAAATGATAATATCAAAGGCATTTACTTAATCCCAGATTATCATAATCCTACGGCTTCTTTTATGTCTGTTGGGAATCGGAAAAAGATAGCAGCAATTGCCAAAAAGTATAAACAGTTTGTGATTGAAGATGCATCTTACCATCTTCTCAACAAAGAACCAATTCCAGCTTTAGCATCATTTGCCCCAGAACAGGTTATCTATATTTCAAGTTTGTCTAAATCATTAGCTCCAGGACTACGTCTAGCCTATGTTGCTGTGCCAAGCCAATATAAGGATCCAATTTCCAAGGCGCTTTATAATTTAAATATAACGGTTTCTCCGTTATTGGCGGAACTTACAGCACGAACGATTGTATCGAATCAGTTTGAAGGCTTAATTGAGAGGCATCGGGAACAAAACATACTCAGAAACCAAATACTAGATCAATATTTGTCAGACTATACATGCCTAGGAGACGGGACAGGAATCTTTCGTTGGTTGCTGTTACCGGGAAAGGGTACAGGCGCTGACTTTGAAATGTTAGCTGCCAAGCATGGGGTACAGGTTTATGCGGCTGAACGATTTGTAGTTGGCAATAGTTGTCCAGATAGGGCGGTAAGGGTTTCTGTATGTGCACCAAAAACACTCGAAGAACTTGAACAAGGATTGATTATCCTTAAACGTTTGCTAGACAATCTTAATTAATATTGTTCGCCATACAATTGTATTATTGTATGGTTTTTTTATACATGTTATGATGACTTAAACTAGTTAGTGGTTTTTTTAATAAATACAAATAACTTGAAAGGCAGGTTAACTAATATGTTAGATGTACAATCAGATAGGCTGCAAAGCTACATGAATTCTTCTGAAAAACAGAAATGGTTATACAAACGCACTTTATTCATTATAAGCATTTCACAAATTTTTGGTGGTGCAGGTCTGGCAGCAGGAGTTACTGTGGGGGCACTCCTTGCACAGCAAATGCTTGGTACAGATGCCTTTGCTGGACTACCTTCTTCTTTATTTACTTTAGGATCAGCAGGAGCAGCTTTATTCGTCGGGAGATTTTCTCAACGTTATGGACGCCGTACAGGTCTGGCAACTGGTTTTATCATTGGTGGAATTGGAGCGATAGGAGTTATACTTTCAGCAATTATAAATAGTATTATTCTATTATTTATATCTCTTCTTATTTATGGTGCGGGGTCAGCAACAAATTTACAAGCTCGATATGCTGGAACGGATTTAGCAAATCGTAAACAGCGGGCCACTGCTATTAGTACTGCAATGGTTTTTACAACGTTTGGTGCAGTTGCAGGTCCCAATTTAGTAAATGTAATGGGTGACTTTGCTGTTTCAATTGGTGTTCCGTCACTTGCAGGTCCATTTATTTTAGCAGCAACCGCCTATATTTTAGCAGGAGTTGTCCTTTTCGTCATGCTTCGTCCTGATCCATTAATGATAGCAAGAAGCATTGAAGCCGCCAACCAAAAATTTAAAGATAAAGGCGAATTATCATTAACAGAAAATACAGAAAACAAAAGAGGTGTAATGGTTGGTGCAACCATTATGGTTCTTACTCAAATTGTTATGATAGCAATTATGACAATGACACCAGTTCATATGAGACATCATGGTCATGGATTGGGTGCAGTTGGTCTAGTTATCGGATTCCATATAGGTGCCATGTATCTCCCTTCCCTTATTACAGGCATCCTAGTTGATAAGTTAGGGCGTGCCGCGATGGCGATTGCTTCTGGAATTACATTGCTATTGGCTGGTTTAATATCAGCTTTTGCACCAGGTGACTCTATGGTTCTTCTAATAATCGCTCTTTCTTTACTTGGATTAGGATGGAATTTTGGTTTAATAAGCGGGACCGCGCTTATTGTTGATTCAACCGATACTTCCACACGGGCAAAAACTCAAGGGACGGTTGATGTTTTAATTGCCCTGTCAGGAGCTGCTGGTGGGGCGTTGTCTGGAATGATTGTAGCAGGTTCAAGTTATCCAACTTTATCATTAGTAGGAGGGATCTTGTCCTTATTACTAATTCCAGTGGTGATATGGGCACGTGGAGGAAAAAAATAAACCGGATTTCCAGTAAATTGCGATTGTTCGTTATGAGCAGTCGTCTTTTTAATTTAGTAGTCAGCAGTCCTGTATAAAGAAGTGAAAAAATGTACTTAAAGTAACAAGACAGGTTAGAATAAGTGAAAACACTCCAAAACTTTAATTATTATATTTAACAATAATATCAAATTAATCAACGATTTTATTCTTTTAAAATATATCCGTCAGATAAGAGATGCTTTACATTTATCTTTGTATTTTTAATACATAAATTATAAAAGATGTTCAATTCCATATTCAATAGAAAAGGTGATAATAGTGTTATTGCAAGAGAAAATGAAGAATTTAAAGTTCTCTCATAGCGAAAGAAATGTCTTAGATTTTATTATAAAAAAACAGGAACTTATAGATGAATACTCTACAACCATGATTGCTGGTGAGACATTTACTTCTCCTTCCATCTTAGTGAGAATATCTAAAAAATTAGGATTTAATGGTTGGAATGAATTGAAAAAGGCTTTTCTTAAAGAAGTTGGTTATTTAAAAACAAATTTCAAAGATTTAGATGCAAACACTCCCTTTACACACCAAGATTCTATTATGAATATTGCCAGTAAAATTACACATATTCATATTGAGAGTGCAAAAGATACTCTATCTCTAATAAATCATGATTCATTACAAAAATCAGTAAGAATCTTAAGTGAAAGTAGGGAAGTGAAAGTCTTTACTATTTCGAATTTAACTTTTTTAGGACAAGAATTTGTATATAAATTAAGACATATTGGAAAAAAAGCAGATACTAATCCTACGGAAAGTATGATGTATCAAGAAGCTGTTATGACATCATCAAGTGATTGTGCAATTTGTATTTCTTATTCTGGGGAGTCTTCTTCACTATTGGAAACAGTTCATTACTTAAAAATGAATCAAGTCCCCATTATTGCCATTACAAGTATAGGTGAAAACAGTCTAGCTAGACTTGCTGACGTAACATTGCATGTCACAACAAGAGAAAAATCTTATTCAAAAATTGCAGGGTTTGCTTCCATTGAATCAATTTCTCTTATTTTAGATATCCTATACTCTTGCTTATTCTCTATTAAATATGATAATAACTATGATTTTAAAGTTAAATTAGCCCAACAAACTGAATCTCGTCAAATTAAAAATCAGATCATTCAAGAAGAAGAGAACTAAAAAGCTATTTTACATAAAAAAAAGATTGCGATAGTGAAACTTTTATTTTGGGTATTTCTATTATAGAAAATCCTCCATTCAATAAGCTTATAATTGAACTACCCCCACCTACTCTCTTCGTTCCTGGAAATGGGGGTCTTCTCGCTTGAAATGATAAAAAACTTTTTACATTTTTTCTATAAAAAAAGAGATAAAAATAGAAAAGGCTTTCAAAATTAATTGAAGATATATCATTTTTATTTCTAGTCTGCTAAATTGTAAATGCAGAATAAAAGGAGGAATGATTTGTGAAGGTTGTAGTTACTGGTGGTAGTGGTCATATAGGTTCATATTTAATTCCAAAGTTAATTAAAGTAGGGTATGAAGTAATAAATGTTACCAGAGGTCAAAGTCAACCTTATGTTCATGATAGGGCTTGGAATAAGGTTGAAAGGGTTATTTTAGATAGAGAGAAGGACGAGGATTTTGCAAAAAAGATTGCAGAAATGAATCCAGATATTGTCGTTGATTTAATCAATTTCTATGTCGAAGATACAAAGAAAATGGTGGAAACTTTAAAAGGAACGAAATTATCTCATTATTTGTTTTGCTCATCTATATGGGCTCACGGCAGAGCTGAATTATTATCTGCCGATCCAAATTGTTTGAAGGAGCCCTTAGATGATTATGGTATTAATAAATTTCATAGTGAACAATATTTAAAAGAACAATATCGGATCAACGGTTTCCCGGCGACAATTATTATGCCCGGACAAATTTCGGGACCGGGCTGGTTAATCATTAATCCATATGGAAACACAAATACAGAGGTATTTGAGAAGATAGCACGAGGGGAAGAAATCTATATACCTAATTTTGGTATGGAAACATTGCATCATGTTCATGCCGATGATGTTGCACAAATGTTTTTTAAAGCTATTATTCATAGAAATCAGGCATTAGGAGAAAGTTTTCATGCTGTTGCAGAAGATTCCTTCACTTTATATGGCTATGCTAAGGCAATGTATGAATTTTTTGACAAAAAACCACAGATTAAGTTTTTGTCTTGGGAAAAATGGTGTGAGTATATAGGTAATGAAAAGGAAACGGAGCATACCTATTACCATATTGCTAGAAGTGGATATTACACCATTGAAAATGCAAAAAAATTAATTGGTTATCAACCTAAATATTCGACACAAGAAACAGTTGAAATAAGTATTCAAAGTTATATTGAAAGAAATATTGTTAGTGTCTAGCTGATAAATTCTAATAATTAGATAGTGCTGACCCAAAAGATCGTTGAATGAGGATTCTTTTGGATCAGTTTTTTATTTTCGCTTTGTTTTTCCTTAAAATTTTAATATTTTATTTAAGAACGAAAAAGGGCAGTTTCTTCAACACGAAGTTCGCGATTTTTGTTATGTCATTAGAAAAATTGTGAAGTCGTGTACTTAAGCTAACGGAGCTTTCCTTAAATAATAGTAACCCTTTTTTTTATGTAACCATCGGAGGTTAGCTTAATAAGGAATGGCAAAGGGAGTGTCTGCTCTTAGTATTTTAATTGAACAAATATAATAATAAATTAAAATAGCTACGAATGGGTCAACATAACTCTGGATTTGAGTCAATAACTTGGACACAAAAAGGCTAAGTCTTAAGCGGTTCTTCTAATCTGATCCTCCATGACTTGAGGTATTTAATAAGGTTTGGTGAATTTCGGCCAACTCTTTTAGTGACAGTACCTCTTTCTCTGAAACAATAGGGATAAAGTCTTTCACCCATTTATAAATCGTTACTTCTAATACGCCATATTCACTGCTTAATTCTTTAACCGAGCTGCTGGAATGATATAAGTCCACAATCGTTTTCTTAAAATCATCGTTATATGTTTTGCCTGCAGGTTTACGTTATCCTCTCAAAAATAATTGTAAGGACTTAATTAAACTGTGTCCATAAAACTATACTAACTCCATTGTTAATTGTTTCTACCATTATATTAGCTATATATATTAAGAGAAATATAAAAATTTCAACTAGAGAAAATAAGGTCAAGCATATAAATCCATAGATTTAAATTAAAGAACAGTATTGTATAGCTCGGTAACAGGAATTTTTAAATTGTATATTATATACAATTTTAGTTAACATAGTCCAATGTTATCAGAAATAAAAAATCCCGAAAAGTTCAATTACATGAACTTTTCAGGATCTTCTACATAAAAGTCTACATAACCACAACTTGAACAAACATAGGGTACTAACTCACTATAATTGTTATTGTTGTTTAATACTCTACTAGGTGTTTTATTTATTCCTACAGTTCCAGGGGAAGATTGAATACGAGCTTTTGTCAATGCCGAATTACATTTTAGAACATATTTTGCTGCACATAGTTTCCCTCCACTTTATTCCATATATAACAACCTTAACACTTTATGCCCGTCGAAAAGAAAGACTTTAAAACTATGTATACTCCATACATTTTTAACTAACATAACCTATTTAAAAATAATATTATTAACCTTTATACTTTTCAACCTGCTTCTCAAGTTAAATAATAGTCCTGTTATTACTAATCGACCAATTAACAGTAAGGCTATTGAGGCTCATGAATTTGGGTGATATATATTTTTTTATTTTTAGATGTGGAATTTGCTAGGAATACACCAACTAAAATGAACAAAGCACCCAAATATTCTTGAATCATTATAATTTCTTGTAAGAAGATGAATGCAAATATTGCTGTAAAAACTGGTTCTAGTGAAAAAAGAAAACCTACACTTTCAGGTGTGGTGTACTTCTGAGCAATTGGCTGCATAACAAAACCATAGGCAGAGCAAATCAACGCTAGACCAAGTATAGCGAACCAATGAATCTTGTCATGTGGCAAAACGGGTGTTTCAAATATGAAGGTTCCTATTGTTGCATACAGAGTAGCAAATCCTAATTGAAAGATAGCTAGTTGCAAGGCATCAACCTCTTGTACAAAATAGTTCGTTACGATAATATGGATTGCATAAAGAAAAGCAGCTAAAAGACAGTATATTGCGCCAATTGAAATAGAAAAATCATCTTTTATAGTAAGGAATGCTAATCCAACTGATACAATCATAACCCCAAATAAAGTTTTTTTACTCGGTAGTTTTCGTGTAATAAATATTTGTAAAACTGGTACTAAGATAACAGTTGTACTAGTTAAAAAACCCGCAGTAGAAGCAGTAGTATTTTTCACTCCGTACACCAATCCAATAAAAATACCACAAAGTAAAGCTCCCATTATGGCACTGTATTTCAATGCTTTAGCATCTATCCTAATGATTTTTTTGGAGAATATTACTGCCATAAGAATAAATGCAATTCCACATCGTAAAACCACAATCGTTAACGGAGGGATAGCATCAACCCCAAGTTTCATAAAAATATACGATGTTCCCCAAGCCATAGAAACAGTAGCTAAAATCAAGTTTGCTTGTTTTTGTGTCATGATTGTAACCCCTAACCTCTCATGTATTTCTATTAAAACTAAATCTATGGTATCACCTTCATTTACATTAGTAAAATTAATATTTATAATCTAAATATAAGTAATTCTAATACAAAGGAGCTAGTAAGGATGAATTCATATTATGCTTTTATCACATCTATAGAAACAGGAAGTTTTACCAAAGCAGCTGAAAAACTTGGCTATACTCAATCTGGAATTAGTCAAATGATTCATTCATTAGAGGAAGAACTTTCTACTACTCTTATTTTACGTTCTCGTACAGGTATTACACTAACACCAGATGGCGAGGAATTTTTACCATTTATTAAGAATATATGTAATTCACATAGAGAACTAATAGAAAAGCAAAAAGAAATGGAAGGTCTACAAAGTGGGCTAATTCGAATTGGCACATTCTCTAGTGTTTCATGTAATTGGCTACCAGGATTGATGAAAGATTTTAAGGAACAGTATCCGAGCGTTCATTTTGAATTACATCAAGGCGACTATACAAGTATCTCCAATTGGATTAAAGAGGGAACCGTAGACTTTGGTTTTGTGAATCCAGAGGCTGTAACAAAGCTAACGACCATTCCTTTGCAAGAAGATGAAATGTTAGCTGTATTGCCAAAAGATCATCCTTTATCATCGCACAACATAGTATCACTGAAGGATTTAACAAAAGAACCTTATATTCTTTTAGATGAGGGAGAACTAAGTGAACCGCTAACGGTTTTTAAACAAAACAAATTTGAACCTAACGTACAATTCCGAGTATATGATGATTACGCTATTATGTCTATGATTGAAAAAGGGCTTGGCATTTCTATTTTACCGAAACTTGTCTTAAGTAGATGTCCTTATAATATTGAAACGAAAAAAATCTCTCCATCTGTTGTTCGTACAATCTGTTTAGCTTACAAAGATAAAAATGTATTGCCAATAGCAAGTAGACATTTTATTGACTTTATTATTGAGAGGAATAGTACACTTTCTAATATTTTAAGGGCAGACTAATAAAACTAAAAAGAAATTTTAAAAATTTACACTATATCACTTTTTTGTTCCATTTGCTCTATAATTATAAATAATAGATTAGTAAAAGTTTGGAGGTGGAGAAATGCTTCCGCAAGATAGACAAAGTGAGATCATGAAACAACTACATGAATTTAAGACAGTTAAAATTTCAGAACTCAGTAAAAATTTAAATGTAACAAGAGAAACAATACGAAAAGATTTATATGAAATGGAAGAAAAGGGACTCATTCGTAAAGTCCATGGTGGTGCGATTTTAAATAAAGCAAATTTAGAAACAAGCTATATTAATCGTAAAAATACGAATGAAAATGAAAAAAGAAGTATTGTAAAGCGGGCATCTGAATTTGTAGAAAATGGAGACACCCTTTATATAGACTATGGAACAACAGCTTTACTTTTCACTCGAGAAATTTTAAGCAAAAAAGATTTGACCATTATTACTAACTCATTGCCTATTGCTAATGAAATCATTGATTATTCAGACTTTGGAGTGATTATTATTGGCGGGAATGTTAGAAAAAATGAAAAATCATTATTTGGGCCAATTGCTTATAGAGGAATTGAAAAATTATATGTAGATAAAGGTTTTTTTGGGATTGGCGGCGTTGATATTAATGCTGGTTTTACAAATGTACATATGGGAGAGTCCGAAGTTTCCAGACTTATGCTGGAACATTGTCAAAAAACTATTGTTATGGCGGATTATTCTAAATTTAATACAGTATCCATGAACCAAGTAGCACCGATTGAAAAAGTAGATGTGCTCATTACTGACGACAAAGCTGATTCGAAATTATTAGAGCAATTGAATGAAAAAAACGTGAAAGTCATCACTGCTGTACCTGAAGATGAGACAAATCCATAAAAGATATATAGAAATGGCCGAAACCAAGAATTAACTGATTTCAGCCATTTCTATTCTATTCTAACTTAAGTATATAATGAAAAATCCTTCTCTTTCTTATTTAACCAATACACTCCACGGTGTAGCTGTTGCTGAAACAGCTTCTTTTACCTTGTTTAAATTTTCAATTCCTTGTGTTTCAAGCCATTGATAGTAAGCTTCTTTTCCTTCTTTAGCAAATGTTTCGATACCATCTTTCCATGTTGCACGTCCACATAAAATACCACAGAACTCCGATTTTGCATTTTTTGCAAAATGCAAAGTATCAATAAACTGCTCATTTGTCACTCCGCCACTGAGATAAATGAATGGCAGGCTGCTTTTATCCGAACAATTTTTGTAATGATAGGCAGCTTCTTCCTTAGTGAAAACTGGTTTATAGTTGCTGTACTGGTCATATCCTTCAATGTTGTAAATGGACACTGGTACTTCGACTTTTAAAAGGTCAATACCGTATTCTTCCTTTGAAAATTCTGTCATGAAATATTCAACAATTTCTGGTTTTATTTTGGCGAATTCCGGGCTTTTTTCAGCCAAGCCTGAAGCACTATAAGAAACAGGTTCTAGAATGAAAAGAAGATCGTTTTGCTTACACTCATCGCCAACACGCTTGATAAATGCTTTTTTGATGCTGTTATATTGTTCCTCTTCATTGTGATCATAATAGACAAGCACCTTCAGTGCGCTTGCTCCTTCTTTTACTAAATCTTGAACTGCATAATCATCTACCAGATTTGGCAGACGGCCTTTTTCAGAAGCATCATACCCTGTTTTTTCATAGGCCATAATTAAGCCAATATCAGCATTTAGTTTTTTAGCAGCACTCCATCCATATTCCGGGTCTAATAGAAGAGAAGAAGAATGGTTGCCAAGAACCTCACTAACACCTTCTTTAAATTGGCTCAATCCTTCAGTATATGAAAGAGAGTCATTGTACGACTGAATCATTTTTCCAAGGGAACCACGCTGATCCATAGCAGTTGCCAAGATAATATTATTTTCATCTGAGATTAATTCCAATCCTTTTTGTTTACCTGGTGATAGTTTCATTGATAAATCCTCCTAATTTAATTACTTTTATTTGAGATTCGTAATATTCAACATCTGATAGTTCTATATTTGGATACCAATACAGACAGTTGGATAAAGAATAAAGACTTGCAGTTTGTAAAGCTTTTTCAATTGATTCGCCATTATGCAAACTCATCGTCAGACCGCCTAAAAAAATATCCCCTGAAGCTGTTGCATTTTTCACTTCAATTTTTGGAAGAGAGACCTTGTAAACAGCATGTTCAAACTTTGCAATGGTTCCTTTCCCTCCAAGAGTGACAATAAAATTAGATGAGCTATCAAGCTCTCTTAAAGCTTTTTCAACTGAATCAGCATCAGCTTTTTCTGGAGGCTGCCCGATTAATTCAAAAAATTCCAACTCATTTACTTTTATAAGCCAGGGGTTTGCTTGGATACCCTTAGCTAACGATGGACCACTACTGTCTAAAACACATTTGACGCCCCTTGCTTCTAAAATCTCAATTGTTTTAGCGTAAAAATCCTGGTCTAATCCTTCAGGTAAAGAACCAGAAAATAAAACAAAATCACCAGCATTCACTGAAACGAGTAAACGCTTCAAAAAAAGACCTGCTTCTGACTTACCAATACTCGGACCACTTTCATTGATTAAATGAGCATGTTTCTGATGCTCATCTACCACAATGGAGCAAATTCGAGTAGTGCCGTTAATTTCTGTCACAATACTCTCCACTTTTTCTTTTTGAATAAGCGTTTGCAAATATTGGCCTGTATATCCTCCAAGAAATGTATGGATAAGATACGGTGATGTTTTTTCTTTCACCATATAAGAGCGAATGACATTAAATCCTTTTCCCCCAAGCAAATCTTTTGAGAATTGTGCTCTGCTCACACCATTTATTTCAAACTTTTTCAAAAAAACGGTGCGGTCAAGCGCTGGATTTGGGCACACAACATGAATCATGATTGATCACCTCTCATTTCTGTAACTTCTGCTCCCATAATAATCCGATATGCAAAAAAATGCAAAGTATTTTTTTGCTTTTTAAAATTAAAACAAAAAAATAGTTTGCATTTTTTTGTTTTATATCTTATAGTCATAGGTAAGCGATTACAGTAAAAGCCACGGAGGTGAGAAAATGCTTCCAAATGATCGCCAAAGTGAAATAATGAAGCAGCTGCAAAAGTTTCGGACAATTAAAATTTCTGATATTAGCAAGGATTTAAATGTAACAAGAGAGACTATCCGAAAAGATTTGTATGAACTGGAAGAAAGGGGGATGGTTCGTAAAGTTCATGGTGGAGCTATTTTAAATAAAGCAAACGTTGAAACAAAATATATCAATCGCAAAAGCACTAACGAAGCTGAAAAAAGGAGTATTGCTAAGCGAGCTGCAGAATTTGTAGAAGATGGTGATACAATATACATTGACTATGGGACTACCGCTTTGTTTTTTGTTCGTGAAATTTTAGACAAAAGGGATTTAACCGTAGTCACCAACTCTCTGCCTATAGCCAATGAGCTAATTGATTACTCGGAATGTGAAGTTATTATTATCGGCGGTAACGTTAGAAAAAATGAAAAATCCTTATTTGGTCCAGTCGCTTACAGAAGTATTGAAAAAATGTATGTGGAAAAAGGTTTTTTTGGAATAAGTGCTATAAATATTGATGCAGGCTATACGAATGTTCATATGGGTGAATCAGAGGTATCCCGTCTGATGATGATTCACAGTCAGAAAACTATTTTGATGGCTGACTATTCTAAGTTCAATACGGTAGCTATGAACCAGGTTGCTTCTATTGAAGAAGTAGATGTGTTAATTACCGATGAAAATACGGATCAAGAAATACTAAATCAATTAAGAGAGAGAAATAGAAAAGTTATTACTGTTCAAACAGAAGGAAGTGGACTTGATGAGTAATTTGCTTGATAAAGATTTAATTGTTCTACATTCAAATGCACTGCATTATTCAGATGTTTTCAAAGAACTCGGTCAAACAATGATTGACAAGGGGTTTGCAAATGCAAGCTATATAGAGGGTTTGCTTGAAAGGGAATCAAATTTTCCAACAGGTATTCCAACCGAAACAATAGGTATTGCCTTGCCTCATACTGATGCAAGTTTTGTCAAAGAAAGTAAAATTGGCCTATTGGTTCTTGAAAATCCAGTGAAATTTGGAATTATGGGTGGCGATGGAGAAGAAACCGATGTCAAAATCGTGTTTTTACTGGGCTGCTCGGAAGGCAATCAGCATCTCCAAGCACTCCAAAAGGTTATTGAACTCATTCAGGATGCTAATTTTATCGAGAAGATTATGTCACTTGAAAGCAAAGATGAAGCCTATGAATTACTAAACAACAACTTAACTATTCAATTAGAGGAGGAAGTAAAATGAAAAAAGTACTTGTAGCATGTGGTGGAGCAGTAGCAACGTCAACGGTGGCAGCGAATAAGATTCGAGACCTTTTAAAAGAAAAAAACATTCCAGCAGATGTATCTCAGTGCCGTGTAAGTGAACTTGGATCGAAAGCTTCTGGAGCAGATTTAATTGTTACTACAGCCAAAGTAGATCGTGATTACGGGGTTCCTGTTATTCATGGAGTAGCATTTATTTCAGGAGTAGGTGTTGATAAAACAAAACAACAAATTTTAGATGTATTGAAATAATGAATAACATTATGAGATAAGGGGTTGGCAAGATGGCAATTTTAGAATACATTCTTGGGCTTGGACCAGCGGTTATGCTTCCGCTTGTTATTTTCATCATTGGCTTGCTATTGCGTCAAGGAATCGGAAAATCACTCCGTGCTGGTATCACCATTGGAGTTGGGTTTGTAGGAATCAGCCTTGTTATTAGCTTATTGACAGATAATCTTGGTCCAGCTGCTCAAGATATGGCGGATCGTTTTAATCTTGGACTTTCTGTTGTAGACGTTGGATGGCCAGGGGCTTCTCCAATGGCTTGGGCTTCAAACGTTGGAACAGTAGCTATTCCAGTAGCTATTCTTGTAAACATCTTAATGCTTATTTTTAAAATGACACGAGTTGTAAACGTAGACATTTGGAATATTTGGCATATGACGTTTACAGGTGCTATCGTGAGCACGGCAACAGGTAGCTTTTGGCTGGGTATTGTTGGCGTGGTAATACATTCCGCTTTTATTTACAAACTGGGAGATTGGTTTGCGCCAACTGTTGATAAACATTTTGGATTAGAAGGCATTGCTGTTCCCCATGGATCAGGTGCATGGTCAGCACCGTTTGCGGTGGTTATTGATGCGATCCTTGATAAAATCCCAGGTATCCGAAAAATCAACTTTAATTCAACAAAAATTGAAGAGCGTTTTGGTGTAATCGGCGAGCCGGTTATTATTGGAGCAGTTCTTGGTCTTGTGATTGGTTTTCTTGCAGGATATCCAGTATCTGACGTATTACAGCTTGCTATTCAAATGTCTGCCGTAATGGTATTAATGCCAACTGTTGTAAAGTTTATTATGGAAGGTCTATTGCCAATTGCAGAGGCTGCACGTGAGATGCTTGATAAGCGTTTTCAAGGACAAAACTATTATATTGGTCTTGATCCTGCACTATTATTAGGAAATTCACAAGTAGTAGCAGCTAGTTTAATTTTTGTCCCATTAACATTATTGATTGCCGTGCTTATCCCTGGAAACCAAGTACTTCCATTTGGGGATTTAGCAACTATTGGCTTCTTTGTTTCAATGGCTGTTGGAGTGCATAAAGGTAACTTATTTAGAACGATTATTTCAGGTGCGGTTATTATGGGGATTTCCATCTGGATTGCAAATATGATGATTGGTGTGCATACAGAGCTCGCAAGACAAACCGGTACAATCAAAAGTGGGCAAGTTACATCTCTTGATCAGGGAGGAAGCCCTATTTCATTTATTTTAACCGAATTGCTTCACCCACAGAATTTAATTCCATTAATCATTATCGGTTCTATTTATGTATTTAGCGTAATTTTTACGTATGTTCAATTCAAACGAAATAAGATTTATGCTGAAGAAGTAACAATGATGGAGGAGACAGCAAATGAAAGCGCTCGTACTGGACAGTAAAGAAACCTTCACTGTAAAAAAGATTCAAAAACCAGCTATTTCTGAAAAACAAGTATTAGTAAAAGTATCTTATGTAGGTGTTTGTGGATCCGATCTGGCACGGTATTTTGAAGGAAAAGTACATAGTTACCCCATCGTACTAGGCCACGAATTTTCTGGTGTAGTCGAGCAGGTTGGAAACATGGTTCAGGCAGTTAAAGAAGGCGACCGTGTGGCAATTGCTCCATTAATACCTTGTGGTAAATGTGAAAACTGTGACCGCGGAAAACCAGCATTATGTGAGCATTACAGCTTTGTCGGATCACGGCAGCAAGGGGCTATGGCAGAGTATATAGCAGTGGACGAAAAAAACATCCTAGTTTTGCCAGAAGAAGTAAGTAATGAAGAAGCTGCTTTAATTGAACCCCTTACAGTGGCAATCCATGGTATCGAAAGAATCCAATTCAATGCAGGAGCAAATGTAGTTGTTTTTGGAGCGGGAACAATTGGCATTATGACTTTACTGGCTTTAAAAGCACGTGGCGCAGGCAATGTGACTGTTATCGATATTAATAATGAAAAATTACAAATAGCTCAAGAACTTGGTGCCTCTTACACTATCAATTCACTGCAGGTAGATTTAAATGAATACTTCACTACACATCCAAAACCTGAAGTAGTGATTGAAACAGCTGGTGTTTCTCAGACACAAGTTCAAAGCATTGAGATTGTTGAAAAGCTCGGGAAAGTGGTCTATGTTGGGACTGCTACAAAAGATGTAGTGTTCCCCCCAAAAGTATTTGAAAGAATTCTTAGAGGAGAAATTGAAATAACAGGATCTTGGATGTCTTACTCAGCACCATTTCCTGGATTTGAATGGAAAGCTGCACTGCAATATATCAAAGATGGCACCATTGATGTAAAGCCTCTCATTAATGAAGTGTATCGATTGGAAGATAAAGAGACACCATTTCTAAAAATGAGAGATCCAGAAAATCACTCAATTAAATTCTTATACAAGATTGATTGACTAGAAGATAAAGTTTCTTAAAGAAAAAAAGAGAGTTCCCATAAAAGAAACCCTCGATAGCCTGAGAAGACTGAACGGATGAACTGCCCCCCCAATTGTTAGACACAACTCACAATTGGGGGGGCAGTTGAAATGAGAGCTATTTTATTTGCTAGTTAACATAAAAGAAAAGCGCTTAATTTATAAGGGCTTTTCTTATTTTGAAACGATATAATTACGTTATTCTTTAATTAATATTGTTATTTTTATTCGCTAAGATGTTTAATAATTTTTGCTGGAACTCCACCAATTAAACTATTATCAGGAACATTCTTTGTTACCACGGAACCAGCTGCAACTACCACATTATTTCCAATAGTTACTCCTGGCATGATTGATACTTTCCCACCAATCCAAACATCATTTCCTATTGTAACTGGGAAACCTTGTGCCAAATAGTTTCTTCGTCCCTCAGCAGTCATTGGATGATTAACTGTATAAATATCAACATTAGGTCCAATCATGACATTATTACCTATACGAACAGGTGCAATGTCTAAAATAGTTAAATTGTAATTACTTAAAAAATCATCTCCAACATGAATGTTTTTGCCATTATCACAGTTAAAAGGCGCTTGAACGGAGATGTTTTTACCATAAGATCCCAATATTTCTTTAATCATAGATATTTGTTTTTCCGGTTCTGTTGCTGGTATACGATTAAACTCTTGACATAGTTTAGCAGCTGTTGCTTTTCGTTCAACAACCTCACTATCTAGGAAGTAATATTCTAAACCCTTATCTAATTTTTCAATTTCTCGCATCTTATCACCTCACTTTGAACAATACCATATAAAGTTAATTTTTAGCCAATAATAAAAAGTATGATTTTAATCTTAGCAAAATTTTTCTATTTATTTAGTTAACTTAATCAAACATTATCGAAAATTAATGTTCTCATTATCCTGGATTTGATTTTTATATAGTTGACGAAATTTGATAAAAGAGATAATTCTCCAAGGTAAGATATATCCTAGAGCTACAATTATAAATAGTGCTGCTTTTGTTTCTGCGTCGACCCATTTTAAATAATCACGAAGTAGAAATCGGATAATCAACACGATAAGAAAGGAAATAATAAAACTTTTGTTTTTTACAGCATAAATATGTTGATCAGATCGGAGTTCATAATTAGTCGTCCTAATAAGTGGGATGGATAAAAGGATACCTAAGATAAGTGCGCATACCCATTCCAAGACCGTTGCATGTACCTTTGGATTTGAAATCAGGGGAACACTAGGTAATAATAAAAATAATATGGGTAAAAGGATACGGATTCCACTTCCTTTAATGGGTCGATACATCGCTCTCGTTCTACGCCATAAGACTAATCCAGCAATTAAAATCACAATAAGATAAAATGAAGAAGGATTCATAATTCCACCTCTGTACATAGTATATTTCAACTATATAGAGAGTACATACCTTTGAGTAGTGACTTCCGTCATAAATTTGGAAAAACATAGAGTTACCTTATGTATTACTATACTTGTTTACATCATTCATCCTATGAGAAGCAAGGAAAAAAATCTCAGGAGAATTTTGGAGCTAACGGGGGATTAGAAGAACAATAAGGACTAGAATTAAGGAGCCAAAAGTATGCATAATTTTATGCATTTCTTGTATATTTAGGCTATTTTTTCATTCATAAAACATACTACTATAACTAGCATTTTTTGATTGCTGAATCGCCTAAATTTTCAAGGAAACCCCCATCAGTGAAAAAATAGGGGGATTCTTTTCCTTTAATTTACTTCTTTATTCCAAATTGCCCCAAAAAATAATCCATAACGATACTCATTAAATGAAACTTAAGAATTCCCCTTGCTTTTTAGCAATATTTAAAGCAGTTTCCGCAATTTTCATGTCCATTTGAATCTGCTTAGTTGTATCGTAGGGGAAATAATAGTCTTGATTCATCATATAAGTTGATATTATTCTATGAGACACAATCGCCTCCTCTAAATGCTTTACTAATGTTTGCCTAACTTCGGGTGTGGCTGTTTCCGTAATAGCCAATGCATAATTTTTTATCTCTGATTTTGCGGCTGTTAATAAATCCGTTGCAATCACCTGATCGGTTAATGGAGCCATTCCTGTTATCTTCTCAATAAATTGATTCATTTTTAATCCCCCTCACTTAAGACAAATGATTTTTTAAATCTTCAATATGCTGTGAAGCTTTAATAACATCTTGTTTCATAATTTCTTTTAGTTTAGGATCTGATACAAGTCCCTGCATTATGGAGGATTTCGTTAAGCACAAGCTTTTAAAGGTAAGTAGTTCATGTATTTCTAATGCCTCGTGTACACCTATATTTTCTCGCATCTCATGAGCCTCCTCTCTTCTTTTGAAAAATTGTTTATTATTTTATTGTAAAGAATTATTGGTGTATTGATCTAAAATATAATCTGCGTATTCGATGTCTTTTTGTAGTTGTTGAGGAACATTATAAGCGTCATATCTTCCTCGATCTTGAAGAAAACCATAAATTTTTTCATGCTGGTCAATCGCTCTTCTTAATTCTTTTGTAAGAAAAGTATGTATCTCTTCTGAAGCTGATTCAGTAATAGCAGTAGCTAAGTCCTTTATGGCAGCTTTTGTTTCAAATAATATATCTGTCGCGATTACGTGGTCGTTAAAGCTAATTTGTTTTGATTCCATCAGTAGATCCTTCTTTCTATTCATTCATTTGTGTAGCTGCTTTACTTAAAAGTGCCTTCATTTCACCCACAGCATTTGTCCCAAGCTGGACACTTTGTTCAACTATTGCTTTTAAATCAGCACTTCCAACTTTTTGCAATCGAGATTTCGCTTCCGCTAAACAAGCTACTTTAAAATTAATGATTTCACGAAGATCTGTAATCTCGTGTACACCAAATTGACTACTTTGCATTGTTCAGCCTCCTATACTCTGTTCTAATGGTAGCTGGATAAAGAACTTCTTATGAACCATTCCTTTTTCTTTTACTTTGTTTTAATCAAGTGGTTTCATCGACATTTTTTCCTATTTTTGGGGATGTTATTCTCAATGAATGAATGGGAGTTTGTTTAAATGGGGGTTTATTTAATGGAAAATAAACTCATGCATATTAGATTAACAAAGAATTTAGTAGCGGCTCATAACCGTTTAATGATAGAAGTCGAGGATTTTAGAGGAGATAGGACAAATAGCAAATAATATGGGTCGATTAGAGAAGTGGTCTTCCGCACGAGATGGAGGAGAATTTACTATTGGTTAAACTCATGTGTTGAATCAATAGTAAATCTTATTATGGAATGCTCTCCTTCGTCGGAGGAAGCCTAGTGTATAAATGATATACTAGGCTGGTAGTTTATCGTAGAAAGGATTGAATCAAAATGACAAATTTAAATAAATTATTCCGTAATAGATTGGGAATCCCATATGATGAAGTAATTACATTTGAAAATTTAAATGCTTTTCTCGAAAAGACAGCCAAAACAATCCCGTTTGAGAATTTATGTATTATAGAAAATAGGACAAATGAAATTACGAGGGAGAATTTGATAAAAAAAATAATTGAACAAAATGAAGGCGGCCTTTGTTATGAATTAAATTCTCTTTTTTATTTCTTCTTAATTGAAAATGGATTTGATGCTCATTTAATCCGTGGTTTGAGATACAACTATAATAGTCAAACATGGAGTACACTAGGAAAAACTCATGTGGCTAATATGATTAAGCATAAAGAGCAGTTCTATATAGTGGATATTGGATTTGGGGGAAACTCTCCATTAAAACTGGTTCCATTAAATGGAGAAACTGTGACATCTAATAATGGTGAATTTAAAGTGGAAAATATAGATAGTGAACATGGCGATTCTATTTTTTATATAAAATTAAAGCATAAGGATAAAGAGTGGAAAATAGGTTATGCTTTTGATTCTAAGAAAGTCATTAAGGATTTAGCTGAATTAAATGAAGTGCAAAAAGTTAACACTGAACATCCGGAATCGAATTTTAATAAGAAGCCTGTAATTACCAGATTTACAGATAAAGGGAACATCACATTAACAGACACTTCGTTTACTGAATGGGTGGATGGAGAGTTGACGAAAAAACAGATTGATAAAAAATTATTCCAGGAAATCGCAAATCGTTATTTTGGTCTTTAATTATTTTCCTTCATTTAATCTAGCAGACTGTCATTTTAGATACTATTTTGCTTATCTAACTTAACAGGACAACGTCCTTTATATGGGGGAATATGAAGAAAATAGGGGTTTACGACGTTAAAGGAATAACTAATGAATATTTAAAAAGTTAGCTGCTGAATATTTGATTTATGAAACTTATTGTATTTCTTTTCATTGATATATTTTGTTTTATAAAGGAATTTAGAATTATTTTTAACAAAAAAATTTTAATTAGCATTGCTATTGTTACTAGCTAGTTAACATAATCAAACATTATAGGAAAATAAAAAGGCTTTGGTTTATTTCAACCAAAGCCTCAGTTTGAAGATTCTTTTTTCTTCGATGTAAGGAATCCTAATACTTTTTCTCCGTTTTCATCTAAATATACTTTAATAGACTTTAATTTAGATTCTTTTTTTGTTTTAAAAGTTACTAGTATTGCGTTCATATTTTCAATATCTTTTGTTTTTTTATCTTTATTAGTAAAGACTTCAAATTCACTACCTGATGTTATAAATCCTGTAATTTCACCTTTTTCCGAATCAATTATATTGTTTTGTAATGAATTATCTAGATAATTATAAGACAAAATTAAAAGTTGTTTTTTTTCTTCTTCCGTAAAAGAATATGTTTTACTAGATACTTCAATTTTAGATGAACAACCTACTATATTAATACAAAGTGCACCTAAAATTAATGCTAACAATATTTTTCCTAATTTATCCAATATATTCACCTCTAATTCCGATTATAATCTTAAATTGCTAAGAAGAAATAGAGCCTCGAAAAAAGATTATAAAAAATAATTGTTAAGTGAGGTACTGTTATAGTATGAATGAAAAATTATTTACCTGCCCTTGTTGTGGTTATAAAACGTTAGAGGAACGTTATAACTATGAAACTTGTTTAATATGTAAATGGATGGATGATGATATTCAAGAAGATTTTCCAGATCTTAAAGGTGGAGCAAATGAAGAATCATTAAGAGAAGCACAAAAGAATTTTAAAGAAATAGGGAAGTGCTCAAAATTATTATTACACCGGGAGTCTGCGCCAATTTCACAATATGAGAAAGATAAAGATTGGAAATCCTTAGAACAGGAGTAAAAAGGAGTTTTATTAAAATTTTTTTTATTTTCACTCACTAGTTAACATAATACTTCCTATGGGAAGCAAGAAAAAAAACAAAAGGCGAAATTGGTCCATATTCGGGCAAATTTCGCCTTTTTCAGTTTGGGAAATAATCAAAAAACAGGGATATATCGGAGAAGGCCATTCTGCCGTTTTCTCTGGTTTTCTTGTCTTTCTTATATTTTTGTTGTCGTTTGACAAGAAAAAAGGCTTTCAGGGGCTATTTTTGGCGTTTTATTTAACTAACTGGCAGGATTTTTAATAAGGTTGATTGATTTTAGTGGTAAAATTTATAAGTAATAGCTGTTTAATTTATAGGAGGTGTTTAAATGCAAGACAACAAAGAAACTCCCGAACAAGAAAGAGAGAGATTAAGACAACAAGAATTAAAAGGAAATCCAACAGATAATCTGAATAATGCTTTTAACAGAGCAAACAATGGCAGTCTTGTTGATTTGGTAGGTAGTTTGGGATGGAAAGGTACTGGAATACTTATTCTTGTAATAGTATTAGGATTTATAATCTATTCCGTCTTCTTTCGCTAATAGGTGCTCTTATGGAATAAAGTCTTTAAAAAACGAGATTATTATTGTAATGATAAAAAGCATAAATAAGTGCGTAATAGTACCATAAATCAATTTTTATTTAATTTAGCTACTTGGAGTTAGTATAGTTTAGGATTTCTACTTCCTGTTTTAATCGAAGGTTTTCTTTCTGAATTTCAGCCAACTCTTTTGGTGTCAGTGTCTCTTTCTCTGAGCCAATAGGGGTAAAGTCTTTCACCCATTTATAAATCGTTACTTCTGATACGCCATATTCGCTGCTTAATTCTTTAACTGAGCTGCCGGAATGATACAAGTCCACAATCGTTTTCTTAAAATCATCGTTATATTTTTTGCCTGCAGGTTTACGCTCCAATTCGAACACATCCTCTCAAAAATAATTGTAAGGACTTAATTAAACTGTGTCCATGAAACTATACTAACTCCAATTAGTTTTGATGAGTAACATTAAAACTAATATTAATGTTACTATTATCGATAAAAATAATATTATAATTATTTATTTAGGTAAGTAAAATGTTAGGATGTATAAGTTAATTAAATGTTCCGGGCAATTATTAAAAATATAGTACCTGCTGTTCTAATTTTTGCTTATTCAGGATTACCGTATCAATTATTCCCTTATAGTCTGATGTATTTACAGCAGCCTCAAATTTATATACTGTCTCTTCTAATCATTCTCCATAACGCTAAAGACAATAATACTGTAGAAGATACCAATCCTCTTAAGAGTTTTCCCTTTAAAATCCTCAATTTCCCTCCTCCTTTAGTAAATTTAGCCCTCTTTGATCCTCAAATGAGCAAACAATATTATAATAAAAATTTCCGTTTATGAATATTGCCCTTAAGTGCATATGTGGTATGTACGAAGGTACATTTTATTTTTATTTTTTTTTCTCTAAAATAAAGTAAGATTAATTTATCATAATAAAAATATAAGGATTAATCGAATTTATGGAAAACAGGGTGATTAAAATGAAAATGCTTAAAAAGAATAATAACTATTACTCTTTTGAATCTATATCTGAATCCTTCTTTGTAAATAAGCTGCCTTTTCTCTTATGGATTACAGGCGTATACATAGCAGCTATAGTTTATCAAAATGCGCAATCTCCTCAAAAGATAATTAGTGTAATCGTAGGGGGATTTATTACTGTTCATATTTTATTGTACTGGTTTTCAGATAGACTTATTGCCAAAAGACGGTGGATCTATCTTATGTTGCAAACTGCAGTAGTTTTTGCAGCTGCCTTTATCATGCAGGAAGGTTCTATTGCCCTATTGGTTGGTCTTTTGCCTCTCTTAATCGCTCAAAGTATCATTATTTTAAAAAAAACCATTCAAGTTATCCTTATTTTCGCTTTTTTGTACTCCCAATATTGTGTTGCAATCGTCATCAAGTATGGAACTAGGGAACTATTCCATTTTATTCTTATCTTTTTATGCATCCTTATTATCGTTATTTTCTATTGCATCGTCTATAACGGACAGGTTAATGCACGTATTCGCACTCAGTATTATTTAACTGAATTGGAAACGGCACATAAAAAATTAGAAGAACTGACTTTGGCCAATGAAAGACAGAGGATGGCGAGAGACTTGCATGATACATTGGCACAAGGTTTGGCAGGCCTAATTATGCAATTAGAAGCAGTTGATTCCCATTTACATAATGGGAACACTATAAGATCTCAAGAAATTATATATAAGTCTATGGAACAGGCTCGTAGAACATTACGTGACGCAAGGACAGCTATTGACAATTTGCGGGAGAACTCTATATCTAAGATTGACTTTCAGGATGCTGTAATGGAAGAAATAAAGCGATTTACAGAAGCAACATCCATTGAAATTGAATCGGATATTAAAAATATATTCCGTTTAAATAATTTTATAAGAGAACATAGCCTCTATATTATAAGTGAGGGTTTAACAAATATTGCAAAGCATTCTCAAGCTACGAAAGCAACCATCGTTGTAGGAGAAGAAAATAATCACTTACATATAGAAATTAAAGATAATGGAATTGGATTTTCTAATCAATCCCAAGCACAATATGGAAAATATGGATTACTTGGATTAAAAGAACGCGTCCGGCTTATAGGTGGAAATATAAATATTGAAAGCAGACCAAAGGAAGGTACAAAGATATTGGTAACGACACCATTTAAAGAGAGGAAGTAATGGAATGAAGTATAATGTGTTAATTGTAGATGATCACACGGTTGTTCGGGAAGGTCTTAAAATGATTTTAGAAACGAATGATTTATTTAATGTTGCAGGAGAAGCTGGAAATGGGAAAGAAGCCATCCAGTTTATTGAAAAATCTCCACCTGACGTTATCTTGATGGATTTAAATATGCCAATTATGAGTGGATTAGAAACAATAAAAGAGCTTAATGATAAAAAAGTATCCATTCCTATTATCATATTGACAACATACAACGAGGATGACCTGATGCTCAAAGGACTGAAATTAGGAGCAAAAGGATACTTATTAAAAGATACGAGAAGAGAGGATTTATTCCGTACCATTAAGTCTGCTGTTAGAGGGGAGACACTATTACAGCCAGAAATAATAGCAAGGCTTATGCACTTTACAGAAAAAAAACTAGAGAATACTTCCAATTTTGAAAAAGCAAAATTAACGGAAAAAGAACTGCTTATCTTAAAAGCAGCGGCAAAAGGTTTTCGAAATAAAGATATAGCTTATGACCTAGGAATAGCCGAACGAACGGTTAAAGCCCATTTCACCAACATATTTAATAAACTCAATGTTAGTAATAGAGTGGAAGCTGTTGCAGCTGCCCTTGATCTGAAATTAATCCATTTATAAATTATATTGCCCTTTCGTACATTTACTAGATGCCCTAATGTACGATTTTTTTTTGTTCTATTTCGTCTATTATAAAGCTTGTAAAAAAATTAGCTTTTAAAAGCGATCGTTTTGAAAGGAGATATAAATGGCAAAGGCTCTTTATAAATTAGGATATTGGGTAACAGGCAATAAGAGAAAAATTATTAGCGGAACAATAGCATTACTAATTGCTTTAGCGATTTTTGCGGTAAATATGGGAATAAGCTTCAGCGAGGATATGTCTATGCCAAACACAGAATCCGCTGATGCTGGAGAATTGCTTCAAAAGGAGTTTTCTTCTTCTAAGGGAAAATCAGGAGGACAGGTCCAGCTAGTATTTAAGGCTCCAAAAAACGAGACCTTAGACTCAGAAAAGGTAAACAAGGTTATTGAGGAAGCATTAAGTGAAATCAAAAAAGGTGATAGTGAGGTTGCTTCCGTCGCTACACCAGTAGCGCTCGGTAACTTAACGAAAGACAAGAAAATGGGTTATGCAACCGTAACCTATAAGGTAGAAGCTGGTGATGTCACAGACACATCAAAAGAGAATATCAAAAAAAATATTGAAATTACGAAAGATGCAGGTGTTCAGACAGAATTGGCTGGTACTGTCGCCTTTTCCAAAACGGAAGCGGGCGGACCAGCAGAGGGCATTGGAATAATTATCGCATTCGTTATACTGGCGGTCACATTCACCTCGTTTTTAGCTGCCGGCATGCCAATTTTAACAGCAATAATTGGTTTAGGAATAGGATTACTGGCAATTGTTATAGGTACCAATTTTATGGATATTCCTTCTGTTTCATTATCTGTAGCATCCATGCTTGGGCTTGCAGTCGGAATCGATTATGCTTTATTTATTATCGTTCGATATAGACAGCAGCTAAAAGAAGGATATGCTGTCAGGGAGTCAATCGCAATCGCGACAGGAACTGCTGGAAGTGCAGTTGTATTTGCAGGAATAACGGTTATAATAGGGCTCCTTGGATTATCCGTTACAGAAATTCCATTTTTAACTGCGATGGGGTTTGCAGGTGCATTTAGTGTCTTAATCGCAATCTTCATTGCCATAATCGTGGTACCTGCTGTGTTAGCACTTATGGGACATAAAATAGGACCTTCTAGAAAAAATCGATTATTAGACAAAATAACGGGTAGGAATAAAAAACAAGATTCATCTAACAAATGGGGTGAATTTGTAGTAAAACGTCCTTTTATCGTAACAATTTTAGGGATTGGGCTACTTGTTATTATCAGCATTCCATTCTTCCATATGAATCTTGGTCTTCCTGACAACGGCACAAAATCAGTAGAAACAACGGAACGAAAAGCATATGACCTTCTTTCTGAAGCTTATGGACCAGGTGTCCACTCCACATTAGTAGTGGTTGCGAAAACTAATAACGCAGGGGAAGATGCACAAAAAGCAGTTAATTCAATGGGAGACAAGATTAAGGATATTTCTAATGTGAAAACAGTATCTCCAGCGATTCCAGGCTCATCAGGGAAGGTATTCATGATATCAATAACTCCTGAAACAGGACCTGGTGATCAAAAAACAAAGGATATTGTCCATTCCATCAGAGGTAAGTCAACTAGTGAAGTAGAATTGCTGGTAACAGGCCAGACAGCTGCTGATATTGATCTTTCTGAAGGTCTGTCAACAGCATTAGTAAAATTCGCTATTTTAATTATAGGCTTTGCATTTATTCTTCTAGTTATCATATTCAGGTCTCTTCTTGTGCCATTAAAAGCTGTGCTAGGGTTTGTCCTTTCATTAGGTGCTACACTAGGATTTATTGTATTTGTGGTTCAGGATGGTCACTTTCTTGATCTCTTTGGATTCCCGAGTACAAGTCCTATTTTAAACTTCCTCCCAGTAATAGTGGTAGCCATATTGTTTGGTCTTTCTATGGATTATGAAGTATTCCTTGTGAGCAGGATGCGGGAGGAATATATCCATACAGGGGATGCACGCAAGGCTATATTAGCTGGGATGAAAAATAGTGGTAATGTAGTAACGGCTGCAGGATTAATTATGGTCGCTGTCTTTACAGGATTCATGCTTACTTCGGATCCAATGGTTAAAATAATGGGGATGGCACTAACATTTGGTGTTCTATTCGATGCCTTTATTGTTCGATTAGCAATCGTGCCAGCAGTAATGACTTTATTAGGAAAGTCGGCTTGGTATTTACCACGTTGGTTGGACAAAATTTTACCTAATATAGATATAGAAGGTGAGACTATTATGAAAACAGTGGAGAAACAGAAAAAAACAGAAAAAAATACAAATCCTGTGGAAAAGGGCAGAAGAAAGATGATGTAAGTTTATTATATGGGGCTGTTCCAAAAGGGGAAATCCATTAAAAACTAAAAATCAAGAATGCTGATATATCAGCATTCTCGAACAGGAAAAGGGGTATCTAATAGCCGGAAAATCGACTTATTAGACAGCCCCTTTTTGTATTTTAAGAAAAAGTATTCCTAATCATTCTTAGCGTTGGCTCGATACTAATAAAAGATATTGACTCTGAACAAAAAATTCGGTAGAAGATAAATCTGCCCTTTAGTACATTTTAAACTTACCTTATTGTACGATTCCTTTTGTTTGTTTCTTTACTATAATGAATTTATAAAGGAGTTAAATTGTAATGAAAAATAAAGTTTTATATGGACTTGTATACACAGCTTCTTTAGTTGCGAAGTTTATCTTATTCTTTGCAGAGAGAAGATATAGGAAGTTTTTTAAAAATTAAGGGGACTAATTTTTAAAAATATTAGGAGCAACTAATTCAAGTTAATAGAAGAACAATTGGCATTGGTAGGATGCTCATTGCTAGTTAAGAAAATAAAAGCTTACAACAAATTTTGGATGCTGTAAAAGCAAATTCGGAAAGAGAATATCACAATAGATAATCTTAACCAATTACTCCCTGAAAAACTAAGTTTTTTCATTATTTTATGTATGAATACGTTGGTTTTTACGAGAAAATATTAATTTTAATATTAACTTTAGGGTTGTTATTACCAATAAAAATAATGTTATAACTATTGCTATAGGTAGGTATAGTCATGAAGCTGACTACTTCATGACGGAAACAAAACACTTTGGAGGGTGTATTTACTATGCAAAAAACTAACAAAGAAAAATATCCTACACAACTCTATGTGAAATTTGAAAAATTAGTAAGAGAAAAAGAGTTTGCTGGCTATTATCATATACCGGATGCAATCACTTGTCCGAGCGATGCATTTGACACAATCATCGAACTAACAAAAGCAGATAGAGAGGCCCAAGAAGTTTTCGGCATTCTATCATTTTTATCAGAGGTATATAGGGATCGACCAGTTAACAATCGTTTTATTGCAAGGAAGGTCAAAGAATTAGCCGGCTTTACTCCAAAGGCTTTAAGGATAACTTGCTTTAATACAATAGCAAGTCACTTCGGACCTCAACTACTTGTAGAAGGATTCGGTTTATCATTAACACAATCATCAAGATATGGGAAGTTAGAGGATTATCTTATTGAAGAACAAATACAATCTGAAAGAGAATATTTAAATAAACAAATCAAAAAAGAGGGTTCTGAATGAGAAAAGTAGAAGTAAAGCCGTCTAAATAACTGACACAGGCATTTTTTAGTGTAGATTTAATTGTAGCTTTAAAATAAAGTTTTATTAAAAACTTCACATGGGCATTGATTTAATCATTAATAAAAAATCCACTTTGAAAAAAAGTTTGATCAAAATGGATTTTTTTCATGTGAATACATCTACATTTTTATAAAAGAGTTCGATCATTTTGATTACCTTTAGTGAAAAAATCATCAAATAATAACCTAGAGAAAGGCTTTGTAACTTTTTATAAAACATCACGACTTAGAGTTCACCAAATAATTTTAATACTCTCTTCACAAAAGGTTGAACTTTCAACTTTTATTTTGTAGAATATTAGTTGAAAGTTCAACCTTTATTACATAGGAGATTGATTATGAAAAAATTAGATTCTAAAGCATTAAGATATGTAGGAACTTTAGCCAGAGCGATAAATTCTAAATCTGATTTAAAATTTAAACAAATAGGGCTACAAAAAGGGCAATATATGTTTTTAACTCGAATATGTGAAAATCCCAAGACCAATTTGGCTAATTTAACTGAAATGGTAAAGGTTGATAAAGCAACAACTACTAAGGCAGTACAAAAACTAATTAACCTTGGATATATCAGTAAAGAACAAAATAAAAAGGACAAAAGAGAATTTGAACTAATAGCCACTGATAAAGGAGTAGAAATTTATAAAATAATAATCAATGAGGAAAAAAAGCATTTAGAAATAAGCTTTGATGGATTTAGTGATGAAGAAGCAGAAATGGCAACTAATTTGATTGAGAGAATGAGTAAAAATATAGAAAAGTATTGGTTAGATAAAGACTTAACTTTATAGAGGAGAAATTTATGAATAAATTATTAATCCTTTCTCTAAGAATGTTAACAGGTTTCACTTTTTGTGCATTTTCTACTGTAATGGCAATAAAGTCAAATTTAGGTTCAAGTCCATGGGATGTCTTTCATCAAGGTTTATCTAATTTATTTGGTATTACTATCGGTCAAGCAAGTATTATTGTTGGATTAATAATTGTAATTATAGTTAGCATGTTAGGCATAAAAATTGGATTTGGAACTTTAGCAAACATGCTTATAATTGGATGTTTTATAGATTTAATAATGCATATAAATATTATTCCTACTAGCAACAATTTGTTTTCTGGGGTATTGCTTATGATAGGTAGTATGTTTGCGAATGCTATAGGTAGTTATTTATATATTGGGTGCGAAATGGGATGTGGTCCAAGAGATGGATTAATGGTGGTTTTAGTAAAACTTACATCAAAACCTGTAGGTAGAATAAGATTTTTTATAGAGAGTATCGCTTTAATAACTGGATATATATTAGGTGGTACTGTTGGAATAGGTACACTACTAACTGTATTTGGAATAGCTTACTGTGTCCAAATAGTATATAAACTTTTTAATTTTGATATTAAAGGTTTAAAACATAAAGATGTTAAGGAAGGTTTTATATTCATTAAAGCATGTATAAGCAATAGGGGGGCTACCAATGAAATTTAGAAAATCAAAAACAAGTGATGTAAAAAGTATAATGAAAATTGTAAGTCAAGCTCAAAAATTTTTTAAAGATCAAGGAATAGATCAATGGCAAAATGGTTATCCAAATGAAGATACGATCATTGAAGATATAAAAAATGCAGAAAGCTATGTACTAGTAAAAGATGATGAAGTTGTTGCAACATCAATGGTAACTTTTAAAGAAGATCTATCATATGAGTCTATATACGAAGGTCAATGGCTAAGTAATAATAAATATGCAACTATCCATAGAGTAGCTGTAAGCAATACTCATAAGAGATTAGGTTTATCGACTAAAATTATTAAATATATAGAAAAACTATGTATAGATAATGACGTGCATAGTATTAAGGTTGATACACATAAAGAAAATATTCCTATGCAAAAGACACTTAAGAAAAATGGATTTGAGTATTGTGGAATCATATACATAGATAGCTCTAGTGAGAGAATAGCCTTTGAGAAACTATTATAGTTCTATTAGTCATTAAATTTTAGTTTAGGGAATAGTCAAAAGAAATATAGATTCTGCAGCTTTTAAATAAAGTTTGATTAGAAATTTCACATGAACATTGATTTAATCATCAATAAAAAGAATCCATTTTGATCAATCTTTTTTCTAAATGGATTCTTTTTATTTACCGTAAATATGGGTTTGTAAGGTTTTTTGATCAAATTTTAATTCAAAGTAACATTTAGGTATTACCGAACCTCTCTTAATCAAACATGTCCTTTTCCATCCATCGGGGAATCCAAAACCGAGCAGAAAAGATAAAGAGGTTACCAATCGTTTAGTACACGCTGGTCAAATAATAGGAGTTCCACTACAAGACCATATCATCGTTGGGGATGATGGAGATTATGTCCGTTTAAGAGAAGAAGGCTATATAAAATAATGCGGAAAGGGGGTCAGCAGCATGAATGACTTTAAAGATTATCATCAATTTGTAAAAAGCCAGAAAGTAAAAGGATTTAAAATAGGATTTTCCTTTCATGACTTTCAGAAGGAAGAAAAAGTTGGAGTATTCTATTCCGATGCTCCAACAAAAACACCTGTTTTCATCGAAGGAGCTATAATCGAAATAAAAAGAACATTAAATGCCCAAGGAAAAGATACTATCCGTTATATCGTAGTAGATTTAGGGCATGTACATCGTCAAATAAATGGTAATCTTCAAATCTATTCAAAAGGATAGAGGAAGGAGTGGAAATTGTAGAGGAACAAATAGAAAGAGCAATGATCCAAAAGAATCCAACGGTAAAAAATTACTTGAAGAAGGGTAGAATTGGGTCGGTAGAGAATGGAGTACGGCAAAAAATATGTATATTGCAACATTAGAAAGAGTATAAGTGCAGGGTGGAATTAACAGGAGAAAAAGGCGATACCCCCTATAATTAGGTAGGTATAATATTTGTATTAACATATAAATTAATATTAAAATTAACGTTAATAAATGAGAAGACAATGAAAACAATCTATACATCTTATTATGCAAATGGAAAAAAACTTCCGGAGGAAATGGTGCCGATTGGTATTTCCGTGGAGAATATGAGCTACAATTAGCTACAACGCGGACCATGCTGCAAATGGATAGAGAGGATTATGATAAAGCATTTTTTGAAAAACTATCAAAATTAAATGCGAAAGAAATCTATGAGTCTTTACCAAATAATGCGGTGCTATTATGCTATGAAAAATTTAATGATTGGTGCCATAGACGCGCTGTTGCGGAATGGCTGGAAAAAGAATTAGGAATGGAAGTGACCGAATGGGGAGGAAAGCGTGAAGAATGTTTCCCTTTTGCTGAATGTACTGCTGAAAACAAAGGAAAAAAAGCGTGAAATGAAACAAGAAGATGGCAAAGTGCCTGATTCCGTAAGAATACAATTAGAGAGCTATAAAGAAGTAAAAGAACCGAGTTTATTCGATTTTGAGAATTAGGAGGAGGAAGGAAACGGAAAGAAAGACCGATATTGCTATTAATCTATTTAAAAAAGGAGAAGTAAAAGAAGCGCTAAAGATTGCCAAAACGTTTCGTATCGGTTTTTCTTCCGAAGATCGAGACAAATTAGTAAGAGCATATGAGTGTTTTGTTCTATACAAAGTAGAACAGTTTTGTTATAGTATATATAGAACAGAAACTGTTATAGTTCATATAGAACAAAGATTGGAGGTGCTCGAGTGATTATTCTTGATTCTCAATCAAATGTCCCTTTATATTTACAACTTCGGACGCAAATAATGGAAGCTATTGTCCGTGGAGAACTAGCGAAGGGCGATACCTTGCCTTCAGTGCGGGGATTGGCTAGCGATTTAGGAATCAATATGCACACTGTGAATAAAACTTATCATGAACTTGAGTCTAAGGGAGTTATTGAAATTGTTCCAAAAAAAGGAGCAGTTATCATTGCGAATACAGAAAAGCAGGCTTCGAAAAAACAATATGAAAATTTAGGTGAGGAGCTGAGACCAGTTGTTGCTGAGGGACTAGTATGTGGATTAAGTGAAGAAGATCTCCATCAATTGATTTCGAATATTATTTCAAAAATTAAGGAGGTATAATCAAATGGACATGGAATTTATTATTTTCTTTCTAACCATCCTTTTTGTGGGTGTGCTTCAAATTTTTATTCCGTTTATTACTAAACGCTCTGTTGTTTTTGGGGTCTCTATTCCTTATGATCAAGTGAGACATCCCCAAGTTATCCAGTATAAGAAGTCTTATGTAATAATAACTTCAGTTTTTACACTTGCTAGTTTAGCTGGTTTGGCCCTACTGGTTCAGGGACACAATGTTAATGAGAATCGACTAGCTCTTGTAGGTGTAGTTTTTCCTTTTGTTATCCTACTAGTTGGGCTGTCCCTTTATTTTTATTTTCACTATAAAATAACAAAACTAAAGCAAACTAAAGATTGGTTTGGTGCAGTGAAACAGGTCCATTATGCTGATTTGAAAATTCGTTCAAAAGACGAAATGCTTGCCTCTTTTATATATCTCATTCCTGTCATTATTTCGCTAGGTTTAATTATTGTAACTGTGAATTTGTACGATCAATTACCTAGACAAATTCCAACACACTGGGGTTCAAATGGTCAAGCAGATGCGTTTAGTGATAAAAGCTGGATGGTTGCATTGGGTATGCCAATTATTTTAATCCTCATGCAACTCATGTTTTATGGAATAAATGTTTTTACAAAATGCTCCGGTATTAAAATCAATGCTGGAAATGTTAAATCGTCAGAATTAAGGCAATTACGTCTTCGTAAATATACTAGTTGGTTCCTATTTGTTGTTGATATTTTAATCACTCTGCTGTTTGCGATACTACAACTAAATCTTCTATACGAAAATATAATTAGTGATTTACTTATGATGCTTGCGCCTTTATGTTTGTTAATTATTGTCTTAGTAGGCACGGTTTGGTTAGCGGTTAAGGTTGGTAGTTTAGATTCAGATTTCGAAGGAAAGGAAATCATTGAGGACTCTCATTCAAATAAGGTAGAAGGTATTGATGAAGATAAGTATTGGATAGGCGGTTTATTCTATTTTAACCGTAACGACCCTTCTGTCTTTGTAGAAAAGCGTTTTGGTATTGGTTTTACCATGAATTTTGCCAATCCAATTGGGTATTTAATCCTAATCGTTCCTATTATTTTAATTATTCTTATTCCGAATTTATTTTAAAAATGGACGAGAAAAAGAGCGATATTTATGAAAGTGTTTAGAATGAACCAGTTTTTGATAGCGAGAAAACCATTTACATGAAGAAAATCAGTACATGGAGAAATGGGCTTAAAGCAGATGACATAAACTACAATAAAACTGTATGGAAAATGCAATAACGAAAAGAGTGTGAATGGTATGCGGGGATAGATAGTGGTATTCCTACCATTTGCGATCCTTCTTTATACATTAAAGCGAGAACTGCGAAATTGATACATGAGGTCAAAAGGATTCAAACTCGTTCCAGTTTTGGCAGTAGACTATTTCTTGATTTTCGTGAGAAGACAATTATGGATTTATTCAATATTGGATTATTCTTAAAGTCAATTTTCCCATCAATAGAATTCAAACTTATTTATTTGTTTATTAAATATAGAAGTTTGTGAAGAATTGTCCTTAAAGTAACAGGTAGCGATGCTTCATTAATGGAGGATCGCTTTTTTTATTGTGCCAATAAGCAGGTTAGTGTAAAAAAGTATTGAAATATAACTCTCAGAGCGTAAACAATTCAATACTGTTATCATTCAATTATTTATATGTATTTAGAAATAGGAATAAAATTAAATCTAATTGACAATAACAGAACGTTCGTTTATTATTAGCGTCATGAGAATAAAAGATGAAAATAAAAAAGAAGCAATTTTCTCAGCAACGGTCCGAATGATTAATGAAATTGGATTTGTTAATGTTTCCATGTCTAAGATTGCAAAGGCAGCAGGAGTATCTACCTCTACCCTTTACACCTATTATGAAAATAAGGAGGATATGTTTAGAAAAGTCTATATGGATGTAAAAATGCAGATGCATTCTGCTTGTAATAGAGGTATCAGTAAGGATGAAACGGTAAAACAGTCCGTCAGAAAGATTTGTGAAAATCTATTAGAGTTTATGCAAGAACATAAAGATTATTTCTTTTTTATCGAGCAATCTTCAAATTCCCCACTGGTTACTCCGATTATGCATAAGGAAATCGAGGTACAGAGTCAAGAAACAATCGAAGTATTTGAAAGGGGAATTCAGGAAGGCATTTTGAAAAGAACCTCACCAATTTTACTTATTGGATTCTGTTTTTACCCAATTAGTCAACTGTATAAGGAAAGCTGCCAACAAGGAATGTTGCAGGATATTGATTACTATTTAGTTTTCCAGATGTGCTGGGATGCGATAAAGAATTAAGCACTAGATATTATCTGGGTGCTTTTCTTTAAGATAATTAAATAAACGAACGTTCGATTATTTTTTTGGAAAATCACTAGAACAAAAAAACTAGGAGGAATTAGAATGCAAAATAGAATCCTATTAATTACAGGAGCTACCGATGGAATTGGAAAAGTAGCAGCTAAGGCTTTGGCAAAGAAAGGACATACTGTCATCATACATGGACGAAATAAAAATAAAGCTCAGACAGTGTGCGAAGAAATAAAATTAGAAACAGGCAATGATAAGGTGGATACTTTAATTGCGGATTTATTTTCGTTCACAGACATTAAGCGAATGACTGAGGATTTCAAGAAAAAATATGATAGACTCGATGTGTTAATAAATAATGCTGGTGCAATTTTCAGCAAGGAAAGAGAAATAACTAAAGATGGTCTTGAAAAGACAATGACACTAAATGTGTTTTCCCCATTGCTTTTAACGGAGTTATTATTGGATGTGTTGGTAAAAAGTCCTTCTGCAAGAATTATTAATACATCTTCAGCAACGCATAAAATTGCAACTAAGCCAGATTTTAGCGATTTGCAGTTAGAAAAAAACTACACCCCAAGCAAAGCATATGCGTTGTCCAAATTATATACAATATGGATTACAAGACATTTGGCAATTGAACTGAAAGATAGGGGATTTAATAATATAACGGCTAACGCATTACACCCAGGTGCTGTTGCGACTAGATTTGGACAAGATAACGACAAAGGTTTTATCCAAAATATGATATTTAAGGTGGCACTGCCATTCATGGCTTCTCCCGAAAAAGGAGCTGCAACAACAGTCTATTTAGCTACATCCAAAGAAGTAGAAAATGTTACTGAAAAATTCTTTGGCAACATGAAAGAGGAAAAACCGCAGGATAAACATTATTCTGCAGAACACGAAAAAATTCTGTGGGATTACTGCATGAAAATTATTGGTCCATATTTGGATTAAATAAATCTAGATTAAAGAACTAATTTTTAATAAAGGCACGAAACATACTGTGCCTTTATTTTTAATTGTTGCATATATCTAAGATTGTGAGTAATTATACTTAAACTAACGGAGGCTTGAGTTAAAGATGGAATAGCTGCGGCGATTCCGTTTTCTTATTGTACTAACCTGGCAGGTCAGTGGAAGAAGGGAAAGCCTGTATATTCTTAATTAATATACATTGGCTTTCACATCAATTAAAAGTAAAACTACAAACAACAGTTTCATCTATGAATTAATGATTGTATTTTACCTTTCGTATAGTTCAAATGATTCTTCTAATTTCTTTAAAGTAGTTAAGAAATTCCTATATTGTTCTTGTCCAATATCATTTACAATTTTGTCTTGTATACTTAAACATAATGGAGTTGCTTCCTTTAAATATAAATAGAATCATAAAACTATTCATTCAATATATTGGACAAATTGTATGTATATACATACAAATTAAAGAAAGTATTCTATACGTTAAGTTGCGTGAAGAATACTTGTTGTAGGGGTAGATATGGCGGATCAAGAATTAAAACAGAAAATAGCAGAACACGCAGGGAATCAACCATTTATAACAGAGGGCGGACATTTTTTTGTGTTTTGTGCGGATGTAAATCGTCATAAACAAATGGCCGAAGATTTAGATATGGATATTTCAGAGACGATTGAGGGAATAGACGCTGCACTGGTAGGTGCTATAGATGCTACATTGGCAGCTCAAAACTTGGTCATTGCTGCGGAATCCATGGGATTAGGTGTTTGTTATATCGGTGGAGTTAGAGATGGAATAATAAAAATATCTGAGTTGCTTGATATTCCTGAGTATGTCTTTCCTATATTTGGACTCGTCGTTGGTTATCCAAATGAACGTGATGACAGTAAGCCTAGGATTCCATTTGAAGATATTTACCACACAAATCGTTATAACAGCAATACAAAAGAAATTATTAAACAATATGACGAGACTACTAAATTGTATTATGCAAAGCGCTCTGGAAAAAAAACCGAATCGTACATGGTCTGAAACAGCAATTGGAAGTTTTGCTCGTCTCCCTAGGTCCTTTATGAAAGATTTCTTAAATGGTAAAGGATGGGCAAAACGTTAAAATATTTGTTTTAAAATATTCAATTAAAAGTAGATAAACAAATTCAAGGATACTCTTCCCAGACATTAAAAGCTTATAAGGCTCAATCTACATTGTTTATAAAATATTTAGGTGATATTCCGATAGAGGATATTACAACTGAATCTATCAAATTGTATCTGGGGGAAGTTGCGAGTGAACTAAAAGCATCTAGCTTATGTCATCGGATTCGTTTTATCAAGTCGTTGTTCAAGTGGACCCAAGAAGAGGAAATAGAGATATTAAGAGAAGCATGCCTCAGTCCTTTTGAAAAAGCATTATTTGAGTTTATGTATTCTACCGGTTGCAGAATAGGAAAAATAGGAAATTTAGATCAAAGTTCCATCAACTTTTCGGAGCAGTCCATTATAGTGGAAAAAAGGAAAGAGAAGTTTATTTTAATACACGATGTAGTATATGGCTTAAAAGGTATATAGACAATCGAACAGATAATTATTCGTTACCATCAGAGCACCATTAGAGGATATATGCTTATTTAAGTGGTCAATTAAGACGTGAACTTTATAAAAAATATTTCTAAAAGAACTGTAGGCAATTTACAGTTCTTTTTTAGTATGGCAGCATTTCGTTTGGTGCTAAAATGGCAGTTTCGTTGAAGTAGAACGTCATTTAAACAATCCAGCTTAAAACTTATCCTTTTATCTTCGAAATATTGACTAAAATCAAAATTCTAATTAACATATATAAATATTTGATAATACTGGATAAGGGACTGATAGCATGAAAAAGGTTGGAATTGTGGGAGGTATAGGACCAGAAGCAACAGTAGATTATTACCAATCCATCATTTCTAAATTTCAAGAAAAGATTGGTAGTAAAGAAGAATTACCAGAGCTCTTTATTAACAGCATTAATATGTACAAAATGTTTAATATGCTTACTAATGGAAAAATGCGAGAGGTAATTCATTACTTAACTGATGCTGTTCAAAAATTAGAAAGTGTTGGGGCTGATTTTGTAGTAATATGTGGAAATACACCCCATATTGTTTTTGAACAAATTCAACAAAAAGTCCATATACCTATGATAAGTATTGTAGAAGAAACATATTTAAAAGCACAGGATTTGAAATTAGAAAAGATTGGTCTTATAGGAACTAAGTTCACGATGGAAAATGATTTTTTCAGAAGACCATTCAGTTCTAATAACATAGAGATGGTAGTACCGAATCAATCGGAACAGGAATACATTCATCGGAAAATTGTTGAGGAATTAGAGAATGGCATTGTGAACAACGAAACAAAAAAAGGTTTTTTAAGTATCATCAATCAAATGATTAATAGAGATGGTATACAAGGAATTGTATTGGGTTGCACAGAACTCCCTATGTTAATCAAAAAGGAGGATTTAAATATCCATTCATTAAATACAGCAGAAATTCACATTAATAAGATTATCGATATTATTTTTATGGACAAAACACTTTGACCTTATTGAACTTATAGGGGGATAAAGTTGAACAACGGAGGTTGCTGCGGCACCTCTTTTTCTTTTCCAAAGTTAGTTTGTGAAAGATTTCACTTAAACAAACGGATGCTTGTGTTTAGGAGTATGGTTGCTGCGACAGCCTTTTCTTATGTCACAAAATTGGTTAGTTTAAAAAGGAATTTTCAATACAGAAGTTTAGTTATCCAGTCTATGAATTATTAAATAGAATTTGGTTATAAAAAAGATGAAGTTAAAATTAAGACCACATAGAGGATAGAGTAGAAATATTAAAAGATTATTACATAATGATATAATAAAAAATTAAGACTTTGTAATTTACTGTATAGTCGGAAGGTTGTGAGGTGAAATGAAAGATACTGAAAATGTAATTCAAACAAATGCTAAGTATCATGAATTAGATGCAAAGGCAAATATTATCTATAAATTTGTTATGAATTACAATGATTATATAAAAACAGCTCGTGATTATGGTACAGGAGAAATCATTAATATGGTTGAAGTGCATACACTGACTGTTATTGAAGAAAATCCCGGAACTACTGTTACTGAGGTAGCATTGGAGTGGAACCGAACAAGAGGTGCTGTATCACAGATTATTACGAAACTAGAACAGCGTGGTTTGATTATACGAAAGAAAAAAGCTGGGAATGCCAAGAACGTACATTTGTATGTCACTGATAAAGGAGAAATTTTAAGTAAAGCTCATAAAGAGTATGATATTAAAGAACTCACTTGGGCTGATAAAACATTGCACAAGCGTTTTACTACTGAAGAAATCAATTTATTTTACAATGTTATGCAAAAGTATACTGAGTTGTTAGAAATCCCAAATAATGAATAAAAAAGATAGGGTAGTAATAGTCCATGAGTTAAAGATAACTTGACGAATTATTGTTTAGACTCTAAATTATTTATTATTTAGAACCTAAACAATTTAATGTAATCTATAAATTATCATTACTAAATTTTTGGGGTCAAATCGGTTAAACAAGGGGATATAGACAAGATGATTTCTTTAAGAAATGTTCAAGCTACCGATTTAGAACAGCTGTTACTTATTGAAAATGAAGGCTTTCCGATAGAAGAAGCTGCCACGAAAGAAGCATTTGTGGAGAGAATTCAGTTGATATCTGATACCTTTATTGTGGCAGAAAAGGAAGGGAAAATCCTTGGTTATATTAATGGACCTATCATTAATCAACCTTACATTACGGATGATCTTTTTGAGAAAATCAAAGAGAACCCGAAAAGAGGTGGATATCAGAGTATTTTAGGATTAGCAGTGTCCAAACAGGCCAGAAATCAAGGGATTGCTAAGATATTAATTGATCAAATGGAAGATATTGCGAAAGAAAATCAAAGAGAAGGAATCACTTTAACATGTAAACAGGAATTAGTTTCTTTTTATGAAAAGTCCAAGTTTGTTAACCATGGCATGTCTGAATCACAACATGGAGGAGTATGCTGGTATAACATGATCAAATTAAGAGAGACTATGGATTAATCCTTTTACCTTGAAGTGGATAATGGTGACACCTACTAGTAAGCTGGAGCAAGAGAATAAATAGAATTTTTGGAAGAGTCATCTCTTCTCTCGTTTAAACGGGCAGCATTCCTGTAATAAATGAAGGATGAAAAAGGGCAATAAGTTGCTTCTGGGGCTATAGAGGCAGTATTCTTGTAAATGAAGTGAAAAAAATAATTTTGTAGACAAATAATCTTAAATCAACGGGTGCTTTCCTTTAATTAAAAGAGAGCGCCTCTTCTTATGTCACAAAAGGGGTAGATTAGTTACAAAGCAACTTAAATAAGTTATAATTTAAACATTAACTTATTTTTATTGCAGGGAGATATACATTGGATAATACACTATTGTTGAATTTATTAAATAAATATAAAGATACTGAAGGACATATATTTTATCAATTTAAGAATATAGACAATTATCTTCAGAATGTAGTTACTTTTATAACTACAGGAGTTAAATCTGGTTCCCATATTATTCTTATTGAAAACGATAGGAATTTCGTCAGAATAAATAAAATTTTAAAAAGAGAACTGAGCCAAGGAGAAATCGCTAAAATTCATTTTATAAACAACTATGACTTTTATTTTAAGAATAGAGGTTTTGAGCCTCAACGGATATTTGCTCATTATAAACAAAACATCTTACCTCAGTTGGAAAACAACGTCCCTGTATGGACTTGGGGACTAGTGGAATGGGGCGATAATAATGAAATAATACAACAAATTGAAGAATATGAAAAAAAGGTGGATAGGTTTGTTAACGAAAAAGGATTAATTTCAGTCTGCGCTTATGATGTTAACCGAACACCTCATAGCTTAAAGGAAATTTTAATTAGATGTCACAGTGTAATGCTAACTGATGATACAATTGTATTCCCTACCAAAGTAACGGATTAACTGAATCCAAGTTTTTGGCAGTTCTTTTGGTTGCCCAGTACTAAAGAAGCTGTTTTGCCCAATATAGCTAAGATTGCGGAACATTGCACTTAAAAACTAAAGAGGGCTTTCCTTTAAATAAATCCAGTTGTCATAGACAGCTGTTTTTTATGTCACCTTCAATTCGGACGTTTGAACAGACAAAATCAGCAACAAAAAGGACAATACCTAAATAAAGGTATTATCCTTTTTCTCTATCTTAAACTGCACAATAGAGGATGCCCTTTTACTTATTTCCTTGTATTCTGCGGAACCTCATTTCACTAATAAAAGTAGAGCCTAATAAGAGAATTCCACCTATGATTTGTAATAACGTGAATTGTTCTTGTAAAATTAACCCAGAGATTAAAATAGCTACGAATGGATCAACATAACTCAACATAGCTATGCTCTGGCCTTTTAATTTTTCCATACCAGAGAAAAACAACCAGAACCCAATTCCTGTGTTTACAGCTCCCAATAAAATAATAAAAGGAATGGAGGATATAGATACATTTAGGATGTTAAATCCTTCTGTAATAAGAACGTAAGGTAGAAGAATAAAAGCTGTAGTAGCCAGTTGAATAATGGTTACTTCCAACCTATCTATATCTTTAATAAATTTATTCAACAACATCAATGCAGCATAAAATGCTGCTGCAACTAACCCCAAAATGATTCCAAGTACATCATCTTTTTCAGATGCACTTATCCCATTTCCCACAATGCACATCATACCTATTACCGCTATAACTATACATATCACTTTTTTTATTGGTAGATGTTCTTTTAAAATAATAGGTGAAAGTAACATCACAAAAACAGGTGCAAAATAATAACCTAATGTAGCATTTGCGAGAGATGTGTAATCATAGGACTGATAAAGGAAAATCCAGTTGCCTCCCAAGGCTATTCCAGAAGCCAAAAGAACTAACGCATTACTCTTCAACTTTTTCCATTTAAAAGTTTTTCTTTGATTAACGAATACAAATATTAAAAAGAGACAACCAATTGAGCTACTTAAAAATGCTGTTTCACTCGAAGATAAGTCAATGTATCTTACAACTAAACCAATTGTTCCAAAAATAATCATAGATAATATAAACTGAATGTTAGATTTCATTTCCTACTCCTTCGAATCTGCGAAACAGCTTATATTTCGCAGATTCTTAATCTGGTTTAAATATAAGCGTGTTTATGAGCAGAAACGATGGTGGTGGAGACGTAGACATTCTAACGTATGGATTAATATTTGATAATGGCATCATAAACCTCCAATTTATAAATAAATATAAAAATAAGTATACAATAAGTATTCGATAAAAGAACTCATTTTTGTATTAAGCTAGATAATGTTATTACTTACAAATTAGCGTTATAACAATCTAATGTTACACCGTAGTTATACTTTGCTACATGATATAGACACAATGAATGTTCATAAGCCGGAGCCACTGAATATTACTCTACCTACTTCTTCATATTAAACATAATAGAAGTATAAAAGATTATTCCAATTCAAAATATTTGATGACATTAGGTAAGGTATAGAAATCTTATATTTTCACCGTTTTTTTTATTTGTTATGAATTTAATAAAATTTTTAAAGTTAACATTCTCTATATAAGGAATAAAGTTAAACTATTTGTAGTGATATTATAAAAAAGAAAGAAGATTGTTTTATGGAGAATTATTTGCTTTTTATCTTAACAGCAATTCTAATCATTATAATGCCTGGTCCCGGTTTTGTATTAGTAACCAAGAATACCATTTCATATGGGAGAGATGGAGGTATCAAAACAGTTTTAGGTACAGTTTCTGGAATGATAATACATACACTAATGGCAACATTAGGACTCTCTGCTATCCTGATGAAATCAGCTATGCTATTTTCTATTATTAAATATGCTGGAGCAGCTTATTTAATCTATCTCTCAATCAAATCAATAAAAATGCTTTATCAAAAAGAGTTATCACATCAGAAATAGAAGGTATAAGAACTAATGTAAGTAGTACAGCAAAAAGTTTTAGACAAGGATTCATTACAAGCATTTTCAACCCGAAAACAACAGTTTTTTTTCTGAGCTTCTTACCTCAATTTGTTTTAAATAATCAAAGTCATTTTTTCCAATTTCTCTTATTTGGGCTCACTTTTACAGCACTTACTGGTATTTGGTACTTACTCTATATCTTACTAATTCGACAGCTAAGAACGTTTTTAAAAAGAGAGAGTGTCAATAGAGTTATAGAAGGTATTACTGGTACAGTACTATTAGTATTCGCTGCAAGGTTATTCGCAGAAAAATAATTTTGATAATTATTAACTTGAGAAATAATTAAGCTATTATATAGATTGATTCAGAGTGTAGACAACCCCCTTTTTCAAAAAGTTCTTTGTAGAAAAAGGGGGTTGTTTTCATTTTAAACGGCATATATAAATGTAAAAGTTAAGAAAAAATACTAAAGTATCCAAATAGTATAAAAAAAAACGCTCATTTGAGCGATCATCTGCTTTTTCACTTAATAATCTCTAAAAAGCAGGAAGAACATCTACAAATCTTTTTAGCGTATTATGATTTTGATGTAGCCTCAATAATCTACCTAATGAAAAAAATATAAAGAAAGTATAATTAGTAATAAAATTAATGTCATAATTAATGTTAATATTAATTATTTAAAAATGTTCATATGAAATAAAAAAAATTAGCGCTGTTCGAGAATACTTAAACAGACATGATAGCTTTATAACTATAGCGAGAAAAATAGGGATTCATCATTTGGTACTCCAAATTTGCGTTCAACCATATAGGATATATGGAGAAAAAGCCTTTATAAAACGCAATACACACTAGACGTACTGAATTGTATGAAAGAAAATGGACGTCTATCAATGAAACGGCAACTATCTTTAATATCCCTTTTTAACTATAAAAAAAGATTGATTTATAGCAATATTATACCTATAATAGGAAAATGCAATTGAAAATGATTTTCATTATTGACAATTAGATAAAGGCTGAGATAACATGTTACAAAATATTTCTCAAAAACTCTCGAAACCCCATCTTATTGCTTTTTGGCATATTTTTTTATTCATTTTTTCCTTAATTGGGGTATTCGTTACCTTGGTTTTAGGAGTGTCTTTCGGAGCAAAAGATATCACCTTTCACACAGTTTGGTCTGCGATGTTTGAATATGATTCTTCGCTGACTGAGCAGCAAATCATTTATGAGCTGCGTCTACCTAGAGTAATAGGGGCAGCGATAGTGGGGGCAGCTTTTGCTGTTGCCGGTGCTTTAATGCAGGGTGTGACGCGCAACCCCCTGGCTGATGCAGGGATACTTGGCATTAACGCTGGGGCGATGTTTATCGTAACACTATGCTTTGCTGTTTTTCCGAGCATCTCCTATTCCCTATTAATGTTTTTTTCTTTCATTGGGGCGGCGCTTAGCACATTGCTGATCTTTCTGATGGGAGCTTCTGTGCCTGGAGGTTTGACGCCGATGCGATTGACGATTTCAGGTACGGTCATTGCTGCTTTATTGCACTCTTTGAGCACAGGAATCGCCATTTACTTTGATTTAAGTCAGGACCTTGCCTTTTGGTATGCAGGAGGAGTAGCCGGCGTGAAATGGAATCACTTGAAACTTCTGGTTCCTGTCATTCTGATTACAATCGTATGGGCAATAAGCATGGGACGCCCCATCTCGCTTATCATGTTAGGAGAAGAAATGGCTATGAACCTTGGCATTAAGGTGAATCGAATAAAACTGTTTTCGATCATCGCAGCAGTCATTTTGGCAGGTGTTTCTGTTTCCGCAGTCGGTTCAATAGGATTTATTGGACTCGTTATTCCCCATATTGCTCGCAAGCTTGTCGGGACTGATTATAGACTGATTATTCCGATGTCAGGCCTGTTGGGAGCTATCCTGTTGATGATGGCCGATTTAGGAGCCCGAATTGTAAATCCCCCACGAGAATTAGCGATTGGAATTTTAGTGGCTATAGTGGGAGTTCCCTTCTTTCTTTATGTAGCACGTAAAGTCGGGAGGGATTTATAGATGAGAATATATTCACGCAGTAAGAAGACCTATAAGGTTGCACTTCTGTTGATATTAATAAATGCCGGTGTCATCCTGATTAGTCTAAATACAGGTTCATTGCGGATTGCTCCAGCAGAAGTCTTGCGAACTCTGTTTGGGTTTGGTGATTTTAAAAACACGTTAGTGCTGTTTGAATATCGCCTCCCCCGCATCGTAATTACAATGCTTGCAGGCATTGGTCTTGGAATAGCCGGTGCGATATTACAAGGGTTAACAAGGAACCCTCTGGCAGACCCAGGAATTCTAGGTTTACATGCAGGTGCTTCATTCGGTCTCATCATATTTGTTACCTATTTTCATTCATTGAATGAAAAAGCAGCGGTACTCATTCCGTTATTCACCTTTTTCGGTGGAATACTCACCGCATTTATCATCCTTTTGCTTACATATGACCGCTATAAAGGAATATTGCCTATTCGTCTCATTCTCGTTGGGATTGCCATATCGGCTAGCTTTAATGCCATCACCTTATTTTTGTCTCTTCATCTAGATGAAGAAACATACACCTTTGCTTCAAGATGGCTAGTCGGAAGTGTTTGGGGAAGAGATTGGATACATGTCATCGCCCTTTTGCCATGGATAGTGGTATTGACACCTCTCGCTTGGCTCCAATCGAGAAAATTAGATGTCTTATCTTTAGGAGATAATGCTGCGGTTGGGCTAGGTGTCTCTGTTCAACGCTCCCGTTTGCACATCCTTGCGATTGCTGTTGCTCTATCAAGCGCGAGTGTTGCAATGGTCGGAGGAATTGGTTTTATTGGTCTTGTGGCACCGCATCTCGCACGTCGACTTGTCGGCCCGAGACATCAGCAATTCCTCCCAGTCGCAGGCCTCCTCGGTATGGTGATTCTCGTCCTGGCAGATACTGTCGGGCGTTCGATATTCCAGCCTAATGCAATACCAGCAGGAGTTGTCGTTGCAGCGATAGGAGCACCTTATTTTCTTTACTTATTGACAAAAACAAAATAACACATCATAGAACAGGAGAAACCAATGAAAAAGAAACTAGCCATTTTATTTAGCGCTATGCTATTATTGATACTTTCTGCTTGCGGACCAACAGCTTCCACCGACAATAAAGCAGAGGATTCTAAAAATGAGGAAAAGGAAGTCCCAAAGATCGCTTCCCTCTCGATCCATCTGACAAATGATCTGCTTGCATTAGGGATAACTCCTGTCGGCTCTGTTGTCGGTGGAGATTTGAATGACTTCCTTCCACATGTAAAGGACGAGCTGAAAGATACGACAAAGCTTGGACCTGCAAAAGACCCTGACATGGAAGCATTAATTGCATTGAGCCCTTCTGTCATCTACATCGATGAAGAATTTTCAGGGGATGATATCTCCAAATATGAGAAAATTGCGCCTACAGAGAGTTTCAATCTTGATGAAGGGACTTGGCGCGATCATTTGAAATCAATAGGCAAACTAGTTGATCGTGAAAAAGAAGCAGAAGATTTTATTACAGAATATGAAAGCCTGACAAATGAAGTGAAAACTTTGGCTACGGAGGAGCTTGGAGCAGACAGTACAACGCTGGCAATCCGTGTTACTGCGAAAGAACTGCGTGTATTTACGACTAAACGTCCACTTGGTCCAATGCTCTTTGAAGATTTAGGATTACAGCCAGCACGTGGCATCGAGGAATTGGATTCCACACAGCCATATGAAGTCATTTCTCAAGAAGTCTTGCCTGATTTTGATGCAGATGCCATTTTTGTAGTGGTTAATAGTGATGATGAAGCCCAAACAGCCTTCAAACAGCTGGAAGAATCTCCAATTTACCAAGGAATGAAAGCAGTCAAAAACAATCATATCTATGTCATCTCCGATCAGCCTTGGCTTGACTACTCTGCACTCGGCAACAAGCTTGCGATGGAAGAAGCAAAAGAGCTTTTCTCGAAATAAATGACTAAAAGCCTATGGACGACATACCATAGGCTTTTAGTTTGTCGACACACTGAATGGGGATTAAAAAACCCATTCATCCTTTCCTTTAAATGAAAAAATATACATTAATAATAATTAGTATTAGTATTAATTTTAATATTAAGTAAGTTCATACGAAAACTTGCTATATACTCCAAAACAAGCAAGTTATCCTAGTAAACATTCCAATGAAACATATGTTTATGAAATGCAAATGAGTGGATGGAATCTAGTGAACACGTATAAAAAGGATGCTATTTCCGGAGCATTTGAAAAACTAAACGAGGCGAAAGAACGAAATTTTACTGTACCACCGAAAGTAAGCGATGTGAAGAAGAAAAGAGCGAATAAAGAATAACAGAAGAAAGAGTTATAAATATTATTATTAACGTTAATTTAAATATTAATTTTTTTAGTTGTTATAGAGTTATTTATGTCACCCCATTCAAATTTTATATATCTATTAAGCTTATCGGCAAAATTAATTTCTAAAGGTAAAAATTTCAAGTAATATGTAGAACATTTATTGGGAACATATTATTAGATAGTTTATTTATTACTAATTAGTTAATTATAGCGCTCCTTAAAACATGAAAAGAGGGTTTAAGATGGACAAACATATTAAAGAGTTACAAGACCAATTAAAATTGGAACACAAGGACGTAGCAAAATACACACAACATGTGCTGGAAGCCCTTGATAAATTAATTCATGAACATCGTCGGATAGTAGCATCAAATGCAGTTGCAGGAATTAAACCTGACGGGTGCAAAGAGCATACTTTTTATAGAACAATGAACGAAGTAAAGTTTACTCTTACAAATGAATTGCGGAAAACCGTGAACGATTTTAAACATCTAGGCGATAAACATTATGTAAAAAATTATCCAGATGGCGTAAAAAAATAGGTAAAGGGAAATAGGGAGCTACATGCTCCCCATTTTTGCTCATTATTCAATAATATTTTATCCCTCAATATTAAGTTTTAAAATTTTTACTCTTGGTTCACCAAATAACCCAAGCTATTTTTCTTCCTAAACTACTTGAGTGTTTTCTTTTCGTACTGATCAAAGCTAATAGAGTAATCAATCAGGATAGAAATATTAAGAAAAACTGCGTATTTAAGAGATAATTGTTTGTTTATTGAGGGAGGTTACTTTAATAGGAACTGGTATAAACAACGATGGATAGGGTCATAAAAATATCTAAAAACTCATTATTTTCTTCCTTATGATTGTCATTAAGATCTTCGTATTAATCCTGAGTTAATTAAAAGTATAAATCAGTGTTTCCAGAAGACAAAGATCATTTTCAATGAGATTTTCATTAGGGACATATATTTTGAACCTCTATTTTATCGCATTCATTCTTCTCTTTCTTATACTTAATGTATAGATAAAGTAACTTTCTTTCGATAATCCTGTGGTGTCAATCCCGTTTCCTTACGAAAAACATATGAAAAATAGCTCGCACTTTGAAAACCACACACCATCGCTATCTCACTGATCGATCTATTTGTTTCCAGCAACATCTCACAGCTCTTTTGAATACGATATCGTACCAAATAGGTGTTGGGTGTTTGACCAATATACTTACTGAATAACTCACAACATCTGCTCCTACATATAGAACCCGCGACTGCAATGTCATCAAGTGTTACCTTAAGGTCATAATGATGATGGATGAATCCAGTCATTTTCCGAACAGCCATCCATGACTGATCATCGTTAAGATGCCCAGAAACTTTTTGTATATGATCTCCTATACAGGCGCAAAGAGACGTGACCTGTGAAAGAAGACGAAGTGGATTGCATGTATTGCTGTTCATGTCATTGTAAATCTGCTTCAGTGAAAGTAGGACTTCATTTTCCCAGGGGATTTGGGATGTAAGCAAAATATAGTCTTCAGTGTCTTGTCCGAATTTTTCATCCAGATACATTTTACCTACGTGTGTACTCTCACCGAGCAGTGAAGGATGGATAGCAACCACAATGTAAGAACAGTCAACCTTATCGGTAGAAAAACCATAATGCAAACGTTTGCTGTTTACGAAAATTCCATTACCCATCTCAATAAGCACTGTTTCACCATTCACAAAATATTCTATTGCCCCGTCTAGCACGAAAATAAACTCCAAATCAGGATGCCAATGACACGCTGCTGCAAATCTATCGAATTGATGCAGATCACCTTTACGCACATAAAGTGGAAAATCAGGCAAATTATAATTTAATTGTTCTGATAAATCAGAGAAAACTTCCAACTCTAAACTCATAGCCACACCTTCTGAAAGAATATACGATTTTGATAGAATTATATTCGATTTTGGTGGAAACAACAAGTAGAAACTTATACAATTTTGATATTACAAGATACGTAAGAAAGATGGGATGTGTGGTGTGGCAACATGTAAGGACGGAAATAACGAAGAATAGTGACTTTAATCGTGCGTTGATCTCGCTGGTATTACCAATTGCATTACAGAATCTAATCTCAGCAGCCGTCATCGCGGCGGATGTTGTAATGCTAGGAATAATTAATCAGTCGGCAATGTCTGCCGTATCACTAGCAGGGCAAGTAACTTTTGTGTTGACCCTTTTTTATATGGGTATGGCAACAGGAGCAGGTATTCTTACGGCACAGTATTGGGGGAGGAAGGATGTCAAAACGATACAACATGTCCTTAGTATTGCCAATATGTTTTCGTTTGGTATATCCATTTTCTTTTTCGGACTTTCACTGTGCTTCCCAGAAATGCTGATGCGGCTTTTTACAAATGATATCGAGTTAATCAAATATGGCACAATTTTTTTGCGGGCTGTCTCGTTTTCTTATATCGCAATGGGGATTTCTCAGATGTATCTTAGCGTGATGAAGAGTATGGAGAACGCACGCCTTAGTGCATGGGTTAGTTCAATATGCCTTATTCTGAACATAGCACTTAATGCACTTTGTGTATTTGTTTTGTTTCCTGGTATGCCTGAAAAGGCTATTACAGGTGTCGCTGTCTCTACTGTTTGTGCACGATTTATCGAGCTTGGATGTTGCATTGTCCACTCAATAAGACGCGGGGAAGTTCGGTTCCACTTGCCTTTACGTGATGATATGGAACGTCACTTGCGCAACGATTTCCTGAAATACACAATGCCTATTCAGGCAAATTACTTCGTTTGGGGTGGCGCCTTGACTGTAACAACTGTCATTATTGGGCATGTAAGCGCTGATATGGTTGCATCTAACTCCATTGCAACAGTAGTCAAAAATTTGGCAATCGTTTTTTGTGGTGGTATTGCTAGCGGGGGCGCTGTACTTGTTGGAAAATATCTAGGCAGCAGTGATAGGAAGATGGCAATAAAAGTCGGCAAAAGGATCAATTTATACGCACTGATATTCGGAGTAGTGGCTGGGGGAACCATTTTGCTGATAAAACCCGTGGTATTCCATATAGTGGATTTAAATGGTACTGCACAAGCTTATCTTAATGGGATGCTTTATATATGCGCTTACTACTGTATTGGTAAGTCGATAAACTCAACTATCATCGGTGGCATATTCCCCGCTGGAGGAGATGCAAAATTTGGTCTTTGGTGCGACTCTGTCGTTATGTGGTTTATCATATTGCCATTAGGTTATATGAGTGCATTTGTGTGGCATGTACATCCTATAATCCTGTATGCAGTAATCAGTTTAGATGAAATGATAAAGCTACCCTTGGCTATAATTCGTTACCGCCAATACAGATGGTTAAACAATATTACAAGAGATTTTACATAAGTAAGGTGAAACGATGCCCACTTTTTAATCAAGGTTAGAGAACAAATAGAATTATAGAAGGAGCGATGTATGATGACAATGAGAGAAAGAATTTCTGCTGGAAAATTATTCACAGATTATTGTGAAGGACTGCCGGAAGACAGGATGCAGGCTAAAAGAAGAATGATTGCATTTAATGCGACAGGACCGGATGCTTTAGAGGAGCGCGTGCGACTGATGAAAGAAATATTCGGTAAAGAAACAAAAGCATGGATAGAGCCTCCATTTTACTTCTGCTATGGAACCAACATTGAAGTCGGAAAGGGTACTTATATTAATTTTAACTGTAATTTTGTTGATGACACTAAAATTATCATCGGAAAAGATGTTTTGTTTGGTCCAGCTGTAACAATCGCTACCGTTGGTCATCCAATCAATCCTAATTACAGAGGATATATGTATGCTGATCCAGTTAAAGTTGAGGATAATTGTTGGATTGGAGCTGGTAGTACGATATGCCCTGGGGTAACCATTGGTGAAAACAGTGTCATAGGTGCTGGAAGCGTAGTGACGAAAGATATCCCAGCTAATTCTGTTGCTGTTGGCAATCCTTGCAAAGTGTTGCGTACCATCAATGAACACGATTTAAAATATTATTACAAGGACAAAGAAATAACTCAAGAAGATTTGGATGAGGAAGCTCGTTTGAGATAATTCATCCTAATAGGGTCAGAAAAAATGATCAGATTGAAGCAATTAACAGATAATACTCCCTATGTGAAGAAGTGAAAAAAATAATTTTTATCAAAATGGTCATAAGTTGCTCAAAATCGTAAGAGTCCTATCAAATAAAAAGTATTTACTTACATTTTTCAAAATCAGAAATTAAAGGAGAAAATTATATGATTAAATTAGTGTTAACTGATATGGATGGAACATTCTTAAATAATAGCGGTGATTTTAACAGGAAACTGTACAAGGATGTAAAAAAGATAATGAAAGAAAAAGGTGTTGTTTTCGCTCCTGTTACCGGTAAGCAGTGTGAACGTGTAGAAGAGTTATTTGGTGATGATGCAAATGATTTATGGATTTTAGGTGATAGCGCAACTCGAATCAAGCATAACGGAGAGTTTGTTTATGAATCTCTGCTTAGTAATAAATTAGGACTGGAAATTATCGATTTACTTGAGGAAATAAGCTTGGAACATACCATTATTGCGTGTACAAGAAATGGTGCAGTAATAAAAGATAATATTCCTCAAGAGGAAGCAGCTATTGTCAGAAGGTCCTATGCGCAAGTAAGAAAAGTCTCTGATTTTAAGGAAATAACAGAGGATTTTGTTAAAATCACGATTCATGACCCATTGTTGAGATGTATGGAAACCAGAGAAAAACTATTTCCGCATTTTGAATCAGCTTATATTGTAGCTTCTGAAGCTGCTTGGATAGATATAGCGAATGTCAATGTTCATAAAGGTACGACTGTTGAACACTTACAGCGATTATTGAATGTGACTCCTGAAGAAACAATGGCTTTCGGAGATGGTTTCAATGATTTAGAACTCATGGTCCGCGCAACATATAGCTTTGCTGTACGAAATGCCGTTCAAGAATTAAAAAATGTTGCAAATTTCATTACTCGCTCTAATGAAGAAGACGCTGTAATGAAGACAATCATTCAAATGTTATCCTTACAGAAAAATAATGATTAAAATACATATTTAAGATAACTGGGTGGATTATCGGGGAAATTAGGTGAGCTAAATGGTGGTTAAAAAACTTGTAGTTAAGATCCCGAGAGGACTTCAACCGGCTACCCATGCAGCCATTTTTGTACAAAAGATTTATTCCTTTAATAGTAAAGTAATGATAATTAAAGATGGAAGAATTGTATGTGGTGGAAAAAATGTAATGGTGAGTAGTCAATTAACTGTTAAAGTTATGGGTTTAGCTATTGAAGTAGGTGATGAAATTACATTAATTGTATCTGGAATAGATGAACATCCTACATTCATTGCATTGGAAAAATTTCTTTTGAACAAAGATCACTCTTTTCTACCTTTTGTTGTTGAACAAACCAAGCCGATTGATAATTAATATTGTAAAAAAATGGAATTAAAACAAAGGATGCTTTAGTTTAATATCAGACTGCCAAATGTGGTGGCTTTTTGTTTTTGGGCTTAAATAAAGAAACCTAATGATGCTAAAATTACTGGAACATTTATAGTGTTTTACCAGAGCTCTCCATTTTTTAGTTTCCTATTGGAAGTTTTTATGATTAAATGAGAACAGAAAAGTGAGAGGATGAATTCAATGTCACAATTTACTAATGTAGAAATCAGTACAAAAGCAAACATTTATTTTGATGGAAAGGTAACAAGTAGAACTATCATATTTCAAGATGGAACCCAAAAAACTTTAGGAATAATGCTTCCAGGAGAATATGAATTTTCAACATCTCAAAAAGAAGAGATGAATATTCAAACGGGTATACTAGAATATAAATTAAAGGGACAAGAATGGAAGTCGATTCAAAATAATGGTATATTTTATGTACCTGCAAATGAAAGCTTTTCCTTAAAGGTTCATTCTGTTGTAGATTATTGTTGTTCCTACCTTCCTGAGGGTAACTGATTTTAATATAGATAGATGGTAAAATTCTTTATAATACAACTTAATTACTTAATAACGGGTCAAGAGTTAAAGAACAGGGATTGCTGTAGCGATCCCTTTATTTATGCAACTAATGGCGCAAGTTAACGCAAGAAGAAATCTTCACTAGTGAGTATACTTGTAAATTGTATCATGAGGGAGAAAAAATTATTGAGAATTTTAACGCAAGTATCACCTTTAATGCTGAAACCTTTCGTTTATAGATTCGTATAAATGTTAAAGCAAAAAAGGCGGTGGAAGTGATGAGTTTCGCTTCATGGTTTGCTGTAGCTATTGGAGTAGCAGTTGCAATAGGTCTATTTGGTAATAAATCAAAAAAGAAAAAAAGATAATGATTGCACTCAAAAAACGAGTGCTTTTTCTTTTGGTGTTAATCTACCTGGGGGCTAAACTCCAGAAGAATCGCTACGGCCGTCTTTTTTTTGTTCCACGATCGGGGGCATTCCTTACAATAGAGGGATTTTTTTATCTCAAAAGTCGGAAAGGTTAATTAAATAATTATATAAAAAATAAAGGGAAAGTACCTGTCTTTTAAAGGAGTGTCCCCTTCTCTTTGTGGTTCACTTTTTTAGACCAGCTGCAAACAAGGGACCATTAACCGTAATGGTAGTTAGGATACGAGCCATTTCTTGAGGAGATTCTTTTCTGCCGCTATTCAGCCATTGTTGAATTACCCCTATTTTTGCAGTTCCCATATAAGAAGCTAAATATTGTGCTGGAACAAGGAAATTTTCTTCCTTTACCATGGAGTTTGGATTATTCCCATAAAGTGTTTCCCACATAAATTCTTTTAGTCTTGTTTGAAATGATAAATCTCCTTTTGGACCTAATACAGCTTTCATAATATCACTATTTTTATTTAGATACTCAAATAATGAAACTGTAAGAGGAAATGGTGGCACAGTCGGAGAGTCCATTTCAAGTGAATCAATAACACTTGGGAAGTTTTGCTTTACAATTCTGGACATTTCTAACATAATTTCTTCTTCGCATTTCGTCATTAAATCAAATTTGTCTTGATAATGTGCATAAAATGTCCCTCTATTAATTTTCGCCCTAGTTGTTATATCTTTAACTGTAATTGCTTCGAAACCTTTTTCATCTATTAATTCTATTAGTGCATCTCGAATGGCTTCTTTTGTCCGAATGACCCGTAAATCAGTTTTACTACCAGGCATGCAAATTCCTCCTTATTTTTATCCAACACAATTAAGAAAGGTGTCCCGTAACCAACGCATATTCCGTATTTGATTATTGAACAGAATGTAATTCAAACTTATAATTTAGAACATAATAAACAACACGGTGTGTATTTATTGTAACTTATCATCTAGGAGGATTTCAAATATGTTTAAAAACAAACTACTATTCTTATCACCAATCATTGCATTGACCATTATATTTATTTTTTCACTAACATTAATTCCATCGGTCCAACCAGAACCCAAAAATCTACCTATTGCAATCGTAAATGAGGATGCTGGGATGGAGATTCCCAATCAGTCAAAAATGAATATGGGTCAAACAATCGTGAAAATGATAAAAGAAAATTCAAAAGCAACTACAGATCAAGAAGACCCTACTGTGAAATGGGTGGAAGTAAAAAACGCAGAGGAAGTACAAAAAGGATTAGATAACCAAGAATATTATGCAGCATTGGTTATTCCGAAAGATTTTAGTGCTAAGCAGGCTTCTTTACAAACTCCAACACCTTCTTCAGCTGAAATCGAAATATTTGTTAACCAAGGTATGAACACAATGGCGTCAACAATGGCAGGACAAATATTGAACGGAGTAGTGGACAACATTAACAACAATGTTCGTACACAACTACTAGACGGACTAGAACAACAAGGAGCAACATTAACAACAAAGCAAGCTGAAAGTCTAGCAACTCCTATTACAAAAAAAGTCATAAATGTTAATGAAACGGGTACTAATAGTGCAAACGGTAATGCGCCTGTTTCTTTATTCCAACCGCTTTGGATGGCAAGCCTAGCGAGTGCTGCTATCATTTTTATCGCTCTTAGAAAAGCAACCATTACTAATCGAAAAGAGAACTTTGCAGTAAAATTGGTGCAAATTTTAATAGGTGCAATTGTCACCCTTGTCGTTGGATTTGGTTTAACTTGGCTGGCAGAAGGGATGGTAGGGCTCCATATTCCAGATTTCACGAGTACAGCATTATTTTTATCTATTACATCCTTTAGCTTTTTTCTAATGATTTCAGCTGTACTTTCCATAATAGGGCTTAGAGGTATGCCTATTTTTATCTTAATGCTTTTCTTTGGTGCACCATTGCTTGCAATGGCTCCAGAAATGATGTCACCATTTTATCATGATTGGGTCTATTCTTGGTTGCCAATGCGATTTATGGTAGAAGGTTTACGAGAACTACTCTTCTTCGATAAAGGATTAACTTGGGATTCTGTATCAACCCTTATTTGGATTGGAATAGTGGGTATGGTAATTATACTAGCTTCTGCATTAAGATTAAATTCAATAAATAAGAAAACAAAAAATCAAAAATTAGAGGAATAACAAAGAACAAGCCGGTTTCCTTATAGGAAAAACGGCTTGTTTCAGTAAGGTTTTGTAAAAAAACTCCCTAAAATTAACGATTGATATGCTTCCCCTAGGGTAGACAGATTAAAACATAAAGTCTGTTTGCTTTAGGGGGAGCCTATCATTTTATACTTTTGGGCAGCCTCTTTTATTCGTTCATAAGTTCCTCTACTGTTCTTCCTCTTCCTATTCTAGGAAAAATGAATTTGCAGGTTGCTTCGTGTTCTTCTTTACTAAAAGTTGTCATCGCATCTGTTATAAATAGTTGATTATATCCATGTTGAAACGCTTCTCTTGCTGTCATTTCTACCCCAATGTTTGTTGCAATTCCGCATAAGACAATGGTATTAATTCCTCTGCGTCGAAGCTGCAAATCTAAATCTGTTCCAAAGAAAGCACCCCATTGACGTTTTGTTACGGTATAATCATTTGATCCTACTTCAAGTTCAGGCACAAATTCTGCCCAGTCTTCTGGCAAAGCTCCACGGCTAGTAGTTAGATTGTCTGTAATAGGCTTTAAATTATCTTTGCCATCATGGTAATCAACGTTTACGAAAGCAATAAAACCTTCATTTTTACGAAAATATTCTACAAGACGGACTGTTTTCTCCACTACCTGTTGCCCTTCTGATACCATACCAACAATTCCTTTTTGTAGATCAATGATGACAAGTGCTGTTGTGTTAAAATCAATGTTTAATGAATCCATAAAAATTCTCCTTTCATTAAATAATTCTATCCCTTTTCACTGTGTCTCTTTTCACTTATTTTAAACAACATCCGCAACAAAGGCGGCACTAAGAAAAATATGAAAAAAGTTCTAAATAATTGATATCCTGCCACAAAAGATAAATTAGCATGAATCTCATGAGCAATCACTCCCATTTGATCCATTCCTCCTGGGGCAAGGCTGAGCAAGGCAGTAGCTCTTGATATCGGCTGTGACAATGATAATAGATAACTTAATCCCATTGCTCCGAAGATCAGTAAAAATCCACTTCCTATCGAAAGGGAAATAGTTCGAACCTTATTTACTAGAGAATTAGGCTTAAGCAATAAGCCGACATAGGTGCCAATCATAAGTTGAGCAATATTAATGATAAGTACTGGCAGTGAAGGTCCATGTATTCCTAAATTTTGAACGATAGCTGTCCCGATAGCTGGTCCAAGCAGGAATGCCGTAGGAAAATTAATTTTATTGCCAACAATGGCACATACCACACATACTAAAACAAAAATCAAGATATTAGGGAACAAACTACCCCAAGTTATTTGTTCTGTGACAATGTTCGGTAAAGTAGTAGCGGATTTTTCATTCGTTTTACTAAATATCGGACTAACGATAAGTAATGGGATGGAAATAACAATCATCATTAGCCGAACGACTTGAGTGACAGTAACGACAGTAAGATTAATCCCTTTTGTGTCTTCAGCTAAAATGATCATCTGCGTTAACCCACCAGGAATAGAACCCATTAATGCTGTTTTGTAATCGGTTTTCGAAAGTTTTGATACAAGAAACGCAATACCAGCACAATAAAGGAGCAGAAGAGTAGTCATAAGCAGCATATAGGGAAATTGATGAACCATCTCTTTAAGTGCAGCAATAGTCAGTGACAAGCCAATAGTGTAGCCCACAATAATCATTCCCGTATTTCGAATCATACCTGGCCATTCATATTTATCTTTTAATACACTTGAACCAAGCAATACTGCAATCATAGGACCAAGCAGCCAGGGGATTGGAATATGTAGCAGGTTGAAAACAAAGCCACCTATTAATGCTGTAACCAACGTGATGAGTACTCTTGTTGATTTCATATTGGCCCCTTTCTTTGGGTCGGGGACTGGTTCGTTGTCCCTCTCCTTAAAATTTATAATTTGTATATGAGAATATGGGAGATTTTTATTATGAACTATTTTTATTAAAGGAGAATGAGAAAGCATTACTTTAAGGGATTATAGTTAAAAGAGGCTACAATGAGGAAGTATTAAGAATGCTCAAAGGAAATGACAAAAAAAGAAATGACTGGTTAAGAAGAAAGCTGATTTCAAAAAGTCATTTTTATACGACCATTTGAGTCAGCTTCTATACAAGGAGTTTTCTGTGTTTTCAACATATGGATTTACGATATTACAGATTTATACTCTCTGCTTTAATCGTCTATCTTAAATGTAATTTTTTCATGACAAATCTTGCTAGTGGCTGAGCAATTATTTATAAATAAGGAGCTATACGGTTTTACACTGATTAATGATTCAAAATGATTGATTCATATACTGCCCCAACATACATTATCTAAATGCCATAAATATCTACCAACCTCTTTATCAAATTATAATTTTATTTGTACGAAAGTATGGATAGAGGCCTAAGAAATAATTTTGAGAATATTCCTTATGATTTTTATGTAAATAATCTAATTTTCCAAATAAATGAAAAATATATATAAAAAAAATAAAATTAATGTTAAAATTAATGTTAAAATAAATAAATAACACATAAAAACTTGGTATATACTACAAAACAAGCATGGTATCTTGCTAGAACATTCCAATGAAGCATATGTCGATGAAATGAAATTGAATGGATGGAAGCTAGTGAACATGTATGAAAAAAATGCTGAAAAAGGAGAGGAGGAAAGATGAATTTGGATATGGTCTGCTTTAATAGGAATTCTTGTAATAGTGCTTATTTACTTGGCTATAGAAGAAACGATATTTGTTAGTTCGGCATTTGGTGGAGTGCTTACATTTCTTGCAGCTGTACTCGTGTTGTTTAAGATAATAAGTATCAATTGCTTCCTTGGTATCTTACTAATCATCTTTGTTATCGCTTGACTAGCTTCTACAATTCCGGCTTTCTAATACTACTACCTTACTCCTTTTGTTATAAGTGAATTATATTCAAGGAAGGAGGTGAGAGCCATTGGCTTTTTGGAATAGATTCTTTACAGGATGTACGAAATGTGGTTCAGCAATCCATCATGAATACTATAAGAGCATTGCCAAATGAGAAGCAAACAAAAGCAAGATGGGAGCAACAGTGGTATTGGTATGAGGGAATTATCAAACGGAAAGATTACCGGACAAGAGAAGTGCTGGAAAATCTGAAAGTAATACGTGACCTAAATCCCGATGCTTCTATGGCAATTTGGAATTTCTTGCGCTTAGCGAATACCGGTCTGCCGTTTGGCGGCTGTCACACCAAACGGCAGACCGGAAAAACAGAGTACGGATTTGCTAAACAGTTATGCTCCAAATGTAGGGAAACTATATGGTGGTGGATTAGATCAACTGATAAACATTATGCTATTGACCGACTTTACCCAAGGAGCTATTGCTTTAGAAGTGGAGCCGGATAATGATTTTTACCATACCAGCTCCATAGAAATAAAAACGGTTGGGGGAACCCGAACCGGAACCATCAATGCTCAGGCCGTCATCGACATTATTAATCAACAAGTCGTAACAGCCTTAAAGCAATTGCCGATTCTCCTTGGAAGGAACGAAGGAACCACAGAAACGCATGGAACCGTACAATGGCAAATATATGTTGCAGGGATACAAAGTATTCAACGAGCCATAAAAAGAATCCTGGAGAAAGCCTATAATGTCGTACTGCAAGTGAACGGTAAACAACGATCTGCAAAGCTGACGTTTCATGAATTACGAGTAACTGACCGTCAATCTGAAGCTAATGCTGAAAAGACAGAAACCGAAACAAAAATTATGCAACGTAAAGAGGATTGGATCACGAACGATGAAGCCGCTAATGCAATGGTCGGTCATGCTGCTGTTGCGGAGCCGGAAACGACCTCCACCACAGAAGCAGACCCATTGAGTGCGTTTCGAACAGATAAAAGAGGAATAGTGTCAAAAAAGACTCGAGCTGATGAACCCGATGACTTTATTATAAGCACAGGAGATCCTTGGGCAGAGGAGCTAGCCGCTTTAACTGTTCGAGCCAAAAGAAAGTTTCAGGCATTTTCAGATGACCAAATGGAGCTGTATATTGAACGATTAAAGGATCTTGGAGAGCTTCCAACTAGGATTCTTTACTATGTTACAAACCGGGACGATGAAGAGGTAATTATGACTTGATGGGATGTGGTAGCGGAAGGGAAACCAACTATTCAAAAGGCTGCAGCCGTATTACGAGCAAGTTATGCATTTTCCTAAGAACGAGCTTTAACCATTGCAAGAACCGAAATTATCTCTGCCGGAAGAAGCGGCCAATATTTTGCAGATGTACAATCCGGAATAGTTATCGGGAATAAGTGGATGTCAGCACAACAAGACCGTACCAGAGATGGATATCGGGAAGCAGATGGACAAGTTGTAGAAATAGATGAACCGTTTTTAGTGGCAAATGGCTCCGGTCAATTGGAACCGTTATTGTTTCCAGGAGATACAAGCCTAGGTGCGAATGCATCAAATGTTATTATGTGCCGTTGCTGGTATCAAAGAATATTAGAGGGAGAATCAATGGAATAATGAGAATAAATATGATATGTAACCCAACTAATCAGTTAATCTCTATCTATCAATCTAAAATAAAGCGGTCAAAAGAAGTTCATGCTGCTATATTTTTAAAAATAACCATCCGAATTTTAAGATTTCAATTTGGCTTTAGTCCAGAAATGATTAGGGAGTTTACAGAGCACTTTGAAAAGAAATGAAAAAAGAAGAGGAATATTCCAAGCCTTTTTAAACTAAAATCAATTAAAAAGGTGATAATTATGAGAATAGAAAAGTGCGAAGGACTATCCTGTGAAGTCACGGGAGCAGAAAAACTCTATAAATTTGTAGAGTGGAATAAACCAGATTCAGAACATTGGCTTTGTAAGGAACATTTTGAACAAAAAAGGGAACTGGACGATAAGCAAAAAAGAAGGTTTATTGAATACTACAAAGATCCGTTTACAAGAGTATGGTTAGATGAAAAGGGCCTTAAATTGTGGGAACGGTTGAGTAATCAATAACTCAACTTTTTTATAAAAATAATATTAATGTTAAAATTAATTTTTTTTTAACATTAATACTTAATTTAATGAAAGGGGAGGAAATCTTGACGGATGTTAATATTCATATTCCCATTCGTGTATCGGCAGAGTTAGTTACCGGCGAACAATGGGAAGAAATTCTACGAAAAATCAATCGGCAAATTTTAGAACCATTAACGAAAGAGGATGTTTTCACCTTCTCGGGAATTTGTAGCAACGATAGGCTTGATTCTTATCTAACTCGAATGGATCCGATCACAACATTAAAAAACTATGTAGAGGATTTACAAAGGGGGATTCCTTTACAAGAGGGACACGATATTTTCAAGAATCCATACGGCCGTTCTTATGATGCTAAGTTCCTTTCTTCTACCGAAACGGATGATGCTAATTCTGTTCGTGGTAATTAGTATATTTTAAAAAATTTAACGATTAATGGCGCACCTACAAATGATACCATCCAAGCAATTCGTGGTGGCATCCGTGAAGAAGCAAAAAGCCAATTCGTCACTGGTGCTTGGTGGAAAAGCGACTAATTTCATTAAAATTAACATTAATTTTAATGAAAAAGATAACATTAGCAAGGTGGTGAACCGAACATGGCTAATGTAGGAAATGCCAATATTGATATAACAGCGGCTAGTGCACAGGCGAAATCGGAGGTGTCCGATTTTTTTGGCTTTTTAAAGAAAATCCGGTTCATTGCTACCGAAGTAATGGGTGGATTGGCTATATTTGAAACGGTCAAAGGGGCATTAAGCGGAGCGTATAAAGCCACGAGTGGAGCAAATTCCGCCATGGAACAATATGAAAACACGTTGACCGTGGGTGGTTAAAGGTTCCGCTCAACAGGCATCGGACACGTTAGCCTGGGCGAAAAAATTTGCTGCAGAAACACCGTTTGAGATTCCCTACATTGTAGAGGCAACGACTCGACTCCAAGCCTCTGGGATGAAAGCACAAGACGTTTTAGGCATTATCGGAGATATGGTATCAGTTAGGGGTTAAAGGTTAGCCCCATATGTCAGTAATGGCATATAGCAAGCTCGGTAAAATCGGAAAATCCCTTTTAAAAGAAATGAGTAAAGTGTAACGGATATACATTTAGATTTATTTAAAAGGCAATTCCGAGGAAAGCCAAGCTGGAAACGGCTCGGAATCCGTAGAGAGCAGAGGAAGTCTAAGGATGAAAATTTATGACGATAACACTCGCTAATAGAAGGTAACGACTATTAGTACGCCGGGCACCCTAAATTATTTTCATCACCCTAGTTAATATTAACTAGGGTGATGATGTGCTCCGAACTGTATGGTGATATACAGAGTATGGAAGAAATGACCATATCTATTAAAATTAATATTAATATTAATTTTAATAGTAACATTAATTGTAAAAGAATTTAGTATAACTAAAACCATGCTCAAAGAACAAGCAGCCGATATGGGCATGTATGACGTTTGGAACGAAAGGGAACAGATTGTTGAATTAGATAATTTTAATAAAGCCTTATTTGCTCTTATGGACGATCGTTATAAGGGCGGTATGGAAATTCAATCTCAATCTTTCAATGGATTAATCTCCAATGATACCGATAGGGCAATTATTCACTATCGTTTCTCAGCCGCTATTCGATAAGCTGAAACAAGGGTTATCAAATGTGGTTCCGGTCATGGGTACTGCTATTTCTGCTTTACAAGGTGATATCCCCTCCTTACAAAGAGTGTACGGACTAATTGCCGAAGAAGTAGAAGAAGCGGGTCTTGGTCAATTTGTGATGTACGGAGATCCCAATGAAAACGGAAAAAGAGAAGCTGAGGGATTGATATATGAACGCATATAGTAGAGTATTAAAGATAATGCCTAAGTAGACAACAACAGTTCAGTAACAAAATTAAAAAGCAATCAGTTTTTTCCTGATTGCTTAGAAGCTACTTTTCTAATTAGTGACATAGTAAATCGAACGATTAAAAAGGTTGATGCAATGGAAATAAAGCTATGTATTGTTGTCCAAGATTTTTTATATTTAATTAAATTTGTATTTCTTTCAATCCAATGTTCAGCTAATGCAGATGGAACGCTAAATAATAAGGATTTAGTCAATATCCCTAAAAAACTTGAATTTTTAGTTACTTGATTGAAGTATATGCAGGATACAGGGAAAAGGAGATAACTAAATAAAACGCTGACATCAAAGGTTTTTAATAATTTTACTGGGTATGTTAAATAACCCTTTTTTACTAAAAGATTATCTAAAATGGAGGCTATATAACTTTTCAATAAGAAAATAATTAGCCAATCTTTTAATGGAGGCTTTCGAAGTAAGTTAAGGAAAGAACCAATTCCTATAACACATAATATTCTTAAGGTGATTTTTTCATACTTTCTTTTCTTCATACTAATCCTCCTATGATTTTATGTTAGTTTAACCAAGATAGGAGAATTTAATGTCACTGTTCGAAAAAATAGTGCAGTAGATGGAAAACAAGTAACGATTCGATTAAGAGCTAATCTATTCACAGGTGTTGAAGTATCTTATGAATCCATTAAGGACTACCAAAGTGGCTATACTCACAATTGGATATATGGAGCAATGCTGAGTTAACCAGGATTTATAAAGAAAATTTGAGCTGAAAACAAAAAGGGCTAAGTTGAATGTCTAATAGTAGAGAAAACTACAATCAGGTAAGTATTGAAGAATGGTTCATATACAAAGGAATTATTAGACTGATATCATTTCTTGTATCGTTGGTACTGAAAAATAAAATAATCAAGCTGTTGACTAATTTGAATTGTAGTTGAACTATTAAAGCCTTCTTTCATACCAACATTAATAAGTTCTTTACGTAACTTTTGAATATGACTTTCTAGTTGATTTAGCGAGTATTCTCTTTCCAAGTAAGTATTAAACATTGTATTGCTCCTATCTTCTAGAAAAAATATAAGTAAAAGTAATTTAATTTCATCAATGGAAATGTCTAACTATTTAGCTTGTACTATCAATTCTACCCATTTTTTGTCTAAGTCTTGTTCAATAAGTTGTTGTAACATGTGTCCTCCTAAAATATAAAAATATTTCAGGCAGCACAGCCATCGTAGTATGTAACCTTAGACCTGTTGCTTTGCGTCCCACTCTTTCAAATGGTTTGCCTTTACTGATTAAAAAGTAATATGTATACATTTTGTTTTTTTTTGTACACAAGTTATATTTTATTAAAATTTTGTAAACTTTTAAAATGTTTATTGTCGACAATTTCCTACAAAAAATAAAAAATTTAATTAATGTGTAGTTCACCAAAACTTGTGCAGCATTTATTGTACTAATCTGCACAAATATTTGTGAATTGGTAGCTTAATTTTCTACGTTAGCCTTTAACTTATACCAAATTATAAAATTAAACATTAATCATATGAAGAAGGTAGCAATGTCTTGTTCTTTTCACAAATCCTACTATCATTGATAGAAAATTCCTCTGAAATAAAGTTCATCTTAGTCAATCTTTAATAGACAGAGATCCTGATAAAGGCGGAAAAAGAGACGGAGGGGGGATTAATGTAGGAACGCATATGGATTCTGCTCATTCTAATTGTCCGTAAACAGAAGAAAAAACTACATGCTTAGAAAAAACTATACAAAAGCAAGAGAAACAAATAAAGTTTTTGCAAAGCAATTAGAATCGTTTTTAAATGCTATAAAGGAGAAAAAGAATAATTAATTTTAAAGTTAAAATTAACATTAATAATATTATTATTTATAGAGTGAAGATGAAAATTCATACTGAATAAGGAAAATAAAATTGTTGACTTTTAGTTAAAAAAAAGGAACCTTACTATTCAAGAAAGGAGGGATATGGATAGCAAAAATGTACCAAATTGGATTCTTTCTTTGAAAAATGAAGATCTTGAATTTATTAAAAACTTTGTTCTAAAATCAGGTTCTTTAAAAGAGATTGCAAAGATTTATGAAGTATCATATCCGACAGTAAGAATTAAACTGGATAGACTAATTGAGAAAATAAAAATTCATGATGCTGTAGATAACGAAGGATTTATTAAATTTATCAAAAGTCTTTCGATTGATGATCGTATAAGCCTTGAGGATGCAAAGTTGATTATTGAAAAATATAAACAAGAAAGGGATGAGAAATAATGGATGATTTTTATGGGGTTTTCATTATTGCCGGTGTATTGGCTGTTCAATATTTTTTTTCAACTAGGAATAGTATTTATTGGGGAGGAATTGTACCAGTAGCTTATATTGTTTTTTTAACCTGGATGTTTATAACAAACCACATTGAAAGTATTATTGGCTTCATTCTTATTCTACTATTAGGGATACTTTTTCTTATTATAGAATGGAGTGGTGGCAGAAAGTACCTTCGTGAGAAAACAAAAAAAGAATTAGATAAAATGAAAACTCATGATATAAAGTAAGCAATGGCGAAATAAAGATAACGATTCGTTTAAAAGTGCTGCTCTATATTTAAGTATATTGTTTAATATATTTATTTCCTGTCAGTCCGTAAATTTAAGTAATAACAATCCTGTACATACTGCAGCAATAGCATTTTTTTAATTTATAGTGCAAAAAAACTGTGCAGCATTTATTGCACTAATCTGCACAAATATTTGTGAATTGGCAGCTTGATTTTCTACGTTAGCCTTCTCGGCAATTAATTATAACTTTACATCTATAACAATTTATAAAATTAAGAATCAACTATATGAAGAAGAGGGAGAATAAGAAAGCAAGATCCTATTTTTTATAGATATTGCTGCTATTGCTAGAAACCCCCTATTTTATCATTAAAGTTAATGTTAATTTTAATGATAAAATAGGGATAAATACAATAATAAAACTGTTTAAGTGTAGTTTTTCCACAAATAGGGAAAGTTTACATTACTACTTTAGTTTCCACTCCAAAATGGTCAGAAATGACGGACTTGTTTTTCCCATTAAAGATTACATTTGAAGATTCAACCTTTACAGCCTGGTTGGACAGAATTAAATCGATACGTAAGTCTTCCTTATTATTATCCCAGCCATTAATTTTTCCTTTTACTGTTATTCCGTTATCTTTTTTTCTAGATAATAGATAAGTATCATAAAGACCCTGTTTTAACAAATATTCGTATCCTTCACCTTTGAGATGAGTACTATTATTAAAATCACCCAAAAGAAAGAACGGCTCAACCCAATTTACATGTTGTAGAAGTTTGTCTAAATGATATTTAAAAGGTTCTTCTTCATCTCTCCACCACCCCATATGACAAGAATAGAAAGATATTGGTCTATTATTATAAAGAATTTTAGCCCCAATAATTTTACGTGTTTTCCAATTGTTAATATTCCTACCTTTTGAAACATAGAAGGAAAATTCTTCAACAATTGGATATTTTGTTAGAATAGCTAGACCCTCTTCATACTTCTCGGATATTTCATTTGAAAAACCCCAAACCAACGAATAGTCAGTAATCTCTAACTTTTTAAGCTCTTGTATTAATATGTAGGCGAAATTACTAGATTTCATATTCTTAAACACATACTTTTCCTTAATCAATTGATTTACCTCTTGTAAGGCAATAACATCATATGATTTTTCTTTAATATTTTGGGCGAGATATGTAATTTTGTCTATTTGATTTTCCTCTTGCCAAGAATGGCAGTTTAATGTTAACAATTTCATTTAATAACGCCTCCCTATATTGGCTAGATATATTACCAGCTAATATATCTAATTAAATTTAAACAGTCCCTCTTTCAATTAAATTTACCGCTATTTCCTGATTAGATATTTCACCACTTAAAGCTTGAAGGAAAAGATTATTTCCAATCTTCTCAAGAGGGATTTCTATCGTTGTAATATTCATTATTTTAGAAATGGGTTCATTATTGAAACCTATTATTGCAAGTTCATCCGGTATCGATATTTTTGCTTTTTGACAAGCAGTAAGAATTCCTGCTGCTGCTTGGTCATTAGTGACCAATAATGCAGTTGGAGGTGTATCCATTTTTTTTATATATTGAACGACTTTTTCACCGTCATCAATTTCAAGGCAATCATCAAAAATATAGTCATGATTATCTGGTAAATTATATTGATTAATAAAGTCCCTATATGCAGAGTTCCGCTTAACGCTGCTAGCCCCTGACTTCCTACCAATACAATAGCCAATTCTCTGATGACCTTTATGGTATAAATACTCTAATGCGTCATAAAAAATCTTATAATGGTTTACAAAAGTCGTTGAAACTAGTTTTTTATTAACATTTTCACACAATACAATGGGTCCAAATAGCAAATGTTCTTCAATAGTAGACCAGTTACATGTTCTCGAACAAATAATTAAAGCATCTATCTGCTTTTGTTTTAACATTTTTAATGCTTCTATTTCCCTACTTTCCATATAATCAGTTTGGAACAAGAGCAGCTTGTAGTTGTATTTATATGCTTGTTTTGATATCCCTTTTAATAACAATGCGAAGTAGGGATAATCGGAAAACGGCAAAACCACACCAATCATCTGAGTCTTTCCCTTGCTTAAATGAACAGCATTTATATTTTTTTGATAATTACTATCTTTAATTGCCTTCAAAACAGCCATTCTTTTTTCTTCTTTGACAAATGGATAATTATTTAATACACGAGACACAGTTGATACAGACACTCCAGCCATCTTTGCCAAATCTTTTATATTTGTCATTTGCTCTCCTTCATATTTCTATGTTAGTCATCACCTTTAAACGTTATAAAGCAGTTCTTCAAGAATAAGATCATGTTCTATAGTTTCATCTCCTGACAGGACCCATAATCCATGTAGTTTATAACTTTTATTAGGTAATTTTTTAGGGGTTAATGTAAATGTACCACTAAAGAATTCAAAGTTATAATTACAAAAATTAAAAATACCTTCCAGCTGATCTTGTTGATTTACCATTCCAACCAGTTCTCCCATTAGTATATCTCTTCCAATAAAACTCGCATTTACAATACCGTCGTATTGTGAGTAATAAAACTTTGTCCCAACTGTAATACCTTTAAGATTTGTATCAGTACTACAAATAAAAATTCGATTGTTAAAATGTAACATTTGGTCCTCCCAGAATTATACTGTTCTATGGTTATTCCTGTTAGATTAATTTGCAATTTCAATTTCCTTCATTTCTTTTGCGAAACAAATTTAGGTACATATTAATTGTAAAATTTGAAACGCGTTTCAAGTCAAATAAAAATTTTTACATATTATTACTTTAATAATCAAAAAGAAAAAAGGATTCTATAGGTCCTTTTGCAATATAAAGAACAGCTGGCTATTGAAGTAATTCCAAAAAGGTAGACAGGAGATTTTGTTAGACAACTTACAGGGCTTTTTTCACCTATATCAAAAACAAGGGATCGGAACATAATGAAATGGTACAAAATGGATTAGAGGGTTAGAGGTTATACCTTATCCCAAATGTCGAATAATCTAACTATCACAACCTTTTAATAGAAAGACATTAAATACAGTTACTATTTTGTCAGTAAAACTAGTTTAGTATCAGCATTTTTACCAAAGATGTACGTTAAACCTTATACTTACAAACAAGCAGCTAATTAGTAAACATAAAAATTATTAAGTTTTATATATAATATCATTATAATTAACCATTATATTAACATTAATTTAATTATTAATTTTAATGATAAAAAAGAAAAACATATGAAAAGAGGTGTTTCAATATGGTGATGAAAATTTGCATATTGGTTGGACATGGTCCCGATACTGCTGGAAAAAGAGCTCCCGATAGATTTAGAGAGTTGCAAAATTAGTTCAAGCACAATTAATTAGAGAAACAGGACTCACAGATCGTGGAGTGAAGTCTTCCGGATATAAAGATGCTTATATTCGGAAGACGGACAAAACCCACCAAATACAAGTAGGGGCCTTTAGCAGCCAAAAAAATGCAGAAAAACTCGTAAAAGAATTGAAGGAACAAGGACATACCGATGCTTGGATAACAAATTAAGGAGAGGAAGCAAGATGGCGGACAAAGACTACTTTGATTGGGAAGTGGATAAGATGGATAATAGAGCC
>NZ_PISE01000036.1 GCF_002835805.1 Niallia nealsonii | reverse complement strand
ACTGCATCCTTGGTTATTTTTATAATAGCCTCATGAATCTACTAATGATTGCTATTTACTACAGTTTATTTCTGAAAAATATTTTTTTGCTGTTTGACTCCATATACAATCATTATTATCATAATTATTCCCATTATTAGAACGTAACTATTTACAGCCGCTGCCACTCCTATTGTTTGTGAGAGAAAGCCTAAGCAAATGACTGGAATACTCACACCTAAATAAGTGATGACAAAAAAAGTCGATACAATATTTCCTTTGATTCTGTTGGGTGCTACCTCATTCACTAACGCCAAACTTGCTGCATACGCTGGTCCATTTCCGCCGCCAATTAAAATGGCGGAAATCAATAACAATGTTAAAGATTTAGTACTTAATGTAATCACTAATAATATAAGTCCAAGAGCTAATAAACTATAGCCAATGCTGATCATTTTCTTTAAAGATAATTGTTTTAGCAAAATTTGATTAACCGCTGCTGCAACTAGTCCTAATGCAACTACAATACCTGAGATAGTTAAACTGTTTACCTTCGTAAAACTGGACAGATTTGCCGGGATAATAGACATAAACATACTGATAATGGACCACGCTACAAACGACGTGCATGAAGCAAGTATAAATGGTTTTATGATTTCTTTTGGAACAAATGGTTTCTTTAACTGAACAGGCTGTAGACCTGGACGAACATTTTCATTTAGGAAAAATAATCCTATAAAACTAGGAACAATAAATAGCAGATGAATATAAAAAGATAATCTTAATGGAAATGGAGCAAAGTCTCCTAATAAACCAGAAAGGATCGGACCAATCGCATTGCCGAGCGTAACAGCAAGCGCACAGATTAATGCTGTTCTTTTCGTATTTCTCTTTTCATCTAATTCCATAAGTGCAGATACTGCCACTCCATTTAATATTCCAACAGACAGTCCTTGAAATAGTCTTCCAATAAGAAGCATGCCTACTCCATTGGCAATCGTAAAACAAAACGTTCCAATTATCGCAAAAAATATTCCTGGAATAAGTACCTTTTTGCGGCCAATTTGATCAGAAAGCTGTCCTGCTACTATAATCGCAGGAATGACTGTAAAGGCATAAAAGGCAAATACCAGGGTAATCATTCCAGATGAAAGCCCCCACTCTTGCCTATATAATGTATAAAGAGATGCAGGGATATTTGTTCCAAAGAGTGTGAGAAACAAACTGCAAGCCACCAGCCAAAAAGATACCTTTTTGCTTAATGTTTTCCGGGCATTTAATTCCTGTATAGCATTTGCTTTTTCATGGAGTTTTTGCTGTAATGGAGATTGTTGAACAGTTGCAGTCTCAACTTCTATTACATCCACTAACCCTTGCAAACCGACTACTAAATTTTGTACTTGAATATGTTCTGCACAACTCGCTATACGAATGCGTGTTGTTTCTTCTTTTTTATATTTTTTTGTTGTTATCCGTTCAATATTGACGCCATATGCACCAAATAAATTGGATACACGAGCCAATACTCCCGGTTGATCTGTAACTAGCATAGAGATGCGATAGACTGGCATCATAAACGGTTCACTCCCTTTATCTTCAAAAAATTCTACTTACATACATTGTAAAATTGAATAAATATAAAGTCCATACATTTGTAAGAAAATATTACATTAAAAATTATATTTTTTATTTCCAATATAAAAACCTTTAAAATAGTATATCTATTCATTTTATTCTTTTTCAACCTTTAAGATTCATGACTAAGTTTTCTGAAAATTAGTGCATAAATTATGTATATTTACAGATAATTCACTTTTTTCATTTTATTTATCCTCTTTGCTTTACTGCCTTTTAATAGGAAATAAGCAATAATCAGTCTATCTTCTATATTTTTTAATTTACAAGGCTGTTTTCCCATTGGTTGTTGTTTTTTATGGTTTCATTCATTCAGCTATCCCGTTAATTTCCACTCTAACCCACTAATTTGCTTTAAAAATAACAAAGTTTACGAAATGGTTAATTATCACCATTTAAAGGAATATTACTTATATAGAAGATTTACTTTGATTCCCCTTATGATTAGACATAATTTTGACAAGATTTAAAATCTTTTTTTCCTATTACATAGCCAAATATCGACAAGTTTTGTACACTTAATTAAGAATATTTTCACTATATATAAAACTAGTTATTGATTATACAATTGGTTTTTTCTTATGAAAAAATTATATTTGTTTTAACTAGTCTTAGGAGGGTACTGATTTGGAAGTTAAATATTTAGCAGAAGTAGAAGCTTTGGCATTAAAAAAATTAAAGATATTTAAACAAAGTCGCTTAAGATCCATTCTGCGTTCTATGGTTGCAAGCATGTTTATTGGTTTTGGGGTAATTGTAGCTTTTAAAACTGGAAACTTCTTTTATATGGTAGATTCGCCAATGGCCTATCCAATGGCAGCTCTCGTATTTGGTGCTGCTATTATCTTAATTGCATATGGAGGCGGAGATTTATTTACAGGCAATACCTTTTACTTTACCTATGCTGCACTGCGAAAAAAAATCCCTTGGTCTGATGTATTTAGGGTATGGGGTACAAGTTATGCAGGGAATATTCTCGGAGCTGCAACGTTTGCCTTATTAATTTATTTAACAGGCTTATTTAACTCAGCGGAAGTAAATGGATTTTTGCTAAATGTTGCAGAGCATAAAGTACATGCCCCTATTTCCGAGTTGTTTTTCCGAGCTATTCTGTGTAATTGGCTTGTTTGTTTAGCCTTTTTTATTCCTATGACATTAAAAGGAGATGGGCCTAAACTATTTGCAATGGTGCTGTTTGTTTTCTGCTTTTTCATCTCTGGATATGAGCATAGTATAGCAAATATGTGTACATTTGCTATTGCATTAGTATTAAATCAAGATCCTTCCATTAATTTTGTCAGTGTCATTCGCAATATTATCCCTGTCACAATAGGAAATTTAATCGGTGGCGTATTTTTTATGGGCTTTATGTATTATTTTATCAACAAACCATTTATTGAAGAGGAAGAAGAAGCTTAATTTTTATAGTTGCTGCCTCAAAAAAACATTATTTAGAAACAAAACAATCTGCAAACAATAACTCGGCATTGTTTGCAGATTGTTTAAAATTCTAGCTCACTCCCGCTAAAGATTCAAGTTTTAGAAATATTAGCTTTAACAGACATAAAAGAACAAGCAGTCTCTCAACAGTTAACGGTACTTCATATAAAAAAGCTGTTCTTTTTTTTGCTCAATTAAATATTTTTTCACCAAAAAACTCTCCTGGTGCAAGCCCTCCTTGGCAGGCGAATAATGCACTTCCAACCGGAATCGTATATTCATTTAACTTATCCATTTTGCCCATCACACTTAACATCGGCAAAAATTGCTTGGAAGGATTGCTTGTAAAGCAAATAAACAGCAAGCCAGCATCTAATGTTCCTGTTTTTGCATCGATGCCAGATGTATAGGAATAAGCTCTGCGATGTATTTGCTGATTCGTTTCCTTTGCTAAACGCACATGAGAATCCACTGGCATCTGTGATACATCTACGGCATCAAATTCAAGTTCCCCCCCATAAGGAGCTCCAGACTGCTTATTCCGTCCAAATGTTTCTTCTTGTTCAAACAAAGAGGAACGATCCCAAATTTCAAGGAGCATTTGAATTTTACGGTAACCTAAGTAGGAACCATTTTTCATCCAATCAGGTTCTTTCTCTTCTGCCCAAACAATCTTGCGGTAGCCTTCCTCAGAATCATGCTCCTTATTGGCCGTACCATCTTTAAAACCAAATAAATTACGTGGCGTTTCATTAGCTGGTGCACGCAAAAAACCTTCTTCTAGCCATTTAACCGTTGCAGTCCCTGATGATAGACGAATCATATTACGTATAGCATGAAAAGCTACCTGCTGATCATCTGCACATACTTGAACGCAAATATCGCCTTCACAATATTCCTCTGCTAAACTATCATGAGCCATATGGGGAATTCCCTCTAAATATTTAGGTCGTTTATCTTTAATGGAAAAACGATCCTTCCCGTCCTTTTCAAAAAATGTTGCACCATACCCAACAGTAACGGTTAAATTAGCTATGCCAAGACCTGTTGCTTCTCCTGTATCATTTGGTGGCAGCATATCATTATCAGTACTTTTTAAAGTGCCTCCGCTGGTTGTTAAGTCTGCAAATTTTGTCCAGGTTTTCAAAAGTTCCCTTACTTCTGTTCTATTTTCTGTTTTTATATCAAAACTAGCAATATAGCAATACGTTTGTTGAGAAGTAACAATACCTGCCTGCTTCTCTCCATAAAAAGAAATTCCCTCTTCCTTTACAGCGGCAGCCGTTGATTTTGCTGTTCTCTTATCCACTTTATCTACTACATTTAATATTGTGCCAAGACCTGATGCCCCAATAGCAATTCCCGTTCCTGCAACAGCAGAAAGCTTCAATAGTTCGCGCCGGGTTAGTCCTTTTTCTGTATACGATTTTATTTGTTTATCTCCAGAGTTTTTAGAATTCTCTTTTTTCCTTTTCATACCCTAACCCCTTAGTACTTAAAAGATTTTTCCTGTTTGTGACATCAACTCAGACAAATGGCTTAATTGATCGCTTATTTCACGAATTTGTTCTTCTTTTAAATCCGTATGAGAAATGAATCCATTTCCTTGTTTATATTTAGCAAGAATTTCTTCCATTTTATTAAAAGCATTATCAATATCATCTGCTAATTTTGCGTCATTTTCATTTAATGCAGGTATAATTGCCTGATAAACAACCTTTGATCCTTCCACATTCGCATTTAAATCAACCAAATCAATATGAGAGTATGCTTCTTCTTCCCCGGTAACTTTAGTCGTTGCGGCTTCATTCAACAGCTCCATCGCTCCTGCTACCATTGGCTTCGATTCTAGCGTAAGTTTATTTACTTCTGTTTGTAATGCTATAATATCTGTCATTAGTTGATCTGCATATTTATCCATGCCTTTTAATGAATTTTTCTCCCAAATAGATTGCTCTATTACATGGAAGCCTGTCCATTCTGACTTATCTTCCACATCATTAATGCGTGCATCAATTTTTGGATCTAAATCTCCAAAGCTTTCTGCAATTGGCTCAATTCTTTCATAATAGACCCGAGATTTAGCATAATATTCTTTGGATTTATCTATATCATTCGCTTTTACTGCTTCAGCAAATATTTTAGTTGATTCTACTAAAAGTCCTACTTGTTCTGAAACATATTCTTGATAATTTTTAACTGCCTGCTCCATTACTTCGGACGTTTTTTCCTTTGTTTCTTTTGCATTTCCCACTTCTTGCAGAGCTACTTTTAAGCCCGCTGCATTATCGGTTAATGCGGTGAAATCCGGTGTTTCGTTTTTAGACTCATAAAAAATTGGCGTTTCATATTTTTCTATATCCGTATAAAGCAATGGATATAAATCTCTTACATTATTTTCAAATTCCAACCAATGTTTATGCATAGCAGCAGCCTTATCTGTTAATGCCTCTTTGTCTTTTGCTTTAACAGCAGTTTCTACCCCTTGCAATTCTTCCTCCATTTCCTTTACTTCTGTTTTAATTGTTGTTGCCTGCTCTTTTTCTTTTTGATCAGTCTCTGTATTGCTAGAACTTGTTGTTGTCGCTGAATTACAAGCAACAAGACTCGCTGCCGCTACAATAGATAAAAATAATACATAAAACTTTTTCATTATTTCCTCCTTATGCTGCAATATTTTTTGCAGTATTTCTCTTTAGTTGATTATTTAATATAATAACAATTCCTGCTATTACAAATAAAAGCTGTGGCAAAAAGCTGTACCACGATGGGTAGATGCTTAAAGCGGGAATAGACGGAAGATATTCTCTTACAGTCGAAGGGAAAACTCCTGCAAGCTGCAGACTATGTATTCCTGATCCCATAAACTTAAAACATAAATAGAAAACAATTCCACTAGATGCCAAGAAAAATGGTTTAAGTGGGAGGCGGACTCCAAATTTCAACATAAGAAAAGCAATGATAAATAAAAAGCCCGCACCAGCAAGTATTCCTGCCATCAATTCAGATTGCGGCATTTTGCCTGCCATCCCTATTAAGAAGACAACTGTTTCTAACCCTTCTCTTACAATGGATAAAAAAGCAAGCAGTGCAAAAGAAACCATTTTCCCATTAGATATGGCTTGATCGCTTTTTGATTGTACATAACCATTCCACTTTTTTATATCTGCATTGCTATGCAGCCAGTAGCTGACATAAAGCATCATCCCACTCGCAATAACGCCACTCCAGCCATTAATTAAATTATTGTTTTGTCCGAATGCTAATGTCGATAGCCAAAATGCAACCACCATTCCCAATGCAAAACTAGTGGTCAATCCAACAGCGGTTCCACCAATAATCCAATTTTTTGCTGTTTTCGTATTTGCCTTTTTTGCAAATGTTAGCAAGGTGGCAATAATCAGCAATGCCTCAAGTCCCTCCCGAAAAGGAATTAATGCTGCATCGAACCATGTGTAGGTAGTGTTTGCAAATGGTTTTAATGTAGAAATCATACTAGTAAGTACATCTGCTGTTTTCGTTTGTGTCTCTGAATCCTGTATATATGCTGACAAAAGCATTAAATCACGTTCTGTATTGTCATATGCTGCCTGTGATTGACTGACCACATCCCCTTCCACAGTCAGCCATTGCTTTTGCAAGTCTTGAATTTGTGTTTCTGCTAAACCATAATCCTTTTGTTTTATTAATTTTTTAGTATTTTCTAATTTTTCAACATAGCTTGCGAGTGTAATCTTTGTATTTCCTTGATTATCTGTATAAGCTCCATCTCGATAATCTTCTATCAAGCCTTGTAATGTATGTAAGGCTGCTTGTGCCTGTTCAGAATCCTTTGTTGCAAGACCTAGCGATGTTTCAGCAATTTGCCTATCTATTTTTTGGGCAAGATCATATGATTTATTTTTAATTTTCTGTTTATTTTGTGTCCACCATTTTTTATCTTGTTGAAAATAGATGGATGCTTTTGCAAAATCATTTTCTTCAATTGACTTGACCGTTTGTTTTATCCCATTTAAAGGTTCTGATGCATTCGGGCTTTCTGCTGCCATTGCCGAAAAAGTTGAAAAAATAAAAAAAACAGTAAAAATAATGGCACTTAATAAACATCTAAAAACAGATGTTGTTCTATTTGCAAAATGAGAGCTGACTATCAAAAAATCCTCCCCCTTTCTATCCATTTAATGATGATCATGATAATGATTATCATGATCATATACCCCTATACAAAACATGTCAATAACTTTCAAATATTTAAATATATTGACAATAAAATACGTTAGGCTTACAATTTTCATGAAAATTATTATCAATTAGACAGGAGACGACAAAATGGCATTAGGACCTGGAAATATTGCACTTATTGTTGGAGCGGCATTAATTATTTTTGGACCAAAAAAACTACCGGAATTAGGAAGATCTGTTGGGGAAACATTAAGGGAATTTAAAAAGGCTACAAAGGGATTGATAGAAGAACCAAAGGATGCCTCTCCATCAGAAGATAAAAAACATAATTCCGCAAAGGAACCATTAAAATGAACGACCAATCTGTGAGTCTCTCTGTTCATCTAAAAGAATTGAGAACCCGGATCATTATTATTGCCATATCGTTTTTTTTCGCCTTTATTATCGGAATGCTAATTGCCAAACCCCTGATTCTTTGGCTTAAGAAAGATGATATGCCGGTTCAAGTAACATTTAATGTTTTTAAAGTAACAGATGCATTTCATATTTATATGCAGGTAGCCTTTATCCTTGCTCTTATATTAATTGCACCAATTATATTGTATCAATTATGGGGATTTGTAAAACCAGGGCTGCATCAACATGAACAGAAGACAGCTCTTTATTATATCCCAATTATTTTTTGCTTATTTTTAATCGGTATCCTTTTTTCTTATACAATTGTATTTCCATTTGCCTTAAAGTTTATGTTTCAATTTGGAGAAGACTTAGGAGTTAAAAACACGATCGGATTAAACACTTATTTCCAATTTATGATGCAGCTGGTACTGCCATTTGGTGCATTGTTTCAAATGCCTATTCTTATTGCATTTTTAACAAAACTGCAGCTACTATCTCCCTCTACTATGAAAAAATGTAGAAAATATGCTTATTTTGTAATCCTAATCATCGCAGGACTCATTGCACCGCCAGAAGTTCTTTCCCAACTTTTAATTACAGTACCTTTACTTATTCTATATGAAATAAGCATTTTCGTTTCCTCCTTTGTAACTCGTAAAATAGAAAGAAAAGAGCTAATCGCTTGACGCTACTATTATTTTTACATAATAATTCACAATAAAAAACAGCATCTAATAGATAGAAATGCTGTTTTCTTGTTTTAGTATTTTGATAAATCACTTTCAACTGCTTGAATAATAACTGGCTTTTTATTTGGATCAAGCCACTTTAATATGGATGCAACATTATCTTTTGATACAGCTGTGCATCCTAGCGTATAGTTTCCTTTGGCAATATGAAAAAATATAGCGCTGCCTTTGCCTTTAACTCGTTTCGTATTATAGTCAATAACAAACCCATAGTCATATTGAGGAATATTCATGCTTTCTGTTTTTTCCCCTGTTTTTTTCTTAGACTGCAAGGTATTGTAATATTTTGATTTCACATTATCCACCCAGACATCATCACTTGTAATTCGATGATAAGGAAGTTTTGTGCCTGGATTTGCCTTTCTTCCAAAAGCAGATGTTATGCTATACTTCCCTGCTGGCGTACTTTTAGAGCCTTCAGATATTTGATTTTGTATGCCATTTTTCCCAACAATGCCTTTTACGGACTTTACTCGCTTCCATTTTCCATTTTTGTCTTTAGAAAATGTTTGAATAAGAGCACTTGTCTCCTTTTTTCCTGTCGTTGTTACCAAAATAAGCTGCTTGTTTTTGGTGAGTGTTTTCATTTTATTGACTATTTTTTCGCTCTCTGCTTTTGATGTCAGCTTGCTGATTTTTTTTACATATGTACTAGAGACATAGCCATAGCCATTTTTATAGTTGATTTTAAGCCAACTGCCCTCTTTTTTAACGACCTCTACTTTGGATCCTTTCTTTAATGTGCCGATTACTTTGTACTGTGTACCATTCGACTTTCTTACATTTAAAGTGCTCGCCGTTGTTTCTCCCGTGTAAAGAACCTTTGCTTTTGCTGCAACTGTTCTATTAGTCGGCAGCAATACGGTAAGCAACAAAACTGCTGCTATTACAATAATAAGCGAAAATCTTCTCTTCATTGGTTTCCCCATCTTTCTATACTTTTTTTCCAAACAGAAGCATATTTCTTTTTATATTTTTCATTATTCTCTTCTTGAATTAACGCATTTGCCCATTCTTTTAAGTTTGCTTCTTGCAATTGATCATATAAATTTCTTCCCCCCCTGAATAATATCAAAACGAATTAATGTATAATTTTTTTCTTCCGTACACTAGATAAAACGTTTTTTTAATGCTACTAACACCATGCTCTTTTGTTCTTCTCCAGCTAATCCTATTTTCCAAATAGATTGCAAGCTATATCTTACTGTTACGAATTTTTTATCCTTTGTTACTTCCCATACTACTGGAAAATCTCGGAGCATTCTTTTTTCAGGATCGCTTATCGCTAATTGACAAAGAAACTGGGCTGCTCTTAGCCTAGTATGATTATTAAGACTTGTAAGTTCTTCTTTTAATTAGCCCCAAACATCATATGCCCAATTCACCTTATGGCTTGTCAGTTCCATCAGCTGATTAGAAGCAGCATATTGTTCATTCTTATCCACAGATTGCAGCATGTCAAAAAAACTTTTTATCTGGCTATCCATCAGTTAAATCCCCTTATAATTTTATTTTGTTTTACTAGTAATTACAATTAAAGCAAGGAAACAGTTGTATGACGAGTATTAAAGTTATATTTCTAAACAGAGTCTATTACCATAATGAACCTTCCTTTAATCCATATAAAAAAAACTTAATGCAAGAAAAACAACACTTGCATTAAGCCTATACAGAATCCATTTATTATTTTGACTCTCTTCTCCCTACCACTACTGCAATATAAAAAAGCAAACCAATACATCCTCCTTCTAACATACATAGTACATAGGTAAGATTCATAAAAAGAAATAAAACAAATGTGATAATGATACCAAGCACGATAAATAAAAAAGCAGCTATCTTCCTCACTTCCAACCGCTTATAGAGTGAACCTTCAATCAGTGGGAGATTCTTCATTCTCTGCTGATTGTTTATGGACAGTTGTCCCCCACCTAGATTTCTCATTTTCTCTCATAATCTTGAGGTGGGGGCAAAAGCCCGTTAATGCGAGATAAACTAGTATTTTTATTTATAACCTTCTAAAATCTTCCTGATCGAAAAATAGAATAAATCAGCCATAAAAACATGAACATCGCAATCACAAAGCCTATTTCAATAATTGGGAGCTTCCAAAGCACTGTATGAACCCCACTAAGTGCTACACCAATAATTAAACCGACCATTACAATACTTAATGCCAACAGTACAATACTAAAAGACATTTGATTGCTCATTCGATCCATTTTTTTTACTAATGTCTCTAATTGCGGAGAAGTGACTTCTACTTCTACTTTCCCTTTTCTCATTAAACTGGAGAACTGTTTGATGCTTAATGGAGCTTCCTTTAATAGATCGATATAATCTGGCACATCCTCGATCCAATTCTTCACCATTTTCCATGGATTAAAACGATCTAATATTAGCTTTTTGCCAAATGGTTCTGCTACATCAAAAACACTAAAATCTGGATCTAAGTCTGCTACGACTCCTTCCATCGTCATAAGAGACTTACCAACAAGCGTTAATTCAGTTGGTATGCCGATATGATGCTGATGAGCCATATGAAATAAGTCATTAATGGCTTGACCCATGCTGACTTCTTGAAGTGGAATATCATAATATTTTTCCCTCATTACCTCTACATCTGCTGTTAACTTTTTTATATCAACATCTTCTGGAATCATACCTAAATCCGATATGGCTCTTATAATTCCTTTTGTACTTTTATTGCGAAGAGCAATGATAAAAGAAGCTAAGTTTTTTTTTGTATAAGGAGATATTTGGCCGACCATGCCAAAGTCAAGCAACGCAATCTTGCCATCTGGAAGGGCCAGCAGATTCCCAGGATGGGGATCTGCATGATAATGGCCAATATTTAATATTTGGTGAAAAATAATATATGCTAATTGTTCAGCCAAGACAGAGCGATCTAGCCCTACATCCTCTAATCTTTTTTGATCTGTTAACTTTATTCCATCTATATAATCCATTGTTAATACTTTTTTAGTGGAATAGTCCCAATAAACCGTTGGAATACTGACATATCCCAATGGTTTATTAAACTGTTTAAACTTCTCCATATTCCGCGCTTCAATGCGATAATCCAATTCCAAAAGCAAACCCTTAGAAAGTTCTTCTATAATATCAAGAAGGTGATATCTTTTAGCCCATTCCATCCGCTTTTCTGCTAATCTTGCCAAGTCTGCTACAATCTCTAAATCGGTTTCTACTAAAGCTAAAATATTAGGTCTTTGGATTTTCACCACAACATCTGAACCATCTTTTAATATCGCCCGATGGACTTGGCCGATAGATGCAGCAGCAAGCGGCTTTTCTGAAAAATACTGAAATAATTCTGTTACAGAGCTTCCTAGTTCTTCTTCCAAAATTTGAACCGCTTCTTCATATGTAAACGGGGGCACCATATCCTGTAATTCCTTTAATTCATTCAGAATATCAGCAGAAAAAAGATCCGGTCTTGTACTAGCAATTTGCCCCAGCTTAATAAAGGTCGTTCCCAACTCTTCCAAAAGTAACCGAATGCGTCTGCCAGTACTTTTAGGATCTGCATTCTTATGGAATAAAAACTTCTCTTCCCATCCCATTTTTTGAGAAACAAAGCCAATTCCATTTCGAGCAAGAATAGATGTTATTTTCCGATAACGATGCATTTGTCTAATACGTTTACTTGCTCCCATTATACCTACCCACTTTAATTAATTATCAGCATTTTGTCGTTCAAGCGCCTCAATTCGTGCTTCAAGCCTTTTCATATCCTCTAATGTCGCAATCCCCTTCTCCGCAAAAACAGAAGAAACTTTTTCCCGAGCAATTGCCTCCATTTGCCCCTTCATTTCTTCCCCTTTACGCAACAAATGCTCAATAAGTTCCTTTGACTCACCCTTTGTTACCTCTCCTTTTTTCACTAACTCCTCTACTGTTTTCTCCACTTGTTCTTTCCCTGCAATTGCCAATCCAAGTCCTAAAGAAATTGCTTTTCCAATCGTATTCTTCATTGTTATATTCCCACCTCTCACTCATTTTGAAAAAACTGATGTACATATAACCACTAGCTACTTCTTTCGTACTTATCTTATGGCTAACTTATTTCATATTATGCTAATTTTTTATCCTACTATTTCCACTAAAATTAATTCAAATGTTTATAAAAGTCAAATATTTCACTTCTTTTTCATGAACAATAATATATGGAATGCACTCATTATGACAGGTTGATTCTCTGATAAAAAGATTATTCTGCATGAAAATTTTTAGTATAAGTAATCTTTTTATAGAAAGCTATTATTAAATCCACTCCTTCATCCACTGCATTTTAATTCAGCAGTACGAAATATATTTCTAATCCAATTTTTTTGCTCACTGTTCAGTAAAGAGTTTACACATTGATTCTTTTTTCGCATTTCTCCCTTAGGAGATTTATATCTTCTTTAGGTGGAAAACCAAACATGCAGGAATATTCACGGCTAAATTGGGATGGACTTTCATAGCCTATCCGGAATGCAACTTCAGCCGCAACTGCTGACTCAGATAATAATAGGCGTCGTGCTTCCTGGAGTCTTAGCTGTTTTTGAAACTGAATCGGACTTCTTTAAAATATCTATGAAGAGAAGAAACGCTCATATTCGCTATTTCCGCAAGTTCTTCAATACGAAAAGACCTATCATAGTTATGCATGATATGCTCGATAACTTCTCTAATTCGATAAGTATAACTTCCTTCTATAGCTCTTTGTTCTAGCGTCTCTCCATATGGCCCTTGCAGAACCCTATACAGAGGTGAAAATTTCATAAACCTCTCCCTTATTAATTGGTAATATATAGGGCATTACTATAAAGTAATCTTATTAGATAAAAACGAATATTAAAATAAAAAAGATGGTTAGTTTAATCCTATTTCTTCAGCATTAATATATTATCAGAACTAATTTACTCATTAGAACATGGACTTTTTATACTATTTACTAGCTTCATTAAAAGGAGGCTAAATTTATTTAATTTAGCCAAGGCCAGTGTCTCGTGAAATGCCAGCGGTCAAAATACATACTCTTTTTAATAATTCTGATGATGCTATTTTGGCAGTTGGTTAAATACTCATTATTTATGTTTTTTTAATAGCTGGCTTGGAGCTAATGAAACAGTTTATCTTAAGTATATTTCTTCACGCAAACTATATTTTAGCAATATAGTAGATATTTTTCATCTATAAATAATCTTAATGCACTATAATGTAGTTATAGGGAAAACAGAAATGGTGTATGACTAGGTCGCGCCTGCATCCTTTCTGCGAATTTTAGGGATATAGGGGAGGTAAAAATGAACAACAAAGAAACTAAAACAGAAGTTATCTTAATTGGTGCTGGAATCATGAGTGCGACTTTAGGTACACTTCTGAAAGAATTAGTGCCAGACTGGAAAATTACAGTATTTGAAAAGCTTCCAAACGCAGGAGAGGAAAGCTCCAACGAATGGAACAATGCAGGAACGGGTCATGCTGCCCTTTGCGAGCTTAACTATACGGTCGAAAAACCGGATGGATCTGTAGATATTAGTAAAGCTATAACAGTTAATGAACAGTTCCAAGTTTCTATGCAGTTTTGGTCTCATCTTGTAAACAGCAAGCTGATAGGCCAGCCTGAGAAATTTATCAGACAATTGCCTCATATAAGTTTAGTACAAGGAGAACAAAATGTATCATTTTTAAGGAAACGTTTTGAAGCGCTATCAAAAAACCCCCTATTCCAAGGGATGGAATTTTCCGATGATTCAAAAAAACTGGTGGAATGGATTCCGCTTATTATGCAAGATCGCCCATCAAATGAACCTATAGCCGCAACAAAAATCGATTCTGGAACTGACGTCAATTTTGGCGCTTTAACACGCATGTTATTTGACCACCTAGAGAGTAAAAATGTCGATATAAACTACAAACATAGTGTTCATGATATTAAACGTACTAGCAATGGTTTGTGGAAATTGAAAGTACGGAATCTCGATAGCGGTGCGACTGAATCTCATACTGCAAAATTCGTCTTTATCGGCGGTGGCGGTGGAAGCATACATTTACTGCAAAAGTCCGGTATTCCTGAAGGAAAAAATATTGGAGGATTTCCTGTAAGCGGAATATTTATGGTATGCAATAATCCGGATATTGTCGCCAAACATCATGCAAAAGTATACGGCAAAGCCAAGGTTGGCGCTCCGCCAATGTCTGTTCCGCATCTTGACACACGATTTATCGATAATAAAAAATCATTGCTGTTTGGACCATTTGCCGGCTTCTCGCCAAAGTTTCTAAAAACAGGATCAATGTTTGATCTAGTAGCTTCCGTAAAACCTGACAATCTCTTAACCATGTTGTCAGCAGGGGCAAAAAACATGTCATTAACAAAATACCTGATCCAGCAAGTTATGTTATCAAAAGAACAGCGCATGGAAGAGTTGCGTGAGTTTATCCCGAACGCCAAAAGTAAGGATTGGGATTTAGTAGTAGCTGGCCAGCGTGTGCAAGTAATCAAAGATACAGAAGCAGGAGGCAAAGGAACCCTTCAATTTGGCACAGAAGTTGTCAGTGCCGCTGATGGTTCCATAGCAGCATTGCTCGGCGCTTCTCCAGGTGCTTCCACCGCCGTTCATGTCATGCTTGAAGTACTAACAAAATGCTTCCCTGCACACATAAAAGAGTGGGAACCAAAAATAAAAAAAATGATTCCTTCCTCTGGAATTACACTAATGGAAAACCCAGAACTTTTGCACAAAATTCATAAATCCACAGCACAGACTCTGCAACTCAGCGAAAAAAAGCCTGTTTTTAGTTAATTCTTTGGATATAGAAACGAAAGCATAAAATGAAAAGTCTAATCAATAATTTTTCATTAATAGACAAGCGTTTCTATAATAAAGAGTTAAAAAAAACTATAATAAAAATAGAGATAACATTAAAACAACGAACCTTTGATTTATATTTGAATTAAAGGTTCGTTGTTTTTTAGCTGCGATAAATCGCATCATAAGTAATAGTAGCCTCGAAAAGGCTAAAAATTGATGTTAGTAATAAAACTATGATATTTAAAATGTAAGACATTGCTACTTATGAATAAATTTTTTTCTGCTTTAAGCCTATCCTAACCTGTCACCCTATCAATGTAAGAATATCGCTATATAAGGTCAGAGCATAATAGTAGACGGCTAATCCACTTGTTTTAGATAAGCGAAAAAACAGCCTTTCCTTAATATAAAGGAAAGACAGCAATCGTACGACCATTTACTGGTGCATTATACGCAAAACGACGACTTATCGTAATGATAAGTCGTCGTTTTGTACGTTCTTTGATACCGGTGGCCGGGGTCGAACCGGCACTCCAGAGGAACACGATTTTGAGTCGTGCGCGTCTGCCAATTCCGCCACACCGGCATGTAATAGCTTATAAGTTTTTTAAAGTGCCGAGGACCGGAATCGAACCGGTACGGTAGTCACCTACCGCAGGATTTTAAGTCCTGTGCGTCTGCCAGTTCCGCCACCCCGGCGTAATTTATTAATAGTTAAATAACTTTATAAGCAAATTATGGAGGCGGCAACCGGATTCGAACCGGTGGTAAAGGTTTTGCAGACCTCTGCCTTACCACTTGGCTATGCCGCCAGAAAGATAATATTTGGAGCGGAAGACGGGATTCGAACCCGCGACCCCCACCTTGGCAAGGTGGTATTCTACCACTGAACTACTTCCGCGAAATGGCTGGGCTAGCTGGATTTGAACCAACGAGTGACGGAGTCAAAGTCCGTTGCCTTACCACTTGGCTATAGCCCAATAATATTATATTCTTAAATTGATAAAATGTGCTAATTAAAATGGGGCGAATAATGGGAATCGAACCCACGAGTGTCGGAGCCACAATCCGATGCGTTAACCACTTCGCCATATCCGCCATAAAAATCATTTGGCAGGGGTAGTAGGAATCGAACCCACACCGGAGGTTTTGGAGACCTCTGTTCTACCTTTAAACTATACCCCTAAAATAAATGGTGGAGGGGGACGGATTCGAACCGCCGAACCCAAAGGAGCGGATTTACAGTCCGCCGCGTTTAGCCACTTCGCTACCCCTCCATAATTCCTTAAAAGGTGGCTCAGGACGGAATCGAACCGCCGACACAAGGATTTTCAGTCCTTTGCTCTACCGACTGAGCTACTGAGCCATATTGCATTTTCAAAAATAATGGCGGTCCGGACGGGACTCGAACCCGCGACCTCCTGCGTGACAGGCAGGCATTCTAACCAACTGAACTACCGGACCATATATTGCGGGGACAGGATTTGAACCTGCGACCTTCGGGTTATGAGCCCGACGAGCTACCAGACTGCTCCACCCCGCGACGATAATACTTTAAATAATTAATGGTGGAGGATGACGGGATCGAACCGCCGACCCTCTGCTTGTAAGGCAGATGCTCTCCCAGCTGAGCTAATCCTCCATTTGGTGACCCATACGGGATTCGAACCCGTGTTACCGCCGTGAAAGGGCGGTGTCTTAACCGCTTGACCAATGGGCCTTAATTTATTATTATTAATGGCTTGTTGTTTAAATGGCGGAGAGCAAGGGATTTGAACCCTTGAGACAGGGTTACCCGCCTACACGATTTCCAATCGTGCTCCTTCGGCCACTCGGACAGCTCTCCATTATGGCTCCGCAGGTAGGACTCGAACCTACGACCGTTCGGTTAACAGCCGAATGCTCTACCACTGAGCTACTGCGGAATAATTAAATGGTATGCCTGGCGACGTCCTACTCTCACAGGAGGAGAACCTCCAACTACCATCGGCGCTGAAAAGCTTAACTTCCGTGTTCGGTATGGGAACGGGTGTGACCTTTTCGCTATCGCCACCAGACTTTTTTCTCAAAGACATAAATTATTATATCTCATTTTGATATTTTTCGCAAGGTTTTTTTAAAAAATTATTCCTTGAAAACTAGATTATGGAGTAAGAAGAAAGTTAGAGTAATCATATATTAAAGTTAAGTCCTCGATCTATTAGTTGGATTTGTTCATAATTTGTTCATTGTTTTTTTAAGGAATATTCCATTTTATTTGGTATTTTAGTCATTAAGGCATGTTAG
>NZ_PISE01000035.1 GCF_002835805.1 Niallia nealsonii | reverse complement strand
AATAAAGAGTAAGATTAGCTCCGAAGCTAAACTCTAGCTTTTTGTTACTTGTTTGTTTATAACAGAAGTTATAAACGTTTATTGTTGACGTTTTGTTTGTTCAGTTTTCAAAGAGCAATTTGTTTCTATCGCTCAGAAGCGACTTTATTAATATACCATAACTTCTTTTGTTAAGTCAACAACTTTTTTAAGAAGTTTTTTTCTATTAAATCATTGTTGATAAGTTATGTTTATATTTTTTCGTTGCTGTCAGAAGCAACCTTTATATAATATCACCCATTAATCTATCGGTCAATACTTTTTATATTTTTTATTCCATTAATTCTTCTTATTCAGTTTAAATAAAACTATCTTCATTCCAGAATTGCTCGAAGGAGAAAATCTTCTTAAAGCCTCCCGTTAAGATTTTTCCATTCAACAAATAAATTATCTATACAAAACTCCGAAAGAATCCAACCAGAAATAATATAAACATTCCATCTGATTTCTCTACCTAAATCAAATTGTAGTACAACTACCCTACGCCCTAATCGCGATAGTAAAAAACAGACAACATGAGTTCGATTGTTTAATCATCAAAACTTTTTAATAGTAATTACTTTTCTTTCCCTCAAAAAAACATCCCTAAAAACAGTCTTTTCTATAAAGAAGAAAGTCAATTGCTCTCCACTAGCTGTCACAACACTACCACTTGAAAAACAGAGGATTTATCAGCTCTCAAAACAAAACTTCTTTTAAATTCAGCTATCAGTGTTCACTCCAGCCATCCGCTTTGTCCACAGGGAACTCATGCCTTCCACCCCAAATAATGTAACGAAAAAATCAGCAATTAACTTTAACAAAGTTTATATAAAAAAAGAAACCCAACCACTTGCAGCCGAGTTTCTTTTTTTATATAGAGAAATTAATTTTCAATAGAAATAATATCTTCTTCCTTAATATCTACATTCCCTTGCTTATTAAGCTTTACAGACTGCCCTTCAGAAAGATTAGTAAATACAACTGGAGTAATAGTAGATGTAGCATTTTCTTTAATAAAGTCTAAATCCACTTTTAAAATCGGCTGACCTTTTGTTACTGTATCATTTTCAGATACTAATGTTTCGAATCCTTCTCCTTTTAGTTTGACAGTATCAATACCAAAATGAATAAGAATTTCGCGGCTATTATCAGCCAAGATGCCAAAAGCATGTTTTGTAGGGAATAAGTTTACAATTTTTCCGTCAACAGGTGATACAACTGTACCTTCAGAAGGAATAATCGCAAAGCCATCTCCCATCATTTTCCCAGCAAATACTGCATCAGGAACTTCTGTAATTGGAACTAATTGTCCTTTTATAGGTGATATAAAAGAATCATTTCCTTCCGCATTCCCTTGAAGCGCTCCTGGATTAACTTCTTCAATTTGCTGTGACACTTCTTTTTCCATAGATGGCTTTGCAGTAGGACGTGGTCTTTTTCCACTCATAATATCTTTCATTTGTCCCTTAATCGTTTCAGAACGAGGACCAAAAATAGCTTGAATATTATTACCTACTTCAAGTACTCCTGCCGCTCCTAATTTTTTCAGACGATCTTTGTCTACTTCTTTAATATCATTAACCGTTACACGAAGACGAGTAATACATGCGTCTAAGTGTCCAATATTTTCTTGTCCACCCATCGCTTCTAATACTTCATATGGGAGATCGCTAGTAGTTGTTGTTCCTGCAGATTCTTCTTCCTCTTCATCCTCACGACCTGGAGTTTTTAAATTGAATTTGCGGATTGCAAAACGGAAACCAAAGTAGTAAATAACCGCAAATACTAATCCTACTGGAATTATAATCCATGCATTTGTTTGAGGATTGATTAGACCGAATAAAATATAGTCGATTAATCCTCCAGAGAATGTCATACCAACTTTTACATTTAGTAATTGCATAGTCATAAATGATAGACCTGCAAATATCGCGTGAATACCAAATAATACTGGAGCTACGAATAAGAAAGAGAACTCTAATGGCTCTGTAATACCTGTTAAGAAAGATGTTAGCGCAGCAGATGCCATCAAACCACCTACAATCGCTTTTCTTTCAGGACGTGCTTCATGATAAATTGCAAGAGCAGCAGCTGGCAAACCAAACATCATGAATGGGAATTTACCAACCATAAACGTTCCTGCAGTTAAATTTTGGACCCCGTCTTTAATTTGTGCCATAAAAATTGCTTGATCACCTTTTACAATTTCTCCAGCTTGAGTAGTATAGCTACCGAATTCAAACCAGAAAGGAGAATAGAAAATATGATGTAGACCAAAAGGAATTAATGAACGTTCAATAACACCAAAAATAAAAGCAGAAAGTGTTAAGTTAGCGCCTAACATATTCTCAGAGAAAGTATTTAGCCCATGTTGAATCGGTGGCCAAATCACTATCATCAATAAACCTAAAATTAATGAAAATACAGCAGTTGCAATTGGAACAAATCTTTTTCCAGCAAAGAAACCTAGATAAGAAGGTAACTCGATTTCAAAAAACTTATTATATGCATATGCTGCAACAATACCGACAATAATACCTCCAAATACACCTGTTGCTAGAGTCGGGATACCTAAAACACTTGCATATTCTTTACTACCTTCTAAAGCAGCAGCATCAATTCCAAGCGCTGTCCCCATTGTCACATTCATGATAAGGTAACCAATGATTGCTGCTAATCCAGCTACACCTTCGCCGCCAGCCAATCCAACCGCTACACCGACAGCAAATAATAGTGCTAAATTACTAAAAATGATATTTCCTGCGTTTTCCATAACAGAAGCAACCATAACTACTCCACTATTGTTAAAAAACGGTGCAAGTTCTAAAAGCGCCGGATTTTGCAATGCATTACCAAACGCTAGCAAAATACCTGCTGCTGGCAAGATAGCCACTGGCAACATCAATGCTTTTCCGACTTTTTGCAAGACACCAAAAATCTTTTTAAACATTCAGTTTTCCTCCTAAAAATTATTTAGCTCATAAAAGCGTTGTCAAGAAATCCCAAACAAACAAAAAACAGGCATGAGTGAAGATAACTGAAAGAAGTTATAGGGATATATTGCCCTAAAACTCTTAAATCAATCATCTTTTTCACTCATGCCTGATCGAATCAGTAACACGTTTATTAAGATAATAGCTATTTAACTTTTTTCTGAAGCCGTTGTAAGTGCATCGTTAAATACACCGCTTCAGCATCGTACACTTGCTTTTTTAAAGTTTGTTGCATTACTTTAATGAGCTTCCATGAGAGATTATAGCATATAGGATATTCATCTTTCAATAGGGAAGTTATTTTTTCTGGTTCTTCCACTCTTTCCCCTGTATGAACTCGTTCAATTGTAAAACGCAAATGACGCACAAGCCTCATATAATCAATACTATCCTTATCAATTTTCACTTCCAACTGCTCTTCAATCAGATTTACTAACTTCGTAACCAATTGTGAATGTTGATTCACTTCCGAAAGTTCCTTATTCATCATAGCACTATGAATATGAAGAGCTATGAAACCGATTTCACCCACAGGCAAATGAAGTCCCTTTTGTTCTTCTATTAATTGAACCACTTCTTCAGCAATTTGATATTCAAATGGATAAAGTGCTTTTGTTTCTATAAGAAATGGATTGTTTAGTACTAATCCATTTGATAGCCTAGAAGCAGCAAACATTATATGATCCGTAAGCGCAACATGGATATGTTCATTTAAAACAGCATTAGTTTTACTCTTGATTAGTTCAATCGAAGCTATAATAACTTCTAGCAAATCATTATCAACATGTGGCAGAAGTTTCAAATAATTCACTTGTTCTTTTTCGTTTTTTAGAACAAATAATTTTTCTACAATATCTGTATCAATAAAGTCTCCTCTTTTTCGATTAAACCCTATCCCTTTTCCTATTAAAACAACTTCTCCATAGGATGAATGTTCAGCTATAAGCACATTATTATTAAGTGCTTTTTTTATTAATAGATTAGGCATATTCTTTTCCTCGCTCCGACTGACTTTTAGATAGATTTAATGTTATTAAAGTCTGTATGGGAAGTCAACGAAAAAATACTAAAACCATAAACAAAAAAAGGGACGCATTCAGCAGTCCCTTTTTTGTCCCTATTACACTATTGCAAGAAAATAAAATAAAGCGCAAAGATAACAAAGAATACATACATTATTGGATTAATCTCTTTTGCGCGACCTTTAACAATCATCGTAATAGGATAGAATAAGAATCCAGCTGCAATACCTGTAGCAATACTATATGTTAAAGGCATTACAATGATGGTTAAAAATGCTGGTACAGCAACTTCAAATTTTGTCCAATCAATTTTTCCTAAAGAAGAAACCATCAAAACCCCTACAACTACTAAGGCTGGTGTTGTAACAGCAGATGTAACTACTGACAACAGCGGAAAAAAGAATAGTGATAAAAGGAAGAAACCGGCTGTCACCACTGAAGCAAATCCAGTTCTTGCTCCCGCTGCTACCCCTGCAGATGATTCAATAAAGGAAGTAGTAGTAGACGTTCCAAAAATAGAGCCCACCATAGAAGCAACAGAGTCAGCTAACAGCGCTTTTCCCGCTCTTGGCAATTTATTGTCTTTCATTAGTCCAGCTTGGTTTGTTACTGCTACAAGCGTACCTGCATTATCAAAGAAATCTACAAACAAGAAAGTCAAAATAACAACTAGCATACTTTGTGTATAAAAACTGCTATCTCCAAATGCTGAAAATAATTCTCCAAATGTTGGAGCAAGGCTTGGCACAGAATCTACTACTTTAGACGGTGTATCAATAACACCAAAAATCATCCCTACAACTGCCGTGATAATCATTCCATAAAACACGCCGCCATGAATGCCTCTTACCATTAATATAACAGTCACAAAGATACCAAAAACAGCCAACAATGTACTAGGGTTTGTTAAATCCCCAATATGCACCAATGTTGCTGGATTATCCACAATAATTCCGGAATTTTGCAATCCGATAAATGTAATAAACAATCCTATTCCAGCACCAACTGCAAGCTTTAACTCCACAGGAATAGCATTAATTAATTTTTCACGAAGTCCCGTAATGGTCAATAAAAAGAAAAATACACTAGAAATAAAAACGGCTGCTAATCCATGCTGCCAAGGCTGCCCCTGCGTTAGCACAACTGTATAGGCAAAAAATGCATTTAATCCTAAACCTGGAGCCAAAGCAATAGGGTAATTAGCAAACAGCCCCATAATTAAAGAACCGACTGCAGCTGCTAGGGCAGTTGCTACGAATACAGCTCCATAGTCCATGCGCAATGCTGAATCAAGATCTTTTATATCTCCAAGCGTTAACGTAAATGGATTAACTGCTAGAATATATGCCATTGCTAAAAAGGTAGTGAATCCACCTAAAAACTCTTTACGATAATTTGTGCCTAGTTCTTCAAATTTGAAAAACTTCTTCATTCTATTTGCCCCTCTCTTCTGCTGTAAAAAATGAAAAAACACTCCAAAAATTATACGGAGCGTTGACTAAGGGTTGTGTGAGATAGCCAGGGAAATTAGAATAAAAGAAATGATAAGATCAAATACTTCCCTCTATAAACACTTACCTCGTAGTCAAGCTATTTACGGTAGCTCGGTAGAAACTCTTGGACCATATTTCCCAATATTATACGAGTATAAATCTCTTTGCTGCTAATCCAGTGTATCAGCTTGGGAAATTTACGTCAATATAAATTACGAACATTTTTTATTTTTTACTCTTTAATGTTCGTTTATATATTTTCCCCATAGATGAATAGTTCCATGCATATTATTTGCTATTTGTGATGAACTTAAAACAAAAAACTCAAAGGGGCTGTCCTGTAAGCCGATCATTCCCAGCTACTGGATGCCCCTTTTCTTGTCCAAGAATGTTAATATATCAACATTCTTAATTTTAAATTTCAGTGGATTTGCCCTTTTGAGGCAACTCCTTTAAGTTTTAATTACTCCCACTCAATAGTTGCTGGCGGCTTACTAGTAATGTCATACACTACTCTATTGATATGTCGGACTTCATTTACAATTCTTGTAGAAATTACTTCAAGGACATCCCAAGGCATTCTTGCCCAGTCAGAAGTCATTCCGTCAATAGAAGTGACAGCACGGATACCTATTGTGTAATCATACGTACGAGCATCACCCATAACTCCTACACTGCGAATATCAGGAAGCACAGTGAAATACTGCCAAATATCACGTTCTAATCCTGCTTTTTTCACTTCTTCACGTAAGATTGCATCCGATTCACGAACAATCTCCAATTTTTCTTCCGTAATAGCGCCTAGGACACGAATCCCTAAACCAGGACCTGGGAATGGTTGTCTCCATACGATATCATCCTCAATTCCTAATTCTGTTCCTAAAGCTCTTACTTCATCTTTAAATAATGTATTTAATGGCTCAATTAATTGGAACTGCATATCTTCTGGAAGTCCCCCAACATTATGATGGGATTTAATTGTTTGAGCAGTTGCAGTACCACTTTCAATAATATCTGTATACAGTGTACCTTGCGCCAAGAAGTCAATTCCTTCCAATTTAGTTGCTTCATCATCAAAAACATAAATAAATTCATTACCGATAATTTTACGTTTTCGCTCCGGATCGCTTACACCTTCTAGTTTAGCCATGAAACGTTCTTTTGCATCGACTTTAATTACGTTCATATTAAAGCCTTCTGTAAAAGTTTTCATAACACCTTCTGCTTCATCTTTACGCAATAACCCATGATCTACGAAGATACAAGTAAGTTGGTCACCAATTGCTTTATGAATCAATACTGCTACAACAGAAGAATCTACTCCACCGCTAAGTGCGCAAAGAACTTTTTTATCTCCAACAGTTTGACGGATTTTTTCCATTTCAATTTCAATGAAGTTTTCCATGGACCAGTCGCCTTTACAGCCACAAATGCCAAATACAAAGTTTTTCAACATATCATTACCATAAACAGAATGACGAACTTCTGGATGGAATTGAACAGCATATAACCCTGCTTCTTCATTGCTCATTGCAGCAATCGGACAAGAAACATTTGTTGCATCCACTCTAAATCCAGCAGGTGCTTCTACTACTAAATCACCATGACTCATCCAAACCGTTTGCTCTTTTGGCAGTTCAGCAAAAAGCTTATTATCATGTTCAATTGTTAAAACCGCTTTACCATATTCACTGTGTTTTGCTTTTTCTACTTTTCCGCCTAAATGTTTTGTCATAAGCTGCATGCCATAACAAATACCAAAAATCGGCAAATCTAGATCGAATATCTTTTCATCACAGCCAAAAGCATTTTCACCATACACACTGTTTGGTCCACCGGAGAAAATAATTCCAGATGGTTTCAATGCTTTAATTTCTTCTGCTGTAATAGTGTGCGGATGCAATTCACTATACACACCAAACTCTCTTATACGTCTTGTAATCAATTGATTATATTGACTACCAAAATCAAGAACAACAATCATTTCTTGACCTTCAATACTAGCTTTCCCCATTCCATTCACCTCAAAGATTAGTCTATTTAAACCTATCCTATTTACTATCCTTTTCTTAACTATAAAAAATCATGCTAAAAAGATAATTTATTCTAGCCAAGCAAAAACAAAAAAGACTAGAATACCCCCTTCTAATAAATGAAGGCAGAATTCTAGTCCCTAATGCCAATATATAGTAAACCTTCCTCAAGTAAGTTTCTATATAGCAAAAGACTTTAACCTGCCTTCATAGTCAGATCATTTATGGTGATCTGGTAGAAACTCTCGAACCATATTATCGAGGATATATGAAGGTTTTATACAGATGAGAACATTGTAACAACATGTCGAATTACTGGTCAAGCAGTTGTTTTTTTAATTAAATTTTCCCACAATTCTCTCAATTCATTCCAATCGCCGCTATAAACAGCTCCTTTATATAAAAACTCTTCATAGTTAGCTGTTAAAATCACCATCTCTTCTGTATCAAGAAGATGGTCTATTTGTTTCGCATATTCTCTTAATGTAATATTTTTTTGTTTCTTCATACCGGAAACTTCCAATATTTTAAGCAATACTAAATAGGCTTCTGGAAAGTCCTTATTGGTTTTTGTGTGATTAAATTCCCAAATATAATAATGAGGCAGCCATTTATAGCGGTATCTGTAAAGCAACAAGCTTATTACAAGAATCAACGCTCCACCTAGCACCATCCATTTCCAATTATCCTCAACAAACCTTTTAACCTTTGCTCCCAAAACAGAAGATTCCTCTTTTTCCGTAAAAGCATTTTGTTGTTCTTCCTTTTGAGAGGCCTGTGGCGTTTCCTGCTTTTTTTCTGTCTCTTCTGTCTGCTGATTAGATTCTTCTTGGTTGACCTCATTTTGGACATCATTTATATACGTATTTTCATTCGCAAATCCTTGAGTAGGTTCAAATGATACCCAGCCAACATTGGGGAAATATGCTTCTACCCAAGAATGGGCGTTATTATTTGTTACTTCATATACATCGCCATCTGTGCTTTTTTTAATTGCTTCTCCTTCTGTGAAACCTTTTACCCATCTTGCAGGAATGCCAATTGACCGCAGTAATGTCACCATAGAGGTAGAATAGTTATCACAGTACCCGCTTTTTGTTTCAAATAAAAACTGGTCGACATAATCATCTTCTTCACTTGGCACTGCTACATTTTCCTTACTATATACAAACCCATTTTGGGAAAAATATTTTTCAATTGCACGTGCTTTACTAAACGAATTATCTTCGTTCGCAGTAATCTCTGCTGCTAAATCTATCACCCGCTTGGGCAAAGTATCTGGAAGCTGCAAGTACCTTTGAGCCATCTCTTGATTCTCTTGAACAAATGTGCTGAAATTGTCAGTCGTCAAAGCCTCTAGGCTATATTCAGGCTTATTAAATCTTACACTGTAACTCTTCACAGGAAACGTAGGCGTAATCCGTTCGATCCCCTTCTCTAGTTCAAGTGTCGATTCTACATCTATTATAGATTCTACACCTAAAGGATATAAAAGATAAGAGAAAGGCTCCTCAAACTCCACACTGCTTTTATATTCAGCAAACTTTACTTTCCCACCTTCTTCAAAAGAAACAAACGGTATTTCCGCCCCTTCCTCTATCGTTTCTTTGCCCAGTTCATTTGCTTCGATAGATTGCTCCGACTGGATCCACCCTTTTCCAGTATAGGTATCTTTTGTTTCTACCTTCCAATAATGAGGAGCTGATGTCTGCGCTTGAAACACAACAGTATCATCCCCTTTAAAAGGTCCTCCTAACTGAGAATCATCTACACTATACCCTACCCGCTGACCACCTTTTGTTTGATCATCTCCACCAGCATTCTCATTTAATGATTGGATAAAAGGAACTGGATCTGGCCACCTTGGTTCTGCTTTTGGAGCCAAATAGCCCAAAATTGCGCTTATTGCTATAAAAACTAATAATGGCAGCATCCACTTAAAAAGGTATCGCTCTCTCAAAACTCCTCCTTCTCGCTCCTTTAAACGTAAAAACGTCAACATCCCCATTATAATAAACCCAATAATAACGGTTCTTACTATCGATTCATTTGCACTATAAGGAGTAAAGGTATCTAATACCGTTATATAAATCATTGTTAATAACAAAAAAGTAAATATTTTTCTTTTTTTTATTAACCAGTAGTCAATTAAATAGCACATTAGCCATAATAAAATAAAAAACAATAAACTTTTGAATAAATTAGACATCTCCGGCCAATTCGTATCAAACATTATTGCAAAATTTGCTGCTATTTCTTCTAAAAACATACTTATCCAATGAAAGGTAAGAAAAGAAGATTCATCATATAAATGCTGCAACATAAAGAGAATATAAACGCTTTTTATTCCCCCACTTAAAATGGGTGGAACTTGTAAAAAAGCAAGTATAAGTGCAAGCAATAGAAAAGAAATGAAAACAGCAATATGGCCAGTATTCGTTAGTTTTTCAATTGGCCTTAACCATTCCCAAACAAGAAAAAAACCTAATGCATAAAGAATAAAATTGAAAATAGTCTTCTTCGATTCCAGCTTTTGATTCATCGTGTTTCCACCTCCAAAAACGCATCCTGAAACCTGCCTTTTTCGATAAGAATTACACGGACCCTACTTCTAAATGCCTCGCTTTTTAAAAGCATCTCTTCATTTGATAACCCTTTATTGCTGTCTTTGACCAAAAATATATTCAGATTATATTTTTGGCCAGCCAACAAACTCACTGCCTTTATTAGTTCCTTTGAAAGATCAGCAGTAACTAGCATTATCGTTGTGTTTTGCTGAAAAGTAAAAAATTCACTTTCCAGTAATTGTACAAGGGAAACCGGGCTATTATTTTTTAGTTTCGCTAGATGATGGAAAAGCAGGCGCTGCTGCACTTCTCCTCCTCTTATCGAAAAAACTGTTTTTTCTTTCTCCATAGATAAAAAGCCAACTTGTGCTCCTTTTTTTAATATCGATCTAATTAATGTAGCTGTAAAAGAAACCATAGTTTCAAAAGCAGCATGTTCCTTACAATCCAACACAACAAAAATATCATCTGTTTGTCTTTGCTCAAATTCCTTAATCATTATATCATTTCGTTTAGCACTTGCTTTCCAATTAATCCATGAAAAACGGTCACCAGGGCGATATTCTCTTATCCCCACCGCCATAGTAGTATCTCTTTGTATTATATTCTTTGATGCTGCCATTCCCTGTTCATACTGATTGGTAAAAGGTTTATAGATAACTTCCTCATATTCAGGAAAAACAATAATTTTTTCTAAATTCCGAATTTCCCATTCCTTTTCCATAAACCCAAAGGGATCACCTATTTTAATAGTAGTATGGTAAAATCCATGCTCTCCTCTAGGCAGTTCATCAAGTAGATACGTAAAGTGAATCGTTCTTTTAAACCCTGGGAAAAAGAGTTTTTTACTCATTGATTTATTTGTTAATAGAGAACTTATACCATCCTCAACAAGCAAATAAAAAAGCGGTATAAAAGTTTTTCTTTTCAGTTCTATTTCTACCGTTAATACTTCTTTCGCATTATATTCATGTTTTGCAAGCTTTCTTGTGACCTCCCAATCTCTAAGCGGATAAAGGACTAATAGTAAACCATACACGGCAAAAGGAAGAAAACTGTAAAATAAAAACCAGCTGACAAAACCTCCTTGAAACATTGCATAAGCAAAAGCAGCTCCAATTAGCATAAATAACAAAATTAACTTCCATAAAGGAGTTAACATTTTTTTCAAATGACTCATTTACTTACAAGCCTCTGTACAGGAACAGCAATTTGCGATACAACATCATCTATAATATCTTCTGCTGAAACCCCTTCAAATTTTGCTTCTGACTTTACAATAATTCGATGTGCAACCACCGCTTTTATTAAATATTGAATATCATCTGGAATCACATAATCTCGACCTTTAATAAAGGCATAACTTTGTGCTGCCCTCATTAAAGCAATGGATCCTCTCGGACTTGCGCCTAAATAGACATGATGATGGCTGCGTGTTCCCATCGATAATTCCACAATATATCGTTTAATTATGTCATCAATATAAACTTGCTTTACTTCATTTTGAAGCAATACCAGATCTTCTATTGAAACGACAGAATGCAAATTTTCAATCGGCGCCTGCATCTGTACTCTTGTCAGCAATTCCATTTCTTCTTCCATCGTTGGATAGCCCATATTCATTTTTAATAAAAAGCGGTCTAGCTGCGCTTCTGGCAAAGGATACGTTCCTTCATATTCAATTGGATTTTGTGTAGCCATAACAAAGAAGGGTTTATTTAAAGAGTGGGTTATCCCGTCGATAGTGATGCTGCTTTCTTCCATAGCTTCTAATAATGCAGATTGCGTCTTCGGAGAGGTTCTATTAATTTCATCTGCTAATATAATATTTCCTAAGATAGGACCTGGAACAAATTGAAATTCCATTTCTTTCTGATTGTAGATAGATACTCCCGTTACATCTGAAGGAAGCAAATCAGGGGTAAATTGGATTCTTCTAAAACTTGCTCCAATTGACTTTGCCAAAGACCGGACCATCATGGTTTTTCCAACGCCTGGAACATCCTCCAATAAAACATGCCCCTGTGCCAATAATGCTACAATGCTTAATTCTACAACCTCTCTTTTGCCAATCATGACCTTTTCTATATTTTTAATTATTCTGTTAATTTTAATATTAGATTCAGAATTAGGCATATTTTTCTCCTTTTTATTATTCTAGAAAAATTAATAGTGTAACTTATTTCTAGAATAAATAAATATTTTTCGGCCTTCATAAAACTTGCCCAACTCCATGAAGACCGAAACTGATTCCTTTTTATCTCTTATGACAAAAATTCATTTGGATTTAACCCAAGCTCCTGACATATTTCGATAACTGTTTGTTTTTCCCGTTGATCAAAATGACCATCTGCATATCCAACCGCTATACAGTATCTTGCAACTAATCTTGCAACTTCCGGCTTTGAACGAACTTTGCCAAGTGCTCTGAAACACTCTGCTCTGCCGATAATCTGATCGTACTCTAGTCTCCTTACAAACTGATTAAATTGTTGCTGCACTTTATTTGTATCAAAAACGCGCAGTTCTTCACTTTGATGAATAAATTCCATCATTTTTCTTTCTTCAGAAGGATCTAATTTTCCATCGGCCATTCCCACTAATGCACAAGCGGCAACCACCGCATCCAGCACATCTGGGCTTTTAAATCGCATAAATAATTCTTTTGCTTTTTGTTTTTGCTGTCTGCCCCATTCTGCATAATCAGTATTGGAAGGAGACCAGACATTCCCACAATTATTACAAGTAAACTTTAATTGGTTTTTGCCAATAAATCCGCCCAATAAACCTACTGGACCTAAAATCAACCCGCCAATTGCCGCTTTTCCTAGGCCAAATCCCTTCTCCCCTGTACGTATATTCGTTCCATGGCATCGAGGGCAAACAACATCATCTCCTCCGTATGTTTGGGAAGCTGCAACAGGCTGATTATAAGAAGAATCTGGATATCCACTATTTGGCGTGTGGTATGGTGGAGATTGCTGAGCTTGTCCATAGTTAGGCGGACTTGATTGATTTTGATAGTTTGTTTGGCCCAATTGATTTTGGTTATTATATGGTGTTGCTTGAGCAGATGAAAAGGATTGTGGTTGGGAAACAGACTGATTAATCGTCTGTTGAACTGGTTCATCATCAACTGTTACGCCAAAATTCTGGCATAATGCTGCCAATCCCCCTTGAAAACCGCTGCCGATCGCATTAAATTTCCATTCCCCATTATGGCGATATAATTCTGCCGCTACAATAGCGGTTTCTACCGTATAATCCCTTCCAAGATTAAAACGAATTAGCTCTACATTATCTCTCTCATTAAATATGCGGACATAGCCATTAGAGATCTGCCCGAAATTTTGCCCTTTCTCATATGCATTATGTATCGTAATTGTAAAGGCAATACGCTGAATACTTTGAGGCACTCTTGATAAATCTATTCTTATTTGCTCATCATCAAAATTTCCTGCACCTGTTCTGTTATCTCCGCTATAGATGATAGAACCGTTCGCACCACTAGGGTTATTATAGAAAATAAAATCCAGGTCATTATGCACCTTACCATTCTGTCCTAACAGAAACGCAGATGCGTCTAAGTCATAGTTGCTGCCATTTTGCGCAATATCCCAGCCTAATCCGACTACCACATTTGTTAAACCTGGATGAACCTTCGTTAAATCCACCTTTTGCCCTTTGCTTAGCATAACACCCATTTTATTCCCTCCATTTACTTCTTACTAAAATGCAAACTTCTTTTTGTATACAGTTATATTTATTTTACATGAATTAGCACTTTTTAGGAATTTTCAGACCCTTCTAAAAAGAATCTTCTCCTATTTACGAGAAACGATGAAAAAAGTTCCAAAAATAATACCTTACCTTTTATTTTCCTGCAAAAGTTAAAAAAATGTAACACAATAGTTTTCTATTTGTTATACTTTGATCATTTTGACGCAGAGTGTTAAAAAAAATGACTTATTGTTACTAACTTGCCAGCAACGTTACCATTATTTAACGATAGAGACTTTCCTTTTTATTGTAAAATAAATCTATACATAAAGGAGTTGGCAAAGCATGATCTTTGGAGAATTAATATGTAAACTGAGAGGTTACCATAAATTTAATTATTATTATAGTGGTCAATGCATCACATGCGGTGAAATGCGCAAAGAGCATCAGGAAATAAGCGATGAAAAAATAAAAGAAGAAGTAGTAGAAAAACAACAAGAACCAATGAGAATGGATTAAGCTTAAAAAGCTTAATCCATTTTTATTATATATATTCCATCCCAAAAGGCTTTCCCCATTTAAATTGTACTTTTGTGAATAACATTTTAAATGGAGAAAGCCTTTTCTATTAACCTGTATTAATGAATATTATTAAAAAGAAGATTTTCTTTCTTGTCTGACAAATCAACTAAATCTATTCTTTTATCTATCCCGCCATATGATAATGAGTAATTTTGCTACTGTAAAGAGAATATAAAATAGCTGGTTAAAAAACATTGGGATCATTATAATGAATTGATTTTTACATAAGTCCGCATATTAAGGAAAGTATAATAGTATTACAAGAAGTATATTTTTTGGAGTACATACTTAATTTGAGTATAAGAAGATGACCCCATATATTAAAATTACTTACGGAGGAATTATTATGAAAAACTGGAAAATGTACATACTTCTTATTGGTCCATGGTTCACCTTTTTTCTTTTTGGAACAAAATCATTCAGAAGATTTTTACCTACCGCTACTTTTAGCTCATTGCTAATATGCTTAATAAGCGAGTTTTCCAAAAGCCATAAATGGTGGAAAGTACATAAACCAATTATTCCAAGTCTTGCTTCAGATATAACATTTGTATTTGGTCTCTTTTTCACATTAAATTTATGGATATTTAAATTAACCTACCAAAAAATATGGCTTTATATTATTACTAATGTATTTGCTGACTATTTATTCGCTTACCCACTAACCACTCTTGCGGAAAAATTTAATATATATAAAATGGTAAACCTGAAAAGGAAACATCTATTTTATTTAAGTTTATTTGTAGCTTTGCTAAATTATTTATATCATCGTTTTATTATTGAACCAAAGTACCTTTTAAGGAAGCAATGAATGCCCGCTCGAACCTTCTATTGGCTTCTTCCGATTGAAATGGAGAAATAAATAACATTTGATAAAGTAAAATTTCAATCAGGCTTTTACTCAGCAAATTCCCCCCCACCTAGACTCTTATCCTCCCTTAGGTGGAGGGCAAAAGCCCGCTAATGCATGATAAATTACTTGTACTCAAATGAAAGAGCAATTTTTTATTGTTCAATCGATTCTTCTTTCGTTCTTCTTCCTCGTACCAAGCATCTATGACATCAAGACAAGTTCCCCCCACATTTCTCAAAAAAAAAGACGAAAAAGAAGCTTCCCCAAAAATTTGCTTAAACGTTTGAGAAGCCTCGATTAATTATCCCCTTATTATTTAACTCTCCGCTTATTTGCGAACCTTTTTTCTAGCAATAACAGATTCTCTCTGTATTAAACTATCTCCTGCAACTTTTTTGGGGGCAGTCAGCGATTGACCACTCTCTGTATATGGATAGCTAAATACAACTTTTCATTATCCGTAAGATTATAGTTAAATTGTTTTTCAATGTATTCATTAATTTTTTCTGTGCATTCAAATGCCTCTTTATGTTTTTGCTTAACAAGCTCATATAAAAATGGGTCATCATCTTCTATATAAGTATTGCTATAAAGCCTTTGGGCAAAAAATTTTAAATGGGTGAGAAATCGAAAATAATTTAAAGAGTCTTCATCAAATTCCATTTTGTAATGGTATTTCACAATGTTTAAAATAGTTTGCATCACTTTCGTAATATTAGCGATATTGGGCATTTCCTGGTTCAGATCAGCATTAACAAGGTGCATAGCAATAAAACCAGCCTCATCCTCTGGAAAAAGTATACCTAGCCTTTCCTCAATTAGTTGCAGCGCTTTCATTCCGATGGAAAACTCTTCCTTGTAAAACCTTTTGATCTCCCATAATAAAGCATTTTTAATTTCATATCCTTTTTCTTTCCTTTTTACCGCAAAATGAATATGATCTGTTAAAGAGATATAGAAGCTGTCGCTCAAAGTTCTCCCTAACTTGCTTTTAGCACGATTAATAATCTCCTCTGTTATTTCCATATATTCAATAGGCACTTCGTATAAAAGAGTCTTAAATTTTTCGGACATGTCTTTATTTTTTAAAGCAAAGGTCTTCTCAATCTTCTCCTCATCCACTAAGTCTCCAGGCTTTTTTTGAAAAGCGAGACCTCTTCCCATAACAACTAATTCTTCATTTTTTTCATTAAATGTACTAATAACATTATTATTATATACTTGGACTATTTTCATTTGACCACCTATAAGTTTAATATGGTACTCTTTCCTTTATTATAATGGAAAAGTGATCGTGATTGTATGTTTTAGAAAAAGAAGGAAAGCCACAAGCGTGCTTTCCCATTTTATAGACCTTATAGTTTTTCTCCATTCGTTTCAATAACTTCTTTATACCAGTCGAAGCTCTTCTTCTTTAAACGATTGAGTGTTCCATTTCCTTCATTATCTTTATCCACATAAATGTAGCCATAGCGCTTCTTCATTTCACCAGTTGATGCACTTACAAGATCGATTGGCCCCCAACTTGTATATCCAAGAATTTCGACTCCATCTTCAATTGCTTCTGACATTTCTTCAACATGCTTTCGTAAGTAGTTAATGCGATAATCATCATTAACTTCTTCATTTTCTGTCAGAACATCAACAGCACCTAAACCATTTTCTACAACAAATAAAGGTTTTTGGTAACGGTCGTATAATTGATTTGCAGTAATGCGGAAGCCTTTAGGATCAATTGTCCAGCCCCACTCCGATTTTTCTAAATAAGGGTTTTCAATAGAGCCAAATACATTTCCAGATGTCTTCTTATTAATTTCCGGATCTGTACTTGTTGTCCTGCTGGCGTAATAGCTAAAGCCAATATAATCAACTGTATATTTTTGAAGAAGCTCTTCATCCTGTTCTTCCATTTCAATCGTTAAATTATTGTCCTTAAAAAATCTTTTTGCATAACCAGGATATTTACCTCGAGATTGAACGTCAATAAAAAAGAAAGAGTCTCGATCTTTTTCCATTGCATCCATTACATCATCTGGATTGCAAGAGTAAGGATACGTCTGACCAGCAGCCAGCATACAGCCAATTTTGACATTTGGAATAATTTCGTGGCCAGCTTTTACTGCTAATGCGCTGGCAACTAGTTGATGATGGGCTGCTTGGTACTTCACTTGCACCTTATCTTCTCCCTCTCCAAACACAAGTCCTGCTCCAACAAATGGCAAGTGTAAGAGCATATTGATTTCATTAAACGTCATCCAGTACTTTACCTTGTCCTTATATCGCTTAAACAGGGTCGTAGCGTAAGTTTCAAAAAAAGTAACCAGCTTGCGATTCCTCCAGCTGCCGTAACTCTTCACTAGATTAATTGGTACATCAAAGTGAGCAATTGTTACGACTGGTTCAATACCATGTTTTAATAATTCATCAAATACATTATCGTAAAATTGAAGGCCTGCTTCGTTCGGTTCCATATCGTCTCCGTTTGGAAAAATCCTAGCCCAAGAGATGGATAAGCGCAATGCTTTGAAGCCCATCTCAGCAAATAGTGCAATATCTTCCTTATAGCGATGATAAAAGTCAATTGCCTCGTGGGATGGATAGAATTCCCCTTCTAATGGTTCATACGAAGTAAGGTTACCAAACATAATATCAAAGCGTTTGTCCCCTTTCGGCAATAAATCTACTGTTGTTAACCCTTTTCCTTCAGCTAAATAAGCCCCTTCTGCTTGGTTAGCAGCAATTGCGCCACCCCATAAAAATCCCTTTTGAAAAGCCATAATAATATCCTTCCTTTCTTGAATAACCAGGAAGAAAGGAACAAAATCTTCCCTTCCCCCTGAAACTTCCAATTATTTAGTAGTTAGTTTAAATAATGCATCGCCTGTTTTCATTTGCTTTTGATTGGTTAGCTCGATACTATATTCCTTATAGTTTGTCACAACAATGGGTGTTGTGACAAGTTTACCAGCCTGCTGGATTTGCTCGATATCAAACTCAATAAGTAATTGCCCTTTTTCTACGTAATCACCTTGAGTTGTGTGTACAGTAAAGTACTTACCGTCGAGCTGAACGGTATCCATTCCAATGTGAATTAAAATGTCTGCACCTGAGTCAGTTGTGATACCTATGGCATGATTAGTTGGAAATAATGCTGAGACTGTTCCTGATACAGGAGCAAGCAACTTTCCTTCAATCGGCTCAATTGCTACACCATAGCCTAGCGCCCCTGAAGAAAATGCCCCATCCTCTACTTCTGACAATGCTTTTACTTCTCCATTTAACGGACTAACCACTTCTTCACTATCAACTTTTGTTGCAGCTACTTCGTTTGCTGCTGCCTTTGTTTCTGTTGTAGCTTTTTGTTCCTTGTTAATTCCACCGAATAATAATGTTAGAACTAAACCTGCTATAAAAGCTACGACCATTGAAATTACTGCACCGTATAAATCCATTCCAATTCCTTCTGGACTGATATATGAAGGAATACCAAATACTCCAAGACCACCAATTATGAAACCCTTTACATTTGTAGCGCCAGCAATAGCTCCACCTACTCCAGCAGCGATACAACTCATAATAAATGGTTTCTTTAATGGAAGTGTAATTCCGTAAATAGCTGGCTCAGTTACACCAAAGATACCCGAAATAAATGCTGGAATACTTAATGATTTTAACTTTTGATTTTTCGTTTTAATTAGGATTGCTAGAACCGCACCCGTTTGGGCAAAAGATGCTGCAAATACAGTTGCAAGAATCGTGTCATAACCCATAGTTGCAACATTGTTGAATGCAATCGGAACTAATCCCCAATGAAGACCGAAGATAACAAATACTTGCCAAAAGCCACCTAATAGTAGACCTGCAATGATTGGGCTTAAGTTATAAATTGCTAATGTTCCTTGACCTAATAGACTTCCTGCCCATGTTGCAATAGGACCGATAACGATAAATGTAACTGGCACAACGATAACTAATGTTAATAGAGGTACCACAAATGCTTTCACTACATCTGGAATAACTGTCTTTAGCCATTTTTCCACTTTAGCTGCAAAAAAAGCTGCAATAATAATTGGAATAACGGATGAAGAATAAGACATTAAAATAACCGGAATACCTAAAAATGTAATGTAGATTGGTGATTGAAACATTGTTCCTGCAAATACAGTATATAAAGGATCACCAGTCGTTAATGCTGACAATGTTGGGTATACTAATGCTGCGCCTATTGCCATCCCAACAAATGGACTACCACCAAATTTCTTAATAGCTGTATAACCTAAGAAGATTGGTAGGAAGTAAAAAAGTGCATCTCCTGTTGCATTTAAAATCTGGTACGTACCTGACGTATTTTCCAACCATCCAAGTGCTACAAATAATGCGTTAAAGCCTTTGATCATTCCCGTTGCTGCTAATACACCAAGTACTGGTGTAAAAATACTTGAAATCATATCAATAAAGCGACTGAAAAGTGAACCTTTTGGACCTTCCTCTTCTGCTTCGACAGGTGCTTGACCTTGGAAGCCACCAACAGCAGTAACTGCTTTGTACACATCTGGTACGTGGTTTCCAATAACTACTTGATATTGCCCTCCGCTTTTCATAACAGTAACAACATCATCCATATTCTTCAACACTTCTGTATTTGCTTTACTTTCATCTTTTAATTTAAAGCGCAGACGTGTAATGCAGTGAACCACACTAGAAACGTTTTCTCTTCCACCCACATTTGCAAGAATATCTTTTGCTAACTGTTCATATTTCATCTTTGCCCCTTCTTTCTATATGGAATTTTGTATTTATAGCAAATAAAAAACCTGAGCCGATTATAAACAACACACGAATAGCCATAGCGTGTTTTTAATCAGTTCAGGTTATGCCCACTTAAGGTAACATTCCTTCAAGGAATTTATTATGTTTTATTTGTTACCTGTAATTTAGCATGGATATCGAGATAATGTCAACGCTTTCTTTTTTTATTTTTTTACGTTCTCTAGAACTATCTTACTATATAAAAAGTTAAAAAGATAACGTTTGCAAAATTCTTGATTGAATGAAAAAATGATGTTATAGTAAACACAATTAAACAAATTCCTAGTAGGATTGTTACTGCTCATGCAGGCAAAACCTAAATCGCGTAAAAATGAGACAGCTATGTCTTCATTACATGATTTAGGTTTTTTTATTTGTCTTTTCTACATAGAAAGAGCGCAACAAAAAAATATCGGAGGGATTCTACATGAGTAAATCAAATGATCAATTTCCAGATGGATTTTTATGGGGCGGTGCAACAGCTGCCAATCAATTAGAAGGCGCCTATCTTGAAGGCGGTAAAGGCATGAACCTTGCTGATGTAATGCCCGGTGGAAAAGTTCGTCTAAAAGTAATTTCTACTCCTGGATTTAATTTTGAGATCGATAAAGAAAAATATACGTATCCGAACCATGATGGCATTGATTTTTATCACCGTTATAAAGAAGATATTGCACTATTTGCTGAAATGGGATTCAAAGCTTACCGTATGTCTATTGCCTGGTCACGTATCTTTCCAAATGGAGACGAGCTTGAGCCAAATGAAGAAGGCTTAGCATTTTATGACCGAGTTTTCGACGAGTGCCTAAAGTATAACATTGAGCCAGTTGTAACAATCTCCCACTATGAAATGCCATTATACTTAATCAAAGAATACGGCGGTTGGAGAAGCCGTGAAGTGATTACCTTCTTCGAGCGCTATGCAACCACTCTATTCAACCGTTATAAAACAAAAGTAAAGTACTGGCTAACATTTAATGAAATAAACGGGGCGGTATTCCATCCGATTTTTGGACTTGGCTTCTCTCCAGCTACTGAAGATGTTCGCCTGCAGGAAAGTTTTCAGGGACTGCATCACCAGTTTGTAGCAAGCAGCCTGGCAGTAAAGGCATGTCACGAAATCATTCCTGGCTCACAAATTGGCTGCATGCTTATCTATGCTCCTGTTTATGCGATCGACTGTAATCCAGCAAATGTACTGTATGCATTTCAAGAAGAGCAATTGTTTAACTATATTTGTGGAGATGTTCAAGTTCGAGGAGAATATCCGGCATTCTCCAAGCGCTTCTTTAAAGAGAATGGAATCAACATAAAAATGGAAGATGAAGATCTTAAAATAATTAAGCAATACCCTGTTGACTTTATTTCCTTTAGCTACTATATGTCTCGTACAGAAAAGAAAGAGAAGACAGCAGAAGAAAAAGCAGCTGGAAACATCTTCTCAGGTGTAAAAAATCCATTCCTCCAAGCAAGTGATTGGGGTTGGGAAATTGATCCAGTTGGCCTCCGCCTCGCTTTAAACCAATTATATGATCGCTACCGCGTGCCTTTATTTGTCGTTGAAAATGGCCTTGGAGCATATGACAAAATAGAAGAAGATGGAAGAATCAACGATGACTATCGCATTGACTACTTGAGAGAGCATATTAAAGCAATGGGTGAATCAATTGAAGATGGTGTAGAACTTATGGGATACACGTCATGGGGCTGTATCGATCTAGTAAGTGCATCAACAGGTGAGATGTCGAAGCGCTACGGCTATATTTATGTAGATAAAAATGATGATGGAAGCGGTACGCTCGAACGCAAAAAGAAAAAATCTTTCTACTGGTACCAAAACGTAATTGCAACAAATGGACAGGAACTATAGGATTGTTAAAAACAGAGGACAAGGCTGCTTGACCTCTGTTTTTAAGTGTATAATCATTCTTTGCATTAATTAAGTTAAATTTATAATTCCTATAAAAAAACAAAAACTTGCAGAATTTAAATGCCCCTCCCTTTTTTCCTTTTACTAAACAACCTTTGTTTTTCTAATAATTGGTTGAGAGGCCCGTTTTGAGACATTATAAACTAAGTTTGCCAGCACAAAAACCACTTCTAATTTATATAGGAAGTGGTTTTATAGGTGACTACATTTCCTATTAAGGACCCTCAAGTTCTTTCATATTTTACCTCTCTGTAAAAAATGCCGTTTCCCTTTAGTTACTTATAATTCACAAAACAAATATGGTAAAATAAATAAATTACTAGAAGTTAGAAAATACTTATATTTTTATAGCAATGCAATCGAGTTAGCTTAGGAGTGTAAAAAATCATGAACAAGAAAGATATAGCCAATATTCGAAAACAATTCAAAATAAACAATGATTTACTCAAAATCTCTGACATTTTTAATGTATATATTATGAAGGAATCTAGTGACATTTATCATTACCAAAGTCAACCATTTGGGATGCTTGACCAAGATCAGCAAGAGTTATTTTTGAATAACTTTAAAAAATTGCTTGCTGGTCAATTGGATGAGAAGCTTTTTGAATTAAAGTTTCAAAGAGATGCTGTAAATAACAGTCAGCTTATTTTACATCAAGGATTACTTAGCAAAGACGCAGATGAATGGAAAGAGCAAATGCTTCAAATTGTAGACAAAATGCTGACGAGTAGACAATATGAGAAAGATATTGTTGTCACATTCATTCACGGGGAGTATTTAAAGCCAACAAAACGCCGAAATGAAGAGACTGAGGTGAGTGAAAGAGATACTGTTTACTCCCATCCCTTTATTTTATGCAGCATAAATAATACACAAGAGCCAAAAAAAGAGCTGCTTTTTGACTATGTGGAGAAAGAGTTCAAATACAATATTATTGTTGACCCAATCATTAACCTCCAATCTCCAATGGCAGGATTTCTCTTCCCATGTTTTACGGACAATGCAGCAGACGTCAACCACATACTCTATTCAGCAGGCAAAGTATATGAACCAGATTATCAATTTATTGAAGAAGTGTTAAATGGAGAAGAAATCATGACCGCTCAAGACGATAAAATTGTGTTTGAAGAAATCATTAAAGACGTAACAGGAGATCAATTAAATACCTCCACCCTCTCCAATGTCTATGAAGAAATTAATCGGATGATTGTAGAAAACGAAGAGGAAGAACAACCAAAATTAGACTCAAAAGACATTGAACAAGTCTTAAAGATGAGCGGCATTGAAGATATAAGCACAGAAAAGGTAGAAACAGCCTTCAAAAAAATTATTGATGATGACAAATATGAGATAAAGGCAAGTAGCATCTTGCCGAAATTCACTTCCAAATCAATTAAGATTCAAACAAAAATCGCTAATATTTCGATCAGTCCACCAGATTTAAAGTACGTTAAACAAGTGGAACTAAGTGGAAAACGTTATCTGATGATCGAGGTGGAAGAAAATACAATTATTGAAGGATTTACGATGATTCCGGAAGCTTTTGGGGGCAGCTCAGAGGAATGATAAAAAAGTCGTTGGATAGCTAAAGAAATTGTATGGTTCTAATGATTTCTGCTTTTATAAGAGGAATAAAGCCTCAAAAACCTACTTTTGCATGTTATTATAATCTCTATTAAATATAAAAAGTAAGGTCTTTCTTGGATACTCGAATTTATTGATCAGATATAACAAAGAAAAAGGCTTCCCATAAGTTTAGTCAACTTATGAGAAGCCTTCTTTAAAATCCTCTATGGTATCATTTCACGCTCATCTTACATAAAACCCTTATATATCAAGGGGCGAAGCGGCTTATTACATCATGCCGCCCATAAAGGCACATATATAATAGAAGGAAATAGTCATTAACAAAGGTTATTATATCAACATTTTACTTCGATCTTATTCTAGGAAAAAGTACATTTCCAAACCCTTTCGGACACTTTTCGGACACTAAATAAATGGTTCTATCTAGCCACTTTAGTTTTCTTCATTTTTTCTAGATAAGCGATGGATTCGCTCTCCAATTTTATCAGCATTGTCATAAATCCGGTTAAGATCATTGACTGTGTAGTATAAAAGCTCAGATAACACTCTTACCATACGATGGTTTTCTTTGTAATAAGCTGCTTCTTCATTTCGATAAACAGCTCCATCCATATCTTCCCTTAAATGCGCCATAAGAACCTGAACATCTTTCAAGGTTTCCACTTTAGTACCAACACTTGCAATCTCATTAGTTAAGTCCCAAGTAAGATTTTTTAATGTTTCAGTCATTATGTAATCCTCCGTTATCTATATCTTCTACCAAGAATGCTATTACTTCGGTAGCAACCGCATATCCCTTTACGAAACCTTTAGAAAATATTCTAGATTCTTTTCCAGAGTAACGATTAATGGTAAGAATTCCACTAAGATAATCGATAGCTTCGGCACTTTTTCCTTTTCTAATAAAGTCTACTGCAAGTGTTTTTTGTTCCATTGTTAAAAGTGACATTTTTTAACCTCCATTTTTCAACATTTTTTTTCGGTATCAAAATAACTTATAAAGTAATTATATTACCCCTGTCGTAATATGTCAATCAAACCATACAATTATATTACTCCTATGTGGTATTATGTAGAAAAAAGACATAATATGTTCAGGGGGAAAATATAATGCCTATAAGAATACATCTTTCAGAATGGTTAGGTAAAAAGAAATGGACACAAAAACAATTAGCTGAAATAACCGGAATACGTCCTGCAACTATATCCGCACTTTATCATGAAGATGTTAAGCGAATTGAAATAGAACAAATGTATGCGTTATGTAAGGCCTTTGAATGCCAAGTAGGAGATTTATTTGAGTACATTCCCGATCAAAAAAAATAATGCAGCACAAACTGCATTATCAATCATACATATTCATTTACGATACTCGTATATCTACATGCCTTTTACATTTTACACATTGAAATAAATTAGGCTCTATTTCCTTATGCCTTTTTAACTTCCTGCACGTTTGGCAGCTTAATGTAACGTGCCTAGCTGTAAAATCATTTATCTCTATATCATCATCGTTCTGATCTTTTTCTATAATAGGTTCTTCATCTTCATTTTGGCTGAATAAAGCATAAGCAAAAGAAGCTGATAACAAACCAATAAAAAAACTATGCCATTCCATACTTATTACCCCCTTATAATAAAGTCTATTTCGCCTTTATTTTGCACTGGAATGACTTTATAAGGTGTATGGACATTATATATATCTTGCAATCTATTAACGATTTGCGGGTCATTTAAACACGTTTCAATTAACATCCCAGCTAATGTAGTTGGACGAACATTGCAAGCTGTGGCCAAACGATTTAATTTATAGTTGACTTTGTTTGTTAAACTTACATTCACTCTTTTTATTTTTTTGTTGCCTAACCCCTTATCTTCTATCATAATAAAAATAACTCCTTCCATTTGTCGTGACATTTGACGGTGTCAATTGTGTAACAGTGTTACTCAAGCGATAAAGTGGGAGGGGGCTTTATGTTCGGTATGGCTACCCTAACACAATTTTAATGCCCCCTTTATTCTTCTGGACTACTCTTGCCTTTTCCCTTCTAATATCATCTAACATTAGCTTTCTTACATAGTTGTTAAAATTAAAATTAGGCTCACTAATTTTTTTGATGATCTCTGCGTCATCTGGGTTAGTAATATTTAGTGATACGGTCTTTTTAATCTTGTTTTTACTCAATCGGTCATCCTCCTCCCCACCTTGATATTACATAGGTATGGGCGGGAAGGCTGGTTTATGACAAATAAAAAAACCGCTGATAAAAAATCAACGGCTGCTCTCTTTCATTTTTTGTCATCTCCCTGTTTTATAAGCATATATTGTTAAATCTTCTTTATAGCCTTCAAAGTCATCTATGCGAGTTATAGCATATTCTTTTCCCCTAAAGAGTACCTTCATAGTGGTATCAATATCATTGCGCCATGCAATTTTAAAAACAACTTCCACCTTGTAAACTGTTGTGGAATACATGGAAATTTCATTTGCTGAAGCTTGCCGATAATAAACCCAAATATTTTTACCGTTTTTTAACGGCTGTGATGTTTCCCCAGGTTCGGGGCCGCTGTTTGCAGCCATTGTCATTATAGTTATTTTTTTGTCCTTTATATACTTCATGATTTATCCCCCTTACAATGCCCTTAAAAATTCTTCATAGTGTTCAAATAAGCCTACATAAGCGTCTAACATGGATGCTGTTCCGTCTATCCTCATCTTAGCCGCTTGGTTCTTAACTGGTACAATATTTCCGTTCCTGTCGGTTTCTACGCCTGTATTGGTTAAGCACCACTTAAGAATAGGGCTGTTATTATAATTTATTTTTTTAGCTTGCAAGTCTGCGCCCATCATTTGCATAGGTAAGCTTAAGGTTCTCGCCCCTTGAATACATCTAATCATTTTAAAGCCGTGTTGTTCCATTTCTTCTACCCAATATTTAGCCGAATAACTGTCATAATAAATCCATAACGGCGTTATGCCGTAAATATTAAGCATTTCTAAAAACCATGCTGTTATATCACCGTAATTAATACTATTTCCGTTACAAAGTCTTAATAGCCCTTGATTAAGCCATTTATCATAAGGTATCTTGTCCATTTGTACACGCTTTTCAAAGCTATCACGAGGCAACCAGTACATTTGATGAATGAAACGCTTATGCGTGTCCTTATCCACCAGTAAAAGAGTAGCGCAAGATAAATCTGTGGTTACGCTCAAGTCTGCACCGCCTATGGCATAACAATTTCTAAAATGCTCTATATCAAAGGTTTCTTCGTTGTTTATATCATCAAATGTAAGCCATGCGCTCTTTACGGTATCTCTAATATTAAAATCCTTTGTTAACACGCCGCTAATGTCATTAGGGTTGTTTTTTGCCTTTTCTACTTTGCGCTCTAGATCGTCTAATTTCTTAATTGCTCCTAAAGCTGGGTTTGCCTTCTGCCATGCTGCTGGATCTGTCCATTCCTTCTTTTTGTCTAGCTCATAAAGAATAGGTAAAAAGCTATCATCTTCAAACTTGCCGTCTACTACGTTACAAGCATAGGAATACATATCATCAAATATATTTTCCCTCACCGTTCCAGCCGTGGTAATCATAATTAAAATAGGCTGCTGCCGTGCTGATTGACTTTGCTTCATAACCTCGTATAAGTTACGATCCGCTATGCTGTGCAGCTCATCAATAATAACCATGCTGCTGTTAAGCCCATCTAATGTATTACTATTCTTTGCTAATGGCATAAGCTTTGACATAGTGAGGGGAAAATAAAGATCACTCTTGCGCTTCTTAATATGCTTGGATAGGTCTGGGCTTTGCTGTATCATGTTGTGTGTTTCATCAAATAAAATGCGGGCTTGGTCACGCTTTGAAGCTATGCTGTAAACTTCTGCTCCTCCCTCTCCATCTGCTATAAGCATATAAGCTGCTAATCCTGCAAGCATGGTCGTTTTACCATTTTTTCTTGCTACATAAAACATACTTTCACGATAACGCCTTAAGCCTGTGTCTTTGTCTATAAAGCCAAATAAGGCAGCAATATAAGCTTTTTGAAAGAGTTCTAGTATGACTGGCTTACCCGCCCATTCTCCTTTACTGTGCTTGCAAAAACGCTCTATAAACTCAATAGGCTTGTTCGCCTTTGTTTCATCAAAAATATATTGTTCCGGATTATTGATCTCGTTTACCAGCCTTTCATACTGTCGATATACTCGGCGGGAAACGATTATTTTCTCTTCTTTAATTGCATTCCAGTATTCTAATACATAATTCACCTTATCACCCCTTTATGAAGTCAATTAAAGCGTCATTTTTCTGCCCTGTGTCTGATGGGGGCAATAAGTCTACTAATTGCTTATAAAGAAGGCTGTAACGCTGTACAGTGGTGTTATAGCCCTTTAATGCTGGATGTTCCCTTAAAAATTCTTGACTTCCTTGTTTAAACATGGCTGTTGGGCCATCTTTATCTACTTGAGCTTTTAAGGTGTCTAGCGTATTTTGCATGAAAACAAGTTCATTATAAAGGCTCTGGGCTATCGGTAGTCTATCTTTTGGAATCTGCCGCAATAATGTTTTAAGTTTTTTCATATCACTGGAAACTGTTATATTCTTTTTTGAAGTCGCCATAAAATCACCTTCCTTTATTCGTTTTTTAGTGTCGATTTTACCCCTCCCGTAATATAAAAACTCATGGAGGGGTCACGAAAGGTTCGGCAATCGGTGTTTAAGCCTTATCCTTACCTTTTCTTAGTGGGGGGTGTTACTTTTGTATTAAGTTTCCTTTGCTATCAAACGCTAATCCAGTAACACATATCTCGCTGCTATGATGTTCTTGGTTGTGACATGTTTGACATAAAGCTTCAAGGTTAGTCCAATTTAATGTTATGTTAAAGTCATTTATATTCTGTGGTGTAATATATTCTTTATGGTGGCATATGCTTGCTAGATCACCACACCTTTCACAAATATAATTCATGCTTTGCATATATCCCTTTGAACATTTGCGCCACTTTGTGCCATTATAAAAGGATGCTGCATAATCCTTAGCCATTACATGCCCCTGCCTATCGCCGTTAAGGCTGTTAATAGATTGTTTATGGTGCGTTGTAGTCTGTCCTTGTCCTGCCCTTCTGGGTCATACCATAGCTGTAAGATAAACTTAGTAACAGTCTGTGCTAATGGGTGTACTGGTTCTGTATCCCATGTCCTACCTGTGGTTACTTCCAGATAAGAAGGAATAGATTCTAATAACGGAATAATGATCGTGTCATTGTCTGGACCATCAAGTCTTAATGCATCCCTTGCTTCCTGTATATCAATTAACAATATGATCTCTCCTTTTAAAAAAGGGATACCAGCGTTATCACTGATACCCCCTTAATGTAGTTAGGCTTATGCCCCTGCTGGTGCTGATAGTTTTACAAAAGCTTCACTAACTAATGGCTTAGTATCTGCAATCGCCATAGCTCGATAATCAATAAGCCCACTCTTGAAGCTGCTTTCCCTTGACGTTTCGATCATAACTCCCTGCGGTATGTTATAACCCATATAGTTGAAGTTTCCTAAAATGATTGTGTCATCTGCTAAGTTATCGTCAATGACTACTTCCTTACCTAGAATATAGCCAATGCTTTCATTCTTAGGGTCTGCTATAAAGATCGGTCTGCCGTTAGAATCTACCAAACTATAAACCTTGTTGTATAGTGTAGCGTTACTCATAGCAAATTTTGCTCCTGCTGCATATCCACGTTTTAAGGTTGCTAATGCTTTTGTAAAGTCCGTATATTGGCCTGTAAGGTCTAGGCTGTTGCTTTCATCCCATGTAATGCCTGTGAGTAATCCTGTACCTTGTCCTGCACCTGTACCATTCACTAAAGCGTCTGCAATAGCTTCCATTACACAATTAGTTAATTCATCAATCATGTAGGCTTCAAATGCTTGGACTGTCATTTTCTTAGCTGCTGCTGAAATAGAGAATACTTTAATAATTTCATAGCCTGCAAAGCTTACTGCCGCTGTTTGAAGTTTTTCACTATCTACGACTGCCCCTTCTACGTGCCATTGCGCTTTATTTGTTGGTGTTCCAATCGGTACGCTGATATTTGTTGGAATATTGAAGTTTCTACAATGTGCAATTAAGCCACCCATTGTTCTAGCTTTCTTAATTACTTCATTTAATGTTGTTGTTGGTAATACTGCTGCGCTATTTGTTGTAGTGTTGAAGGCATCTGCTCTACGTTCTGCCTCTTGGAGTTCCATTGCCTTATTAAAAGTTCTTGTTTCAACATCTGTAAGCTTTTGCCCTAATAATGTTTTATAAAATGCGCTGCGGTATTCTGTACTTTCAAAAATGTTTTCTGTTGGTACTGTTTGTTGTTGGTTGAAGTTCATTCCAGTGATTGGATTGAATGTTCCACCTTGATTATGTTGACTGCGTGTTTCTAAATTCTTTTTAGCTTCTTTCAATCCATCTAATTCAATGTTTAAAGCTTCAACGCTTGCGTTTGGGTCACTATCAATAAGATTGCCGATCTCTGCTGCTCTCTTTTCAATATCAGTTAAGGAATGGCCTTTGTAATAATTAAATGCTTCTGCTACTGTTTTAAAATTCATAGTTTATATACCTCACTTTATTTTGTTTTTACTGTAATTACTAATGTTGGTTGTTCTGGTGTACTATCTGCGACAGGGAAATCATCAAATTCAAATTTTGAAATACATAGATCTCGTTCCTCTGCTATTTTTGCAATCTCGTTTAAGAATGCAAGAAGTTCTTTGTTCATTTTAAAAACTCCTTAGTAATATTTGATTTACTTTTATTTTTGCTGCTTGTCGCTCTGGTGCTTTGAGCTTCGCCCATGTGCTTTCAATTGTTGCCCTTGCTTCAATGCTTGTTTGAGGATATGCAGGGAATGGAACGATTGAAACCTCATAAACTTTTTCTATCTTGCTAATGCTTCTAGTGTTTGTCTTTGCGTCAAAGTGGCTGCCGCCTTCTGGTACTTTAAAAGCAAATGACATGCCTGAAAGGTCTTGTCGTTTTACTGCCGTATAAACGCTTTTCCCTTCCTCGGTGTCTGGTAATTCTGCCCTCATTGTTAATCCTGCCGAATCTAACGAAAAGGACATGGTTTTAGGTGTTCTTGCTAGTGGAATTTTATTCATATCATGGTTATACAATAAGCGAATGTCTGATAGGTCTGCCCCATCTAATGCGCCCCTTTGTATAATCTCGATATACTCCCCAAATGGTGCTTTTATGGTGGTAGGCTGATCGTAAACAATCGGTCTACCATTTAAAATAAGGCTGCTTTCCCCTTGTGGGTCGACTGCTCTTAATTCTGCTACTCTAAGCTCTTTCATTCCTTTGTACCTCCTTCATTCAACTGGTACTGATCGGCTTTATCTGCATTGACTACATTCAAGGTTTGCAGTCGTTTGTCGCCGTCCTCTACTGGTGGTAAATTCAATATTTCTAATGCTTGATTAATCGTAAATAACCCTAAAGGAGTCAATTCCTTGATAATGTTTGTTTTGGTTGCATTACTAGCAAATTGCAACCTGTTTGCTTCAAAAATAATGGAATTGCCGAAAGCTTGTTCACGCTCGGTAAAAAGCTTGTCTGTTAGTTCTAGGCTAAATTGAACGGCTAAAGGTTCTAGGACGCTTTCGTAAAATGCTGCCCATTCATCTTCTGTATAAGTGCTATTTACGATTTTTTGACTAATGCCTAAATACTCGTAAATTTTCTTTTTAACCGCCTCTAGCTGCTTGTCATCAATGGCTGTCGGTGTAAGTGTTAATGGGGTATATTCTGCTTTACTGTCAATTACTGCAATTCCGCCATTATTACTTACTGTTAAATAATCGTTTATAAAGGCTTCCTTTTCCTCTTTTAGTTTGTCTGGGCTTAATACTTGGTTATATTTCAAAATACCTCTTATTGTTGCATTAGCTTTTATAGAATTTTCTAACCCTTCATTTTGCGTATGTGCTAGGTCTAAAGCTGGCAATATTGCCGTGTTAGTATCACCTAATAGATCGTTAGAGTTAAAGAAACGCCTTACTATAAAAACCTCTGAAAATGACAATGTAACTTGCTGACCATTAGCGAATAAGAAACGACAATATAAATTACCTAATGTGTCTGTTATATATTCCACGCTTTGCGGGGATAAGGGGTAAATAGCAACTAAATAGCCCTTATCATCCTTCTGTAAATACGCAAAAGCGTTGTTATACAAGTAATAATGTGTTACCAGTTTATAAAGAAGATCATAAGCTGTCATATATGGATTAGGTCTTACTTGTAAAATGCGGTTTAAATAGTGATCTCCTTCTTTACGTTTTTCTGGTGACGTTATAACATGCGTTCCTTTTAGCTTTGCAGCATTTCTCGCTATGCTATCGACTGCCGCCCTGTATATATCACTTTCATAAGCATTTCCGCTAAAAGGTGTAAAGATTGCCGCTCCCCCGTTCATTACGTCCGCTCTTTCTGTCCTTTGTGGCTCTTTTCTGCGATTAAAAATCTTATCGAAAAAACCCGCCATTTACTCACCACCTTTCATCTGTCCACCTTTTCTTTTTGCCTGTTGCTATTTCATATTCTTGGATAAGTTCTACAAGATCGTAATAACTCACTAATACTTCATCTTTGTAACTATTATTTTCTAATTGGTATTTTAATCGTTCCAGTACCTTGTCCAAAATTGGTCAACCCCTTGATATTCGTACATTTATTTGACTTTATTATATCACACTCTCGTTGTTTTTACGTCGTTTTACGTCGGTTTTTTGACATAAAAAATAATTTGCATGATGTTTTCCTTCATTGTTGGTTGCTCTTCTTCTTTTTATTTCAACCATAAAAGGTTACAAGACAAGGTTACAAGGTTACAATTAAAATCTAATCTTTGTAACCCTAATATCCCTTACTCTCCCAAGGGTTTTCCCCTTCATGGTTACAAGGTTACAACTTTTTTATAAAAAATACTGTATATATAGCTTTAGTTTTTTTTATTATTAACATCTTCTTATATGAGTATATAACTAAATACTTGTAACTTTTGTAACCTATTATATTCTATCCCTTGTGGCTCTAAGGCTTAGCAAGGTTACAAGCTATTACTTTTCACTTGTAACCCTTTGTAACCGTTAGACCTCAAACACTTGATACAATAGGCTTTATGAAGGTTACAAGTTTACTAATTTAGAAAATCATTTCCACTCACTTCTTCAAAATCAAAGCCTAATTCCTTAACAATATCCATGTTTACTGGTATCACTCTATATGTTTTTCCTTTGTGCTTTAATGGTTTATAATCAACATAAGAGTTTTTTTCTTGCTTTCCAACTGTTAGTCCACGTTTTAACCATTCTCTACGTGTCGCCTTTTCTTCTACTCCTAAAAACCTTGAAAGATAAGCAGGAATTAAATAAAGCTGACCCTTTTTATATATAGCCTTATGAACTTGCGGTAAATAGTCATAATATATATCTTGTCTGCTGCTGTCTAGATCGGTTAGAATTTCTTCTAAAAATTGCATTGGCTTATCTGTTGACTTATTTTCATTTGCTATATCGTCAAATAAACCTGCTATTGCTTTTAGGTCTATATCAAAGTTCATTTTGTCTTTTAATATACTTCCGGTAAAATGAACTGCTGCATAATATCCAGCTAAACGGTTTAACACTTCATTACCTTTTGCCTTATCCACATAGAATTTTCTAAAATTATGATATTCGGTGATAAGGTCTTTTTTATTCTCTAGCCACACTTTCAAGAAATCTATTCCTATTGCCCCATAATTACTTTCCATTGCTTCATGTAGCTGTATGATGTTCTCATGATCTTTTTTTAACGGTTCATCAATTAAAGGAATTATCCTTGCTGCAGCTCCACCTTGATTTTTAGCATATTCATTTAAAGATACCTCACCTGTACTTAATAAAATATTGTTCCAAGTGTATTCTCTCTGGCTGCCTTTTAAAGACCCTCTACCTTTTGACCGCCCACCGCTAAACTGATAAATAACATCTTTTAATATTCGTTCGTCTGCTTTTCGTGTATCATCCAGTAATAAAGGAAAACTGTTTAAATATGCCGCCTTTCTCTCAATGGATACTTTTGTGGCGTTCCATTCACTAATTAAGCTTTCGTTTCCCCAAACACTTCCAGCCGCTTTTAATGTTGTAGTTTTACCTTGTGAAGTTGTTCCACTTAAATCAACAACAAAAGGTTGTAGACGTAAATCTTTAGTAATGACACTTGCAAAGCTAGAAAGTATAAAGAAAACTGCTTTAGGCTGCTGTTTAACTCGCTCAAACACTTCCTTTTTCCATGTGTCGCCTGTTCCTGCTACTTTAAACCCCTCAAGTAGCTGCTTTTCACCATGATCTATTGCCATAATCTCAACATCTTTAGTTATAGCAGGATGAATAAACGTGTCCTTGATATGACCTAAACGCTCTACTGCATAATGTTGGTCTATGGTATTAATCAATAAATACTGGTCAAAGTAAGTGATAATTTTTTTTACATTATTATCATTAACAGAAAAGCCTTTATCACTTAATTCTAGTAACTCTTTTCTAATAGCAATAGTTGAAGCTGGCACCACTTCTTTAACTGTTCTGTTTTGTTCCCTCCATTCGATTTCGTAAAGAACTTGTGGACGTTCTACATTATGAAATTCTTTTGTTATATAAGGTGTTTTTCTTGATACAAGTTTTGTTATTAAATTTCCGTCCTTGTCCTCCTTCTCTTCAAAAAGAGTAGCATTTGCGCCTACCTTAAAAGGTTTAGGAATAACTTTCTTATCGCTTGTATCATTTACATGAGTTTCAAAGTCTGCAATTTCATTAGTTGATTCATCTTTTCCTTCTTTTACCTTTTTAAAGGCTGATTCGACTTTTTCTTTTATCGTACTAAGGGGGAAATCCTCTTTATATGGTACAAAATATTTATAAGCTAATTGAAGGCTTTCCAGTGCATCTTTTTTACTTACACCGCATGTTAATAGCCTTCTAGACAAGTCGTAAAAATCGCCATCCCTTGACCCACTACCATCATAAGGATAGGACATAGGGGAAGGTGTTTTCTGACCGTTCCACACTTTATAAAGGTAATGTGGCACTTCATCTAATTCGCCCATGCTTTGAGTTAATACATAACGCCCTTTTGTTGTTTCTGTTGGGAAAACTATATAACCTTTTTCGGCTGCTCTTGTATCTTGAGCAATCCCTAAACGATTAACATATTTTTGATATTGCCCTTGTTCGATTGTCTTTTTATCTTCACCTTTAAAAATAAACTGAAATCCGTTAGGAGTTTTTATAGCATGGTGATGAATATTTTCGCCTTCAAGAAGTTCTTTCAATAACTCCCCTTCCTGCGTGTCGTCTACATCTACAAGAAAACGTCCTTTAGGTATCCTTACACCTATCCAGCCGTCTTGATCTATCCAGCCACTTATCTGTTCTTCATTTAGGGAATCACTGTTTTTCCATGAACCTACTGGACTTTTAGCTTTTTGGTAATCTGTATTGCCTTTAGTGTATCCTATAAGCTTTATAACCTTACTGTTAGGTAATAACTCGGTTATCTTTGATGTATAACTGGCTATTTTAGTTTGCATAGTTACTCACCCCCTTATTATTAAATCTGTGAAGTTTATTCTTCTGTATCTGTAAGGTCGTAAAGCGTTCCGATTGCCCAACTTAGGTAGTGTTCTAAAAATTCTTCTCTGCTCGCAATCTCTTGATATTCTCCTACACCGTTTTTTACTGTCATAATAAAAGGCGGTTCTCTTGTTAAAGCATTTTCTAGTACCTCTGCCACTTCTAAAACTGCTTCATTATCTACACACTTAAAACACTCGTTATTCTTAGATAATTGAATAACATTTTCTTTATTAGTATGTAGGGAAGGCAGGTCAACCTCTTTAGTTACGCTAAACATTAACCGATACAATAATCGTTTGCCTGATGATATTTCAAGAAAAAGCTCTTGCTCAATAAGATAAAATTGCAAATTAACATTAGAGCAATTGCCAATAATTTTTTCTAATTCCTTGATTTTTTGATTCATATATTCATGATCTGCTTCACTCATTAAACTATAAGCCTCTGGTCGTGAAAGATTTAATTTCATCTATTAGCAGCTCCCCTTTTCATTTTTTGATAATACTTAATGTCATTATTGGTAGCGTTCATGTTTGAAGTCATATCATCTAAAAATTCATCTACTTCACTTCTTTTAAACAAATATTTGCTACCGACTTTGTAATATTTCAATCCGTTTTTTATTAGGCGATCTTCAATAATTGGTTTACTAATATTTAGATACTCGGATAAATCACTATAAGTTAAGAAGTATTTTTGCTTTGCTAATTCCTCAACTCGTTCATTAATGGCTTTTTCAAGCATGGAATTAACAACTTTATCGTCAATTTGAATGTTAAGCATATTCACCCTCCTTAATAAACGTCGTTTTACGTCGGTTCATTAGTAAAAAAAATATCATTAATAGTAACCCCTGGAAGTTCTTTGTTAACTAGATCGAAAAGGATTTTCATTTCACCATCTTTAAAACTTACTTTTCCTTTTTCTTTATTTCTGTAAGTCCCTTCTGAAATGTTTAATCTTTTCGCCATTTCTTTTTGAGTTAATCCTATCATTTTTCTATAACCAACAATTCTATTCATTCAATACACCTCCTAACATACGTCTGTTTACGTCGGTTTGTAATTTTATATTATCAAACGACTTTTAAAAAAGCAACTAATTTCCGTCGGTTTACGTCGCTTTTTTTTTGTCGGTGTGCTATTATCTTATCAAGGAGGCTAAAAAATGGACGAAAAGAACTTGCAAAAGAAGAAAATAGGCTCAAGGATCAAACTTATACGAAATGAATTAGGGCTAACCATGAAAGAGTTTGGCCAAAAATTCGACCCACCTGCTAGCGATAGTATTGTTTCTCGTTGGGAACGTGGCATAAGCACACCTAATAATGAACGATTAAAAAAAATTGCAGAGTTAGGAAATATTTCAATGCTTTACTTAACGACTGGTAAAAAGGTTCTTTCAGATTTATCCGATGATGAAAAAAAAGCAGCTTTCAAAACTATGAAGGAATCTTTCGAAAAGGCTAAAAACGATCAAGAAGAATATATTAAATTAGAATTCGAACATATCTTAAATAGTGATTTAGACCTTGTTGAAACTACTTATTTGACTAATGTATTGAATTTTTTAAAATACTCCGATAAAGATGATGTAATGATTTTAGCCAGTATCATTCGTATGCTTAATAGTTCTATTGAAGTGAAAACGGATAATTCAATTACTAAAGAAGAATTAAAAGACTTCATTAATGGAGAATTAAAAGATATTGAAAAATTTATAAAAAAACGTTTTTCATTAATAGAGTAGGTGAATAGCAATGGCTCGTATTTACAAAAAGGAAACTAAAAAAGGCATTAGATGGGGCTTTCGTGTTTACATGGGGACTGATCCAGTAACGGGCAAAGATATAAGAAAAAGTAAAGAAGGATTTTTAACACAGAAGGACGCTAAACTTGCAGCAGCTTTATTTGAAAGACAAATCAATGATGGTGAATATATACAGCCCTCTAAAATGGTTTTTGCTGATCTATGTAATGACTGGGAAAGATATTATAGTCAAGATGCTAAAGAAAGTAGCTTAAGAGCTAGGCATATTGCTTTAAAACATATAATAAATGAATATGGACAAACTCCAATTCAAAAAATAAATAAAAAAGCCTATCAAGATGTTATAGATAAGCTGGCTACTCAATTTAGTACAAACTATATTTCCAGTATCCATACTTCTGCAAACATGGTATTTGAGTATGCACATTCTCTTAATTTAATTAAGGAGATACCAACAAAAGGAATTAAACTACCTAAAAAGAAAAAAACTGTTTCAGACCTTGAAAATGACAATTCAATAAATGAAAAGTTTCTCGAAAAGGAAGAATTAGAAGAATTTCTAACAGTAGCAAAAAATGAAGGCTTAGAAGGTGATCTACTAGCTTTTACTATATTAGCTTATACTGGTTTAAGAATTGGGGAAATGGTGGCTTTAAAATGGTCTGATATTGACTTTGACCATTATACACTAAGGGTAATAAAAACTTACTATAACCCTACAAATAACAAGCTAAAATACACATTACTGACACCAAAAACAGAGGGGTCAATACGCACAATAACAATAGACCCTCTTTTAGTTGACCTGCTCCAGCTACACAAACAAGAACAAGATAAGGTGAAGGAAGAAAACAGACCTTTTTATAAAGATAATGATTTTATTTTAGCAACAAATGAGGGTTACCCTAAAACAATAAAACATTTATCCATTAGAATGCAGCGAATACTAAAGAAAACATCTATACAAAAACAAGTAACGCCCCATTCATTTAGACATACTCATACTTCTTTACTAATTGAAGCAAATGTACACATAAAAGAAATACAAGAACGCTTGGGGCATTCAGATATTAACACTACAATGGATATATACGCACATATGACTAAGAACATAAAAAAAGAGGCTTCCAATAAGTTCAGTAACTTAATGAAAGACCTCTCGAAAAATCTTATTAACTAATATCGGTCACTTTTTCGGACACTATACAAGGTGTAAAGACTTATAAACACTGATATAACAAGGTTTTTACACCTATATTACATCATGCCGCCCATTCCACCCATGCCGCCCATATCAGGCATTCCACCTTGACCAGCTGGTTCTGGTTTGTCAGCTACTACTGCTTCTGTTGTTAAGAACATTGCAGCAACTGAACCTGCGTTTTGTAATGCAGAACGAGTAACTTTTGTAGGGTCAACAATTCCTGATTCGATCATGTTTACCCATTGGCCGTTAGCAGCGTTGAATCCTGTGCCAACTGCTTCGTTTTTCAAGCGCTCTACAATAACAGAACCTTCAAGACCTGCGTTGTGTGCGATCTGGCGAACTGGTTCTTCAATTGCACGAAGAACGATGTTAATGCCAGTTGCTTCGTCGCCTTCTGCTTGAATAGCAGCAATTTTATTGTATACGTTTAGAAGTGCAGTACCACCGCCTGCTACAATTCCTTCTTCTACAGCAGCACGAGTTGAGTTTAATGCATCTTCAATGCGTAGTTTGCGTTCTTTTAATTCTGTTTCAGTAGCTGCTCCAACTTTTACTACTGCTACACCGCCTGCAAGTTTAGCAAGACGCTCTTGTAATTTTTCACGGTCAAATTCAGAAGTAGTTTCTTCTAATTGAACACGGATTTGGTTGATGCGTGCAGCGATTTGCTCAGATTCGCCAGAACCTTCTACAATTGTAGTGTTTTCTTTTGTTACCACTACTTTTGCAGCGCGTCCTAATGATTCGATTGTTGCTGATTTAAGATCTAAGCCTAAATCTTCTGTAATTACTTCACCGCCAGTAAGAACAGCAATATCTTCTAGCATTGCTTTGCGGCGATCTCCAAATCCTGGTGCTTTAACAGCAACTGCGTTGAAAGTACCGCGAAGTTTGTTCATGATTAATGTAGCATTTGCTTCTCCTTCTACATCTTCAGCAACAATTAATAATGGTTTGCTTTGTTGAACCACTTGCTCTAATACAGGCAAGATTTCTTGAATGTTAGAAATCTTTTTGTCTGTAATTAAGATGTATGGATTTTCAAGAACTGCTTCCATTTTATCTGAATCTGTCACCATATAAGGAGATACATATCCACGATCGAATTGCATACCTTCTACTACATCTAGTTCTGTTGTAAAACCTTTAGATTCCTCGATAGTGATAACACCGTCGTTTCCAACACGTTCCATTGCTTCTGCAATTAGTTTACCTACTTCTTCGTCAGCAGCAGAAATTGCAGCAACTTGTGCAATAGATTCTTTGCTTTCGATTGGTTTAGAAATTGCTTTCAGCTCTGCAATTGCTGTTACAATCGCTTTGTCCATCCCTTTGCGGATACCCATTGGATTAGCTCCAGCAGTTACGTTTTTTAATCCTTCACGGATCATCGCTTGTGCTAATACAGTTGCAGTTGTTGTACCGTCCCCAGCAACATCGTTTGTTTTGCTTGCAACTTCAGCAACTAATTTTGCACCCATGTTTTCAAATGCATCTTCTAGCTCGATTTCTTTTGCGATTGTAACACCATCATTTGTGATAAGTGGTGAACCAAATTTCTTTTCTAATACTACATTGCGTCCTTTTGGTCCAAGTGTTACTTTAACAGCATCTGCAAGAGCGTCAACTCCACGCAGCATTGCACGGCGAGCTTCTTCACTAAATTTAATATCTTTTGCCATTTTGTAAAACCTCCTCAAATTGATGGTTAATTTATCTATTTCATTTGGTTAATTTGTTTTATATGATTAAAATAGTAGATTATTCTGCGATTGCTAAAATATCACTTTCACGAAGGATTAAATATTCTTTTCCTTCATATTTCACTTCTGTACCAGAATATTTTGAGAAGATGATGCGGTCATCAACAGATACTTCAAGAGCAACGCGCTCACCATTATCTAAAACACGACCACTACCTACAGCTACCACTTTACCTTCTTGAGGTTTTTCCTTAGCAGAATCTGGTAATACGATACCACTTGCAGTTTTTTCTTCAGTTTCAACTAATTCAATAATTAAACGATCTCCTAACGGCTTTAACAAGTGAAACAACCTCCTCAAATAATATGTAATTTAATAATTATTTATTAGCACTCAGTCGACTCGAGTGCTAACACAAGTATTATATTAATTAATCTTTTATTATTTTGCAAGAGACAAGCATTATTTTTTACATTTTTTTAATACTTTTTTATTCCTAAAAAGTATTAACACTTCCACTAATTTTATACATTTCGCGTTTTTTAGTAGCTTCTATTTGAAAGATGGCAGCATTTATTAGTAAAATAGTAAGTATGGGCACTTTTTTATTGAAAATCTCTTTTATGATTTAGGGATTCTAAAAGCTTTCTAGTTATTATAGAACCAGGAAATTGCTTTCATAACGAAAGCAATACTACAATTGGTCTATTAGTGCCATTTTTGTCTCCCTCTAGAATACCTTTAGTATAACAAGTGAAAGTTTGTGGAAACTTGCCCCTTTAAAGTGATAAATGAAAACCTGATAATAAAAGGAGCTTTGTGCATTGAAAAAAGAATATTGGATTATTTTAACCACTTATATTGCGATGCAATTTTCTTCCATTATAGGCATCCCTCTTCTTTATTTGCTTGGCTCATTTTTCGGCTTCCAGCAAGAAGAGATGAGGTTTTCTGCTGTTGTTATTTGGCTAATATTAAGTTTTGCCGCGACCCTGATAATAGTCTTACTATTATTGCGTCATGAATTCAAAAATCCTGTGCGAAATAACCAAGCAAATTTAAGCACCTCTATCTCCTGGGCAGTAGGAGGCATTTTCTTATCCTTATTTGCTCAAAGTGCTGCTGGCATGATTGAGAGTTTATTTGGGGTTACGCAAGGATCCGAAAATACAGAAAGACTAATGACTTTTGTAGAACGCTCTCCCATTGTTATTCTTGTGATTAGCATAATTGGGCCAATATTAGAAGAAGTAGTTTTTCGTAAAATAATCTTCGGAACATTATATAAACGTTTAAATTTCTTTTTATCTGCTTTAATAAGCTCCATCCTATTTGCACTAGCGCATAATGAATTTTCCCATATTCTTTTGTATGCAAGCATGGGCTTTACATTTGCCTATCTGTATGTGAAAACAAAAAGAATTTTAGTGCCGATATTTGCACACGTATCCATGAACACACTGGTTGTTGTCATCCAATTAAATCAAGATACTATACAAAAATGGATGGAGCAGTCTAATCAGATTACAAAATTTATTGGAGGATTTTAGATGAAGCAATCTGCTTTATTTTCCGGCTTTTTATATATTCTTTTGGGAATTGTGTTTACATACTTTGCCATTGAGAATATACAAACAAATCAGGGCTGGGGATTTTTCACCTATATTCTAGTTATACTTGCAACCTTCGATATAGGTTCAGGCATTCGACTTATCGCTTTTCATTTTTTTATTAAAAAGTCAGCTAATAAGAATAAAAAGAAATAGAAAAAGCGCAAGTATAAGAACGTTTTCTCTTCTTACTTGCGCTTTTTTATTTTCACTCTTCTTCCTCTTCCACATTTGGATAATGCTTTAAAAAGTAGACAAGCGATTGCAATTCTACTGCTAAGTCAATATGATGGATACGAACACTTGGGGGTACACTTAACCTCGCAGGTGTAAAATTTAAAATCCCTTTTATTGAACTTTCCACCAATCGATCTGTAATTGTTTGGGCAACATTTGCAGGAACAGTTAAAATCGCTACTTGAATATCATTTTCCTTAATGATTTTTTCTAAATTATCCATATGATAAATGGTTACATCACTAATATTTTCCTTGATTTTTGCTTCGTCCACATCAAATGCCACTTCAATTTTTGTGTTGTTGTTTTTCAGAAAGTTATACTTTAAAAAAGCAACACCCAAATTACCTACACCAATCAAAGCCACTTTTGTTAATTCATCTTGATCTAATGTCTTTCGGAAAAAGGACAGTAAATAATTCACATTATATCCATATCCCTTTTTTCCCAGCGCTCCAAAATAAGAGAAATCTCTTCTAATTGTCGCAGAGTCTACTTTAACAGCCTCACTCAACTCCGCTGATGAAACTCGCTGTTTACCGGCAGAATGCAAATTCTTTAAAAATCGATAATACAAAGGCAGCCGTTTTGCTGTTGCCTGCGGAATCTTCATTACCTCATTATTCATGTTTATCCCCTACCCGTAATTTTTAAAAAAACATTTTATTTTTTAAATCTACAACTAAAACAGCTAACTGGATGTTATCTTCTATAATCCCCATTTTTGCCGCCAGTTTTTTCTACTAAATAAGTTGGTCCAATAACCATTCCTTTATCTACACTTTTGCACATGTCATAGATGGTTAAGGCTGTCGCAGCGGCTGCTGTTAATGCCTCCATTTCTACCCCCGTACTGCCAATAGTTTTCACTTGTACAGTAATCCCCACTTCATAATTCTCATGGCTCTTTTCCCATTTAAACGAAATATCTACTCCACTTAAATGAATAGGATGACACATTGGAATTAAATCAGACGTTTTTTTAGCTGCCATAATACCTGCTACTTGCGCAACTCCCAAAACGTCTCCCTTTTTCATTTCCTGCATCGTTATTTTCTTATATATTTCAGAATTTACTTTAACGCTTGTTTTTGCAATTGCTGTCCGAACCGTTTCACGCTTGTCGCTTATATCTACCATATTCGCTCTGCCATCTTTATTAAAGTGCGTAAATTCACTCATTATAAACACCTCTATGCAAAATCATACACTATTTTTTGCCTAATGTGTATGTATATTCTTTATTCTAATTATACTCTAAAGCATATACACCCGTAATGACAAAAGTGGTGACCAATCAATGTCATATGCACTTTATTGCAGTTTTCCTCTCTTTTGAGTTACACTTATGGTACATATTTCCCTGAGGTGAAGCAAAAATGATACTTTTACAAGTAAATCAGCTATCCAAGTATTTTGGAGCTGATCTTATCTTATCCAATATAAAATTAGAAGTTCAAACACAGGATAGAATTGCCCTTGTAGGCAGAAATGGTGCAGGAAAATCCACCCTATTAAAAATGATTGCAGGTCACTTATCTTATGATTCTGGAGAAATCATTAAGCCTAAAACAATCGAAATCGGCTATCTTGCTCAAAATACTGGATTAGCATCCACGCTTTCGATTTGGGATGAAATGCTTACTGTATTTAAAAATCTGCAAAAACAAGAAGTAGAACTACGCAAGTTAGAGCACTTAATGTCTGATTCAGCAACAATAGCCGAACCAAGCAAATTTGAAAAAATACTGAAAGAGTACGATCGCCTACAGTTTAACTTTAAAGAAGATGGGGGATATCAATACGAAGCAGATATTAGATCCGTTCTCCATGGCTTAAACTTTAGTTCCTTTAATTACAACACAAAAATTTCCAGTTTAAGTGGTGGGCAAAAAACACGACTTGCTCTCGCAAAATTATTGCTGACAACACCTGATATTCTAATACTCGACGAACCAACAAACCATTTAGACATTGAAACATTATCATGGCTAGAACAATATTTGCAAGGCTATAATGGTGCTGTTTTAATTGTATCCCATGACCGCTACTTTTTAGATAAAGTTGTAACACAGGTCTATGAAATATCACGTCATCATATTCAGCGCTTTACTGGCAACTATAGCAATTATCTTAAACAAAAAGCAGAAAATTACGAGCACGATATGAAATTATTTGAAAAACAGCAAGATGAAATAGCAAAATTAGAATCTTTTATTCAAAAAAATCTGGCTCGAGCTTCTACTACTAAACGAGCACAAAGCCGACGAAAAAAACTAGATCGGATGGACAGGCTAGATAGACCTGATGGAGACGAAAAATCAGCTAACTTTGGTTTCAATATTGCAAAGCAAACAGGAAATGATGTACTGCAAATCAAAGATGTAACCATTGGCTATGATGAAAAAATTGTTTCAGAAAATATTAATTTTTATATCAATAGAGGAGACAGCATCGCTTTAGTTGGACCAAATGGTGTCGGTAAATCTACTCTTTTAAAAACTATTATTAAAAAAATTCCAAATTTCACTGGTTCTATATCTTTTGGATCTAATGTGATGATTGGCTATTATGACCAAGAACAAGCAGAACTTTCTTCTAATAAACGAGTGTTAAATGAATTATGGGACGACTTTCCTTTAAAAAATGAAAAAGAAATCCGAACAGTACTAGGAAATTTTTTATTTTCTGGAGATGATGTACTAAAAACCGTTAACTCTCTTAGCGGTGGAGAAAAGGCTAGGCTTGCTCTTGCGAAATTAATGATGGAACAATCTAATGTCTTAATTCTAGATGAGCCAACAAACCACCTTGATTTAGATAGTAAAGAAGTGTTGGAAAACGCTCTAATCGATTATCCAGGAACAATCCTTTTTGTTTCCCATGACCGCTATTTCATTAATCGTATTGCTACAAAAGTAATCGAATTGCAAAGGGGAGGTTCTACTGAATTTCTAGGTGATTACGACTATTATGTAGAAAAAAAATTAGAACAAGAAGAATTATTGCGACTTGCTAAAATGAATGCTGATAATAAAGCCACAGCAGCAGACACAGATAAAAGCAATTATCAACTAGATAAAGAAGCAAAAAAAGTAGAACGACAGCGACTAAGACGCATTGAAGAAATTGAAAAGTTTATTGAAGACTTAGAACAAAAAGTTGCAAAGCAAGAAGAATTATTATGTGATCCAGAGGTATTTCAGGATCATGAAAAGGTTTATTCCTTAAATAATGAAATCCAATCCTTTAAAAATCAAATAGATGAATTAATGGAAGAATGGACACAATTATCAGATAATTAGATAAAAAACCGGATATCCATGTATCCGGTTTTTTTCCACAATATTATCCACAATACAACAGTGATAACACTAGCTTTCCACATATTTATACACATTATCCACAATAGACTTGTTAATTATTCACAATATCCACAGTTTTCTAACTTTTCTCGCTTTTTATCCACAGGACAAATAATTTCTTATAGATTTTTTCTTTTGTCGCACACAATGTTATCAACAATTTTTATGTTTATAATTTTCTAAAGTATAAATAATCCCTATTCACACTACAGGGATTATTTATACGAAACTCATTATTAATTATGGATTGTTATATCAAGCCCAGGATTACCGTTTAAGTTAAAACTTGATCTTTGGCCTTTTTGATAAAAAACAGTACCTGCTGCTGCAATCATTGCTGCATTATCTGTACAAAGTGACAGAGGAGGAACCGTTAATTTTACTGTAGGCAATTGTTGGAATGCATTTTCTAACCCTGTTCTAAGTCCTTTATTGGCAGCAACACCTCCAGCCAATAGCACTTGTTGGACACCATACTCTTTTGCAGCCTTTATCGTTTTAGTCACTAGCACTTCTACAACACTCGCTTGAAAACTTGCAGCTAAATCTTCTGGCTTAATCATTTCACCTCGTTGCTCAGCATTATGCACAGTGTTGATAACTGCAGATTTTAATCCGCTAAAACTAAAATCATAACTATTTTCCAGCCATGCACGAGGAAGTTTAATAGTAGGTGAACCTACTTGAGCCAATCGATCAATATGTGGACCGCCCGGATAAGGCATATTTAATGTTCTTGCTACTTTATCATAAGCTTCTCCTGCCGCATCATCTCTTGTTTCTCCTATAACTTCAAAATGACCGTGTTCTTTCATATATACTAGCTCTGTGTGTCCACCTGAAACAACCAAAGCTAATAAAGGGAATTCTAATTTATCCACAAGTTGATTTGCATATATATGCCCTGCTATATGATGTACACCTATTATGGGGATATCATGTGCAAAACTAACTGCTTTTGCTGCATTAACACCTATCAATAACGCCCCGACAAGTCCTGGTCCTTCTGTTACTGCAATTGCATCAATATCCTCATAAGTAATTTTAGCGTGCTGTAATGCTTCTTCTATTACTAGAGTAATTTGTTCCACATGATGTCTAGAAGCTATTTCAGGCACTACTCCCCCAAATCGTTTATGGCTTTCTATTTGTGAAGCAACTACGTTTGAAAGGATTTCTGTGCCATTTTTCACTATAGATACTGCTGTTTCATCACAGCTTGTTTCAATTCCTAATATGATTAAGTTATTTTCCATTATATTTTCACCCACATTACTAATGCATCTTCTTGATTATCTGTATAATACCTTTTTCTAATGGCTCCATCCTGGAAACCTAATTTTCTATATAAGTTTTGTGCGATAATATTCGAGACTCTTACTTCTAATGTCATTGTATTAGCTCCTCGGTTTTTCGCTTCCTGCATAATTTTTCTTAGCAAGTTCTCCCCTAATTTATATCCTCTAAATTGTGGAAGTATCGCAATATTGGTAATATGGGCTTCATCCACTACAATCCATACACCACAATATCCTACCAAATGTTCTTCATGTTCAATAACTACATATGTAGCGAAACGGTTTTGTGTCAATTCATTATAAAATGCTTCTTTACTCCAAGGAGTAGGAAAAGAGATGGATTCTATAGTATAAACTTCCTCAATATCTTTAACCGTCATATAACGAAAATCATACTTCTCCATTATGCCTGTTCGTCCTTTTTTCCCTTATTTGCTTTTAACCAATTTGCCTCTGCCTCTGCTAATCGAATATAATTCGGTGTAAAGCTGTGGATATCTTGCCCTTCTTTTTCAGACCCTAAAGCAGCTAAAACAGATGGTCTTGGATTTTGATCCGCCACATGCGCAAATTGTGCTTGTTCACAAAGAGCAGTAGCAATAACTTCTTGGTGTAAAGAGACATCATTGCCAACAAACAGAATTTTTTCTTTTTTTTCTTTTAACTGCTCTACCCAATCTGTGGTTAAAATTAGCTGGTCTTTTTTTAATGGAGTAGAAGAGTTATTTGAAAATCTATACAAACCTGTATACACTTGTCCCCTTCTTGCATCAAAAATAGGGGATACAGATCCATCATAATAACGACCCACTGATGCAGCAAGAACTTCTAAGCTTGATATCCCGACCAATGGTATTTGTAATGTCCATGCAAGTGTTTTAGCAATCGTAACACCAATTCTTACGCCAGTATAAGAACCTGGACCATTTGCAACAACTATTTTTGTTAAATCCTTTGGCTTTACATCACAATCTCGCATTAACTGTTCAATTGCTGGCATAGCTCGTACTGAATGATTTTTTTTTAAATTTGTTACATATTCACCAATTATTTTATCGTTATCTAATATAGAAATTCCTAAAACAAAATTAGATGTGTCTATCGCAAGTACTTTCATTAAAATAGCTCCTTACATATTTGCATATATCTTGCACCCTTTGGTTCAAAAATAATTTTTCTCGTGTTTTCTTGTTCATATAATAAACTAATTTTCAAATAATCCTGAGGCAGCTGGTCTTGTATTAAATGTGCCCATTCAACTACACAAACACCATTTCCTTCAAAATATTCATCGAATCCTAAATCTTCAAATGAGTCTTTGACCCGATATACATCCATATGGTATAAAGGCAGGCGACCGTTGTATTCTTTTATAATGGTAAAGGTAGGACTGTTTACCGTTCTGTTGATATGCAATCCTTTAGCCAGCCCTTTTGTAAAAGTAGTTTTTCCTGCTCCCAAATCTCCTTCTAATGTGATGACATCACCACTATCTAATAAGGTTGCTAACTTTTCTGCTATTATTTGCGTGTCTTCAGCATTTTTTGCAAGCCATTCATATTTATCCATATAATCACCTTATGTTTTCTATTTTTATCTTATCTTTTATTATACTCAATTCGTCTGCTGGTCTAAAGCATGTAATCTTTTTTATGGATTATTCGCTAGATAATACAGGAAGAATTCTTGTTCCGTCATTCTTATATACCATAATTTATACTGTCTATTCTTATTATTTTGTTTTAGCTTAGTTTGATACTTTCTTCTTAAGTTACAGTGAGATTTTTTATGTTAGTTTTATGTTTTAGAAAGAATATTTTAGTTTTTATACAATAAAAAATCCTTAGGATCAAAACCTAAGGATTTTTTATTGTATGGTTATTTATTGCGGGGACAGGATTTGAACCTGCGACCTTCGGGTTATGAGCCCGACGAGCTACCAGACTGCTCCACCCCGCGACGATATAAAAATAATTTGCCTGGCGACGTCCTACTC
>NZ_PISE01000034.1 GCF_002835805.1 Niallia nealsonii | reverse complement strand
AATGCTATTATCTATTTTAATAAGAGCTTCCCACATTTGCAAGCTTTATTTTGCTATTATTCTTCTCTAACCATAAAGCAGCAGCGCCTATTCTAACTCTCTTGATGATTAGAGAAGTTTTTTCGTCTTATGAAGCTAAGCCATCCATGATAGCATAACACTCAACTTTGCATTTCTTTTGCCATACTCGCCAGTTTATTCAGCGTTTTCCAGTTGCGAACTGTTGCCGAAACACTTAATTTTGATAAACTATTCCCCAGTTTAGAATTACGAATACTATCGTAAAACAAAAGATAGATATCTTGTCCAGAAATATGGTATCTTTCTCTATCACTTTTATATGTATCTAATCTTTTTATGTCTTCTTCCAATAACGTATCAGTACAAAGTGCCACATACTGACTTTCTGCTGTTGAAGCCCCTTTTGCCGCTATAATCCACTTTTCTGGAAATGGGCAATGATTTATGATTTCTTCTAATTCATCAACAGTTCTTAATACTACCGTGCACGAAAATCCATAGTCTATCTCTATTTTGTGCTCTATCCTTTTCTGCAGGATTATTTTCTCTTCCATAGATTTAAATACTATATTGCCGCTTTGAATATATGTTTTCACATCTAATAATCCTATTTTCACAAGGCTTTCCCGCAATTCTGCCATTTTAATTTTATGATGCCCACCAACATTAATGCCTCTTATAAAAGCAATATAAATAGTCATGTCTTTTCCCCTTTTTTATACTATTTAGCAGAGATAACTATGCAAGCAGTATCGATTTCTAGTCAATTAATTATTATATTTTCATCATAACATGAAAAAAGGCTTCAGCTGAACCTGAAACCTTTTTTCTCTATTTATTCTCTTATTTTCTGTTAATCTCCTAGCTTATCCAATCAGGCTTTTCTTCAAATTTTGCAAATAGCGATAGCAAATGAGAAGGAAATACATCACTTGTGCAGCTAGAAGACCTACTAAAATAATAATCGCCCGTCTGTTTTTAGTGCTATATATTTAATAGAAAAAGAGGCACTCCTAGACCAATAATCCATAACATTGGAATGAGATTAACAATAATGGCAAGTTTCTTTTTTCGTTTTCTATAAATCCATGCAACTACGGAGCAAATAATAACAAATATTGGATAGACACCAATACCAAAAACAAATGCACTATTCGCCACACTAATTCCCTGGTCAAAACTCATAAAAGACATTCCAAATACAACAAGCCACGGCAGAAGACAAACTGCATATAAAATTTGAGTAATCACTAAATATGTTTTCATATTATTCCCCCTTTTGAAAAACAAGCAAGCTTTTCCATTGTACTAGATAACTTTCCTTTTTAATATATGCATCTATTCGTTTAATGATTGATTTATATATATACCGCAAACCTTTGATGTTTTTATTATTTTATCTTTTGTAGTACAAAATTAATATTCTATTTCTTGATACTTTGGCATTGACATTTTCCCAAAAAAAGGAGAAAATGAACGCGTGTACATATTCTGATAAGGAGGTGAATATTATAGCTAACAGAAAAGAGGTGGCAAAATTAGCCGGAGTTTCTGAAGCCACTGTTTCCCGCGTATTTAATAATTCTGGTCCTTTGCGTGAGGAAACAAAACGCAAAGTTTTACAGGCTGCAAAAGAGCTTAACTACCACCCAAATGCTATCGCTCAAAGCTTTGCCCGAGGAAAAAGCAATAATATTGGCGTGATTGTTCCTTATTTGCCAAAAGTTAATTTAATGTCCACTTATTATTTTTCAGAATTATTAAACGGAATCGGAACAAAACTTGGAGAATTTGGCTATGGCTTGCTCCTATTATTTCAGCAAGCTAATGAACCAAAAGATTATGTAAAGCTATTTCTGTCCCAGCGAGTAGATGGCTGCATCATCCTTGGCTCTAAAAATATTCCCGGTGAAGTGGCAGCATTAGAAAATCTTCATCAATTAAATTTGCCATATTGTCTGGTAAACCAATCTTTTTCTGGATATTCTTTTCATTCCATTGATGCAGATCATATAAATGGCAGTTTTCAAGCCGTATCCTCCCTTTTAAATAAAGGGCATAAACAGATTATTTTTTTAAACGGGCCGATGGAATATTCCAATAGTGTCGAACGATTAAAAGGATATGAAAAAGCGATAACTAAAGCAGGAATTCCATTAAATGAAAAACTGCTTTTCCAAGGAAATTATAGTCGAAAAAGCGGCTTTCAAGCAGCCATTCATATAGGACCCTTACTAGAAAATTGCCAAGCAATTTTCACTGCAAATGACCGAATGGCAATTGGTCTTATGCAAGGGCTAAGCTCACTCGGTTATCTGGCTGGTGATGATTACTCCTTAATTGGCTATGATGATTCAGATCTTTCAACTATGACATCTCCTCCACTTAGCACCGTTAACGTTCCACTTTTTGAAATGGGACAATTGGCAGCGGAAAAAGTTCTTCAATTAGCCTCAACAGATGACAAAACAGAGATACATGAATGCTTGCCAGTTTCTTTAATTGAACGAGCATCCTCATTAAATAAAATCAAGCGCTTCAAAGTATAAGCCGCCTATTATGCTAGTAAGAAAGCGGCCTATACCCTAGAATTGCAACTCTTAATATTTTACACAAGGAATATCCATTTCTATAAAACTTACAAAGAAATGAGGATAATCAATGAAAACTATTAAAGTTGGTATGATTGGCTACAAATTTATGGGAAAAGCACACAGTCATGCATATCGTGACATTCCTTTATTTTTCCCAAAAACTATTCATCCTGAAATGAAAATGATATGTGGCCGCAATAAAGATGGTGTTGCTTTGGCTTCAAAACAATTCGGCTGGGGAGAGTATACAACAGATTGGAAAAGCCTCCTCGAAAGAGACGATATTGATTTAATTGATATTAATGCTCCAAGTGATGCGCATAAAGAAATTGCCATTGCTGCAGCCCAAGCAGGAAAACATATTTTTTGCGAAAAACCATTAGCGCTTACATTAAAAGATTCGAGAGAAATGCTGGAAATCGTAGAAAAGGCTGGCGTTAAGCATATGGTTGGATTTAATTATCGTTTTGCTCCCGCCGTAATGCTGGCAAAAAAGCTCCTCGATGAAGGAAAATTGGGAGATATCTATCATTTCCGTGCATGGTTTTTACAGGATTGGCTAGTTGATCCAAACTTTCCCCTAGCTTGGAGACTTCAGAAAGAAATTGCCGGTTCAGGTTCTCATGGCGATTTAGGTGCACATCTTATTGACTTAGCTCACTATCTAATTGGGGATATGACAGAAGTAATTGGATTAAACGAGACATTTATAAAAGAACGACCAGTTTCTACTAATATGACAGGCTTATCTGCAATGGGCAGTGTGTCAGGAGAAAAAAGTAAAGTTACCGTTGATGATGCGACACTATTTTTAGCGAAATTTGACAATGGTGCATTAGGAAGTTTTGAAGCTACTCGTTTCGCTTCTGGCCATCGTTGCACAAATTCCTTTGAAATCAATGGCAGTAAAGGTAGCGTAATTTTTGACTTTGAACGAATGAATGAACTGCAAGTGTATTTTACAGATGACAGAGACGACGTCCAAGGATTCCGGCGTGTATTAGCGACAGACCCAACTCATGCCTATGCGGAAAACTGGTGGCCACCAGGACACACAATCGGTTATGAACATACATTCATCCATGAAATGGTTGAACTTATGGAAGCTTTTCGCGAAGATCGAGAGCCTGTTCCTAATTTCCGGGATGGAGTAAAATGCCAACAAGTTTTGGAAGCGGTTGATTTATCGATTGAGAAACGGCAATGGATTACTATTTCTGATATCTGAAATAAAAAAGGATTCTTCGACTATTGACTAAATTCTAATAAGGAGTGCTGTACAAATGAAAAAAAATGCACTAATCGTTTGGGGAGGATGGGATGGCCATCAGCCAGAGCAAGTGGCAGAAATTTTCAAAGGAATTTTGAAAGAGGAAAACTTCCAAGTGGAGGTATCCAATTCACTAGATTCCTATAGCGATCTAGAGAAATTAAAGACATTAGATTTAATTGTTCCACATTGGACAATGGGAGAAATCGAAAAAAAATACGTACTAAATATTTCGGAAGCTGTAATGAATGGTGTCGGTTTAGCTGGATGTCATGGGGGCATGTGTGATTCTTTCCGAAACAATGTGGACTGGCAATTTATCACAGGAGGAAACTGGGTAGCACACCCTGGAAATGATGGAGTGGAATATATGGTGAACATCAAATATTCCTCTAGTCCATTATTAGAAGGCTTCACTGATTTTAAAGTAACAAGCGAACAATATTATCTTCATTTTGATCCAGCGATTGAAGTGCTGGCAACAACAAGATTTCCAGTAGTAGATGGTCCTCATGCAGCAAATAAAGCAGTTGATATGCCAGTCGTATGGACCAAACGCTGGGGTCAAGGAAATGTCTTCTATAATTCATTAGGGCATCAAGCTGATATTGTGGCAATGCCCGAGGTTTCTCTCATTATGCGCCGGGGATTTTTATGGGCGGCGGAAGGAAAAAAACGAGCAAAAAGTATAACAGCATCAAACGATAAAAGTGCACGTTTATATACTGGCATGGGCGATAGCCAATAATTGACTAAACGGAGGGTTTTATAATGGAAAAGCTTAAAGTTGGAATCATTGGATGTGGATTTATTAGCTCTATTTACATGCAAAATTGTCGAAAGTTCGATAATCTTGAACTGGTTGCCTGTGCAGATCTTGATGTAGAGCGGGCACAATCTCAAGCGAAAAAATATAATATTCCTAAAGCTTGTACCGTTGATGAACTGCTTTGTGATCCTGACATACAATTAATCATCAATTTGACCATTCCAAAAGCCCATGCCGCTGTTTGCATCCAAGCACTAGAAGCGGGCAAACATGTTTATACAGAAAAGCCCCTCGCTGTAACACGTGAGGAAGGAAAAAAAATTATCGACACAGCTAAAAAACACAATCTCCTTGTTGGCAGTGCGCCTGACACATTTTTAGGCGCTGGCATCCAAACTGCTATTCAGCTGATTGAACAAGGTGAAATTGGTATTCCAATTGGGGCTTCTGCCTTTATGATTAACCGGGGCCATGAACATTGGCATCCAGATCCAGCCTTCTATTATACAGAAGGCGGAGGACCAATGTTTGATATGGGGCCATACTATTTAACCGCATTGGTGTCATTATTAGGACCAATAAAACGGTTAGCTGGATCTACATGCATCAGCTACCCAGAAAGAATTGTGCTAAGCGAACCAAAAGCAGGCACAAAAATTGATGTTTCTACACCCACCCATATTTCAGGCACCATTGATTTCGCAAGTGGCGCAATCGCAACCATCACAACAAGTTTTGATGCATTTGGCGGCACCACCCTTCCTCCCATTGAAATTTATGGAAGCAAAGGGACACTTCTAGTTCCCGATCCAAATACTTTTGGCGGTCCTGTACACATCAGAAAAGTGGATGAAAAAGAATTTACAGACGTTCCGCTAGCCTTTAGCCATTCAGAAAACAGCCGTGGGCTAGGCGTTTCCGATATGGTGCAGTCTATCCTAACTGGAGAAAAACATCGCGCCAATGGAGAACTTGCCTATCATGTTTTAGAAGCCATGCACGGTTTCCATGAGTCCTCGGAAAATGGTGTCTACTATAAGATGAAAAGCACTTGTGAACGTCCTGAACCAATAACCATTAAACAACAAGCAAATCGCTAATTATTTGTTCATTATAAATGGAGTTACTGCTGTCTTAGTTAAGAAGCGTTTGGAAATTGGATTTAATATTCAAACGCTTTTTACCTTTTTATCAACTTTTTGTAAGCAATCTATATCTATCGTTAACTTAATTAAAACAACAACTTAATTTTCGGGAAATTCCCAATAAACTGGTATATTTTTCATTGTAATCTTTCCTTTATTTTTTCTTATGATACAAACACAAAAGTCCATTTTTTGTTGAATCCGTATAGTCTATCCATCTGATTCGATTGCTTTTTTCTATTATCATCCTATCAATTTCGGCCTGTGCTTCATCCATTGCCGCTTTAATAAAAATTGAACTAAAATTGGATTTATTTTCTTCATTTATTAGTCCATCCGCCTTATCTTAAAGTTTCAGCCGCCAAATTTTTCATCTGACGGCTTTCTCATATAGATTTATTATCTGCTTGCCTTTTTAACTCCAGGAATTTGTCCTTTATGTGCGTATTCTCTAAAAGCAATACGGGACATTGTGAACTACTCCCACCACTTACCACCCTTAAGGGTCGCTTGAAGTGGGGGTTTCTCGACTTATCGTTACTTATAAGCTAACGAAAACGGACCGAGCTAACCCTCCTGTTCCATGAGTTTTTGTTTCTATACTAATGCTAATAAGCATAATCCTTCATTTTTGATATTGATGGCCGAATTATAGTCTCGATCTGCCACATAACCGCAAGAACATTCATATGTACGTTCAGATAGTGCCATAGGCTTTTCTGCACCACAGCAAGAACATTTTTTAGTGGAAGGGAACCACTTATCAATTTTTACTAGTTGCTTCCCTTGTTCTCTTAATTTGTAATCTAAAAAAGTAGTGAACATGCCCCAACCATTGTCATGAATGCTTTTGCCGAAGTGAAGGGTTTGAGACATACCTTTCATGTTCAAGTCTTCTATTACTACAGCGTCAAAGTTGTAAGCTAATTCTTTTGACTTGTGGTGAAGAAAATTCATGCGTTGATTAGCTACTTTTTCATGCAACTTAGCAATGACTATCCGTTGCTTATTCCAACGAGCAGAACCCTTCTTTCGTTTAGATAGAATACGTTGTGCTTTAGCTAGTTTTTCTGACATTACACGATAGTAACGAGGATAATTGGCTTTCTTATTCTCGCTACTCACATATAATTCAGACATAGCAAAATCTAACCCAACAACTTGTTCTATTGCTGTGGACTGTATGAATTTTTTATATTCTGTTAGTACAGACACATAGTATTTACCTGACTTTGTTTTGGAGATTGTACAAGATTTTAACTTGTAATTCTTAGGGATTTTCCTATGCTGTTTGATTTTTATTAATTTTAGTTTAAGTAACTTGATATGACCGTCTTGCAATTCGATATTTCCGCTCACTCGATTAGTTGTATAAGACTGATTCGACTTACGGTTTTTGAACGTTGGAAATTCAGCATTGCCTTCAAAGAAGTTTTTATAAGCATGTTGCAGATTGATCTGTGCTTTGGCTAAAGCTAATGAATCCACTTCTTTTAGGAATGGAAATTCATCTTTATATTTTGCTGGGGTCGGAAATTTTTGTTCTTTAGGTTTTTCTTTATCATCTTTGAACTTTTCATAAGTGTCCTTACGTTCTGCTAGCATTTTGTTGTAGACAAAACGCACACAACCGAAAGTTTTAGCAAATAATACTTCCTGTTTTTTGTTTGGTAGCAAACGAAATTTGAAGGCTTTATTTTGCTTAGTCCTATCAATCCACCTCACTTTTGACCTTGATTTTCAATATATTTTTTTATGGTATCTATTGGAGCACCGCCTGTTGTTAATAGGCAAAAACTTCTTTACCAAAACATTTCTTTCCAAAGTTTTTTTCTAATGGGTGGAAAGTCCCTTTTTATCAATTGTGAACTAGCACTCTTATAAGCGTTGATAAATTTTGATAATTCAGAGTTAGGATGTGCTTTGAATAGGATATGGACATGATCCTTGTCGTGATTCCATTCCACTAAAGAGATGTTATATTTGCTTCCAATCTCAACAAACATCTCTTTTGCGAAATGAGATATTTTAGTGTCAAAAACTTCTCTCCGGTACTTTACAACCAGTACAGGATGATAGTACATTAAGAAAACTGAATGGTTATTACTATCTAATTTCATTGATATATCAACCCTCTTTTCTATCTGAGACTGAACAGGGATCTTTTTTGATTTAAAATATGGATATTTATTCTGTTTTTTATAATATCTGTCGAAAGAATCCGCTAATTTTTCAACAAATTTCTGCAATAGCAATAGGTAAGACTTTGATGTTATCTCTATCTTTTCCCCTGCTCCACACCCAACGTGCGACTTTCACCGCATTGGGCGTTCCATCTTAATCTTTTAGACTAAAGCAACCAAATTACAAACTTTACGAAATTGGTTAAGTTTCTTCAATTGTTTACCGTCCAATTGAAGGGTTTCCTTATATCGTTCAATCGTCTTTTCATCTGTAGCATGAATTAATCTGTGAACATTTGCGTGAACTATAACAAGGTTTCTGAATTCGTCTGTACCACCCATATATTTAGGTAGTTTATGATGACAATGTAATTCGTTAGCTGTTAAAAATTCGCCTGTTACCGCACATTTGCCTAATTGCATTGAATATCTAGAGATTCTGTTGTCTCCATATTCTAAGTTATCATTGTCATAGGATGTTTGTAACATCTTATTGATTTCTAAAGCAATGTCACCTTTTAGATTCTTATGAAGTTTCTGCCTGCCTTCTCTAGTATAGTCGCAAATGTCTTGATTATAATTCATAGCATTTTTAGTCTTAATATCAGCCAAAGGAAATAGGTGTGTTCCCATGATTTCAAATGTTTTGTAATTATTTTTGTAAAATTTCTTATATGTTTCAGTTGGCTTAATTGGTATTCCATATTTTCCGATTGATTTTAGACGATTATACAGGGTTCGAGAGAGACGGTAAGCTATTTGAGCAAAATCAACACTTACATGTGTGGCTATCTTGTAGTAGTTTTGTATACCAAGAACGAAAGCGTTATAATGGTTAATGGTCTTAGCTGTGCGATTCTTTTGGATTCTCCGAATTAGTTCTCTTGCCTTTTCAAGAGTTTTGTTCAGCTTTTTATCCGCAATATGTGTGTTGGTTACATATTTATTATGCTTTTTTACGGCTTTGAGCGTAAATCCTAGGAATTCAGACTTTCTTCTTCTTAAATTTGTTATAGTGGATTTCTCAGTTGATATATCAAGGTTTAATTGGTTTTTAAGATATCCTTTTACTGCATGAAATATCTTAATAGCTGACTTGTGGGAGTTGGTGAAAAGCTTAAAGTCATCTGCATATCTCACTATGAACATTTCTTTAAGATTTTTTTTCTTTAATGCTCTGTATTTATTGACTTGGGTATATGGATGTCTTGATTTTATGTTTTCCCATTGGTTAGCTATCCACCAGTCTAAATCGTTTAAAACTATGTTTGACAGTAGAGGGGATAGGATTCCTCCTTGCGGAGTGCCTTTAGTTGGGATTCCTATTCCTTGTATTGGTGCTTTGAGCATTTTGGATACAATAGACAGAACTCTTTTGTCCGTAATGCCTATGTTATACATTTGTTTTAGAAGTTTAGAATGGTTTACATTGTCAAAGAAACCTTGTATATCTATGTCTACTACATAATGATATGTTGATTGATTCATTAAAAATTGGCATCTAGCCATTGCATGATGGGTTGACCTATTTGGTCTAAATCCATATGAATGGTTGTAGAATTTTGCTTCACAAATAGGTTCCAATACTTGTTTAAACATCTGTTGAATTAATCTATCTCGCATAGTGGGTATACCTAACGGACGTTTCTTTCCATTTGGCTTTGGTATTTCAACCCTTCTAACTGTCTGAGGTTTGTAATTATCTAGTGCTCTTCTTATTTTTTCGATAAATTCATCAACATTTTCTATTTTGTATTGGTCAATTGTGATACCGTCTGTTCCTTCTGTTTTTGAGCCTGTGTTAGTTTTAATATTTCTGTAAGCTAACAGAATGTTATTTTTGGATATAATATGTTCGTATAAATTTTGACCTTTAATAGAATTATTTTTACTTCTTTCATAAAGATCGTCAAATGTATCTTGCATATTATAATATTCCGCATGTCGTAATGCCGTACTCACCGATGGATTATTTCTCCTTTCATAAGAAAAGTCCCATCATCTTACTCGACCCTGTGAGTTTCATTTAGTTGATTTAGTTTTCAAAGAACAAGACTTGGGACTATCCCTCCACGTTCATTACACGCTTCATTGGTACTGTGTCCCTACTTTCACAAGAATAAAGTCATTTCGGTTTCACCTTATAGACACCATCCCGATAGTAGTCGTTTGATTAGATGTTTCTTGCTTACAACGTTCCGATTAACCTAGCTTTGCATATATCTTTAGGTGCTTACTTTGAGCCTGTTAACTTTATATCCTCATTGTCGGATATTCCGAATTTCATATCGCCTAATCTTACTTTTCGGTAGTTAACCCTGCATTTGCAGTTTATACCTTTCGAGTATAATTAGTATCTAGACCCGTACATTCGCAAGTTCGTCAGTCCTAAAGGACATTCTCACCATGGATACTTTATAGCACCCCGACCTATCATAGACCATATTCCAGAAAGAACTTAGGTCTATTTCAGCCGACTTTACCTAGCTTCATACATGTTCAGGCTACTACCATCCTATGCATGTAGGAGTATCAGATAACTCGTTTCAGCTCAACGTGACGACTTTCATTCCGAGTTTCGGTCAATCAGTTGTAATTGCGTTTTCAGCAATCCTCCTATTTCGTGTTTATGCACTTATAAGGAAACGTTTCACACAAGCAATACTATCGACTTCCTTCAAAAAGGAATAATACTTTTTGAGTTCTGGAATTGCCTTTACTGTTTCGTACTTATTTAAACAGTTACCCTTCCAGTTATTCGCTGGAAGCTGACCGTTTTGTACCATTTCTTTCACCATGTACCAATAAGTATCTGTGATTTGCTGTTTTCCCAAGAAGAAGTTAAACACAAACCTAGAACAACCTATTGTTTTATTGATCCGTTCCATTTGCTTTTTAGTTGGAAAGATACGAAACTTGAATGCCTTGTTTATCCGCAATGTATTTCAATCCCCTTCCACAAAACGAACATTTGTTCTGAATATATCATAGAAGGGAAGTTTTGGCTATTGCCAACCAAAATTCATCTCCAACTACTCATTTGGCTACGCCCTTCCCATTCCTTGAGGCGGAAGTCTTCTGTCGGGGAAAACAAAACGTAATTTTTACGATTTAAATAATAAGAAAAAACTCTTTCCCTATTTAGTTTCTCTGTGCAATGTACGTTTTTTTAAACGTGGGCAATATTTCATCAGCTCGATGCGATCAGGATTATTTCGTTTATTTTTTGTCGTAATATAATTTCTATCTCCTGTTTCTGTACATGCCAACGTAATGGTTACTCTCATGGTTATTCCTCCTAATAATATGATATGTTATTGACTATATGGTAAATACAGGAAATAGGTCTATGGATTTGGACCAATCCTTTGTCATTTCTCTATCCGTAAGCAAACAGGCATCTAATTCTTTTTCTATTTGCTTTTGATCCATTTCGATGCCAATCATCACTAGTTCTGTCATACGCTCTCCGTATACAGGATGCCAGCGAGTTAATAGTTCTCGATCTTCTTCTAGGATTTGTTTTTGTTCCGCTTCAGGATAAGTCGCTATCCATTTTCCAATTGCCTGAATAGTTAATGAGGGGCCAGCTTGTGACAGTAATCCAGTAATATCCTTTCTAGTAGCCAGCCAAACAAATCCTTTTGCCCGCACCACTTCCACTGGCCATGCTTCTATCCATTTCATCCATCTTACAGGATGAAATGGCTTATGGATGCGGTAGATAAAAGATGCCATCCCATACTCCCCTGTTTCTGGAACATGTTCTTTATTTAATTCTTTTAGCCATCCTGCACTTTGGCTGGAAGTTTCAAAATCAAATAGTCCTGTATTTAAAATTTGATTGAGAGGCACTTGAGCATATTCACTTTCTATTAACTTAGCGTCTGGATTCAGCTTTTGCAAAACAGCTTTTAATTCGCAAAGCTTGCTCTTAGAAACTAAATCTGACTTGTTTAAAAGAATAACATTCGCAAATTCAATCTGATCAATTAATAGATCAGCTATTTCCCTTTTATCCAAATCATCAATAGCCTGTTTTCGGTCAAGCAGGCTTTCACCAGAAGCATAATCATGCCAAAATCGATTAGCGTCTAACACTGCCACCATCGTATCTAGCCGGCAGAATTGAGATAAATCAATTCCCACAATTTCATCCACATATGTAAATGTTTGAGCAACTGAAATAGGTTCACTGATGCCGCTTGATTCTATCACGATATAATCAATATCACCGAGACTTGCCAATTTTTCTACTTCAATAAGCAAATCCTCCCTAAGTGTGCAGCAGATGCAGCCATTTTGCATTTCCACTAATTTTTCATCTGTTTTAGCAAATCCTCCTTGCTTAACTAAGGATGCATCAATATTAACCTCGCTCATATCATTGACTATAACCGCCATTTTTAGATTATTGCGATTAGCTAAAAGACGATTCAAAAGGGTTGTTTTTCCAGAACCGAGATAGCCGCTCAGCACAGCAACTGGTATCTTTTCTCTTCTCAATAATTTCACTCCTTATTATCAAAACCACCATAAACGATAAATTCGCAAATATAAATCGTAATTATTACGATTTGATAATTCCATATTATAATAAAAGCAAAAAAAATTGCAATCTTTTTTTGCAACAATGACTAGGTTAATGAATTTCTCAACCAAATTCATTAACCTAGTCATCTATTTCATTCTGCTTTCTTAAATACTAATTTTTCCCTTAATTTTGGCATATACCGCCATAACAGAAGAGACCGGCACAAACTAAACACAATAAATGAGAACCACAAACCATGGTTGCCCCAATAATGGGTCGATGGAAAAAGTACAAGAAAAAATATCAATATAGATCCAATCATCGAGTTCCTGACCAAACCTGCTTCTGTAGCACCTGTAAATATCCCGTAAAATACAAGGCCAAAGCAGGAGCAAATCGGGAATAAGACAAGCCAATATTCATATTCCTTACTAATCGTTATCACATCTTTTACGATTGTAAAAAGAGGAATGATATTTTCTTTAAACAAGAAAAAAAGAAGGGAAATGGCGATAGAAAAAAGAATCGACCATTGATAAGATTTCTTTACAGTATTTTCATATAACTGTCTATTTCCTTGTCCTACTGCTTTACCCGTTAATATGCTGGAGGCATTTGCTAAACCATCATAAAAATAAGCCATTATATAATGAATTTGGATAAGAATGGCATTAGCTGCTAATATTTCTGTTCCATAAGCAGCACCTTTTGCCGTAAAAATATTAAATACTAATAATAAACAAATAGTGCGAATAAATAAATCCCGATTAACAATCATCATTTTCTTTAAAGGAGCTTTATCTAGCAGTTCTTTCCCTAAAATAGTTAAATGGAAATCTATTCGAAGCTTATCGTTTTTAGATAAAAAATAAATACCTGCCAAAAAAGCGGTCATTTCAGCAATTAAGGTGGCAACTGCTACTCCTTTCACCCCAAATCCCCAAAAAATAACAAACAAATATGCTAGAATGATATTAATTATATTCATCATAATTTGGATAAAAACTGTTTTTTTAATATGAGACATGCCAAGAAGCCAGCCAAGAACAACATAGTTCATCAGTGTAAAAGGAGCACCCCAAATGCGTATAGAAAAATATTCGGCACTTACTGCTTTGACTTCCCCCTTTACCCCCAAAAAAACTTGCGCAAAATATAAAACGGCATCTTGAAACAAGATAAAAAGCAAACCCACTAACAGAGCAATAATCATGGGACGAAATAATGCCATAGCACTTTTCAAATCATCTTCTGCCCCATTTGCCTGTGCTGCAAATCCAGATGTACTGACGCGCAAGAATCCAAATAGCCAGTACATCGTATTAAAAATTACCGTTCCTACAGCAACGCCGCCAATATAGGCAGGATTTGGAATTTGGCCAACTACAGCTGTATCTACAGCACCAAGAAGAGGAACCGTAATGGTTGAAATAATAAGTGGGATAGCGAGAGATAAATAATACTTATTTGTCATATTTTTCTCCTAATCTTCAAAAACAGAAATTAATTCTTTTGTATAAGTGTTTCTACTATTTAATAATAAATCTTCTTTATCAAATGAATCAACTATGCTGCCCTCTTTCATCACCATTATCTGCTGACTAATCATATGTACGGCAGCTAAATCATGTGAAATAAATAAATAAGATAATTCTAACTCTTTTCGAAGCTGTTCAAATAATGTTAAAAGCATGTTTTGGGAAAAAACATCTAAACTTGCAGTAGGTTCATCTAATACTAATAAAACAGGTTCAATGCTGATGGCACGAGCAATAGCCACTCTCTGTTTTTGTCCGCCGCTTAACTCATGTGGATAGGATTCAGCCGTTTTTGTCGGGAGATTCACCAACTCTAATAAATCTCGAATAAACTGATTTTGATTTTGATAGTTTAAGTGCCTGAGATTAAGCTGTGACTCAAATTGTCTAAATGGATCAATTAAACTTTCCTTTATCTTAAGCTTAGGATTTAGAGAACTAGCTGGATTTTGAAAAACCGCTTGTATATGCCTTCTTAATGGCCTTTTGTCGCTCTGATGATTAAATGGTTGATGAAGCAGCAATATTTCTCCACTATCTATGCTTTCCATTCCCAATATGCATTTTGACAGCGTACTTTTTCCGCAGCCACTTTCTCCTACTAATCCCATACATGTTCCTTTTTTTATTTCAAAACTAATGTCCTTTAACACAGATTTTTTATTTTTATAGCTTTTATTTATATTTTTTACTTTTAATACATCCATACTAATGAACGACCTCCACATTTTCTAATGCTAATGCTTGATCCGATATGGTTGGTATAGCCGATAAAAGTTGTACTGTATAAGGGTGTTTAGGTGCATCCATTATTTCTTTTTTAGTATTGCTCTCAACAATTACGCCTTCTTTCATTACAGAGATATAATCTGCATACTTCCTGACAAGTCTTAAATCATGTGTAATAAAAAGAACGGCACACTTTGTCTCCTCTCTCATTTTTTGTATTAGCTCTAAAATATGCTTTGAAGTCACACTATCTAGGGCCGTTGTCGGTTCATCGGCAATCAATAGTTTAGGCTTTAAAAGCATAGCTAAAGCAATAGCTGCACGTTGAAGCTGCCCTCCGCTCATCTGAAAAGAATAGCTTTTATATACTCTTTCTCCTTCAAGATTTACAGCCTCCATTGCTGAAATGGCCATTGCTATCCTTTTTGGTTTACTTAAGGAAAGATGTGTTTTGATATATTCATCAAAATGCTTGCCGATTGTATAAAAGGGCGTAAAAGAACTAGTATAATCTTGGAATATATAAGAAATGTCCCTTCCTCTAATTTTTCTCCTCTCTTTTTTTGAAAAATCAAATAACGATTGGCTATTTAAAGAAATACTCCCTGAAAAGGAGAACTGCTTCGATAACAATTGACCAATCGCAAAAGCAGTTAAGCTTTTTCCACTTCCACTTTGTCCAATAAGGGCATACCATTCTCCTTCTTCTATTTCGAATGAAACTGATTGTACTAATGTTTCAGATTTATGATGAATGGATAAATCTTTAATCAATAAAACAGACATTTCTACCCCTCTCTTTTCACATCATATTTATCACGCAAATAATCTCCCACTAAATTAGAAAATAGGACAACAGTGATTATTGCTATACCTGGAAATATCATTAATAAACTATTAGATTGAAAGTTTGCCTTTGCCTCATTTAACATAGCACCCCATTCCGGTGTTGGCGGCTGTGCACCTAATCCAATATAAGAAAGAGCTGATAACAATAAAATAATTTTTCCTAAATCCAAACTTGCTAAAACAAATACATTTCCCATCACATGTGGGAACAAATGCTTTTTCATTATTTGGAAAGAATTTAATCCATTTAGTTTCGCTTGCATCACATATTCCTTTTGCTTTTCCAAAATGACTGTACTGCGGACTAGCCGTGCATAGCTTACCCACTTGACCAGTACAACAGCTATTAATAAATTGATGAAGTTCGGTCCTAATAATCCGCTTAAAATAATGGCAATAATTGTATCAGGAAATGATAAAAAAGCATCTGCTATCCGCATAAAAAAACGATCTATTTTCCCTCCAATAAAACCAGCAATAATTCCAACTGGAATACCTATGATTAAAGCACCTATTAGTGCTAGCCCACTATAGCCAACCGTATAAATAGATCCAAGTAAAATTCTTGTCAGCATATCTCTGCCAAGATGGTCTGTACCAAATGGGTGAACAAAACTTGGTTTTAACATTTTTTCCTTAAAGTTAACAAGATTCGGATCATGATTTAGACATATACAATATATAATAAGGAAAATAATTCCCAAACCTATCAATACCAACGAAATTATTTTTATTTTTTGAGAATTGTCTATACTATTCACGCTTGTTTATCCTCTCCTTTCAAGCGAACTTCTGGATTTAAGTAACGGTAGGATAAATCCACAAGGGTATTAATAACAAAAATAGTAATTGCCATAAATAAAATATATCCTTGAATAATCGGATAATCTCTTGAGGTAATACTTGAAACAACCAATTTTCCAATTCCAGGATAGGTAAATAACACTTCAATTACTACGATACCGCCAATCAAACTTCCTAAACTTACCCCAAACACGGTAATGACTGGGGTTAAACTATGCCTAAACGCATGTGCAAAAAATATTCTCGTTTCTGATAATCCCCTTGAACGGGCTGCCTTTATAAAATCCTGTCCCATCGTTTCAAGTAAACTCGATCGTATTAAGCGAACATATACAGAAGCCATAGCAATTCCTAAAGTTAAAGAGGGCAATATAATGGAAGTGAAACCTTCTCTCCCCATCGTTGGAAAAATATGCAGCTTTACGGCAAATACATCAATAAACATCAAGCCTAGCCAAAAACTTGGAACAGCAGAACCAATTAAAGAAATGGGCCTGCTTAATTGATCAATCCAACTATCTTTATAAAGTGCAGACAATGATCCTAATGGAACAGCAATACATGACATCACTAGCAATGATGCCACTGTCAGCTCAAGGGTCGCAGGCAGCCGAGAAAAAAGAATATCTACTACAGGTTCGTTTGTTATATAGGAATTTCCTAAATCAAACTGAAAAAAGTTAGTCAGCCACTTCCAATACTGCATTAGAATTGGCTGATTAAACCCTAGTTCTGTTCGCAATTCTTCCATTTGCTGTGTATTAACCGCAATATCATCTACACGAAGAATCGATTTTACCGGATCACCAGGAGTAAGCTTAATTAAGAGGAAGCTAATAAATGAGAGAATAATAAAAAATATCATTATTTCTAACAGTCGCGTTCCAACTAATCTTAGCATTATTTCACATCCAATTTATTTGTTACCATATAATATTCACTTTTCGTTGTTGTCCAATTTTGTACTTTCTTTCCGTTATAAGCAACAATGGTATGGGGATGTACCATAAAGAAATGCAAATATTCCTTATCAATTATAGTGGTGATGTCTTTTGCAAGTTCATCCCGTTTTCCTGCATCTACTGTCTGATTAAGAACGGCTAATTTTGCATTTAATTCTTTATTATCTACACTTCCATAATTCAAAGCACCAGTTTTAGAATAAGTAGCATTTAGAAAATAGCCAGCATCTCCTCTTGGAGCGGTTAAACTGCTATATGTTGCTAAATCCCAATCTTTATTAGTGCTCATATACTCGTCAATATTTTCTACCTGTTGAATCTCAATAGTTACACCAATTTGTTTTGCATTAGACTGCAGCAATTGTGCAATCATCGGCAGCTCAGGTCGTGCTTGATAAGTCAATAATTTAAAGGTTAATGGCTTGCTATCTTTTTTCATCACACCATTTTCCATTCTATATCCCGCTTTTTCTAGCTGCTTTTTCGCCTCTTCTAAGCTATATGTTCTTTCTCCTTGATCATCTGAAAAAGAAAATGTAGCTAAGAATGGTCCCTTTGCCGCTTCAGCTTGTCCTTCAAGAATAGAATGAACGATTTCTTCTCTGTCTATTAAACTATCTAGCGCCTTTCTAACAGAAAGATTTTGTAATGATTTTTGTTTAAAATTCATCGTAAGTTGATGTGTACGCAAGCTTGGAACAGATTCTACAACCATTCCGTCAATCGCTTTTAATTCTTCTAAACTTTCAACTGGCGGCCTATACGTTATATCTGCCTGCCCTGATTGTAAAGCTAAAAACCGAGCATTTGCATCTTCATTAAAAGAAAAAGTCGCTTTATCCAGTTTAGCAGCGCCATCCCAGTAATCTGCATATTTTATTAGCTGAATAGAACTTCCTGAAGTAAATGAATCTACTTTAAATGGTCCAGTTCCAATAGGTTTATTCACATAATTTTTTTCATCCACATCTATTATGGATGTGTTTGGATGAGCTAATTCTGAAGGAAACTCTGGAAATGGTTTTTCTGTTATAATTGTTAAAATATTTCCTTCCGCTTTTAAAGAAGCTATTTTTAACGCACCTTTCACTGCTTCATTGTTCTTAATTGCCCGTTCTAGCGATTTTTTTACTGCTTCTGCATCTACTTTTTTGCCATTTTGAAATGTTACATTATCATTTATTGTAAAAGTCCAATGCTTTCCGTCTTCACTCTTCCACTCTTTTGCTATCCATGGCTCTATTTTCAACTCTTTATCATTCATTTTTACGAGTGTTTCGGTGATGCCTGCTCTAACTGCTGCATATGTAGTATCTATATTGGGATCTAATGTATTTGTCGCAAAATTAAATAATAGCGTAAGTTCCTTTTCTGCTGTCTTTGTTTGCTTTTCCTCATTATTGCTAGAACAACCTGCTATCACTGCAATAATTAATAAAAGCAGGGATAAATATATAATTTTTTTCATTGTTTCCTCCTATTTCAAATAATAATGATTTCGTTTTAACTTTCTATATTGTAGTAGAATTCATTCTATTTGTAAATAGTAATCATTACGTTTTATTCTTTTTATTTATTCATACTCTTGGTTTTTCGGATAGGTTCCATGAGTAAATTTATTGTTAAAACAGGTGGATTAGCGGGACAGGCGAGACCCCCCGAGGAGGTTCACCGACCGCCCCACGGAAAGCGAGCATTCCTTCACTGCAATCAACTTACTCCTTTAAAAGCAATAAAGTTTACGAAAACATCCTATTTAAAAAATAATACAAAAAGCACCCAACTAAGAGTGCTTTATAATATACAAGGAAACGATTACTTATTCTATTATAATCGTATTAAAAGATTCAGGCTCTAATATCGTCTTATATAAAAGATCATTTGCTTTTATACAAAGTTCCCGATGCTCTTTAAAAGGATTGGCAATAACAATGACCTCAGATCCATTTTGATTTTGAAAAGCTAAAGCATTTCCTGTCCAATGTCCGTGCGTATCTATTCTTACAGCACCTGGAACAATATAATGAGAAAAATGCTTCATTACATAATATTCTGGATTATAGATTACTTCTTTCGTTTCTGGATCTGCTGTAATCATGGAATTTTGCTCCCATCCCCATGTACTGCGGCCAAATGGCTCTAGTGCCATATTCCAATATATATAAGAATTTGCACCATTTATAAAATAATGGCGATATAAATTAAATACATATTGTGCATATTCCCATGAGTTTTTTCCATCTCCGCATTCATTTTCTGTCTGCATATACTTAAGTTCTGGATAGCTTTGCACTGTTTGCTGAATAGCATATTTGCCCGCCCATTGATAACCTACACCTTTAATATATTTGTAAGCTTCTGAATCGCTTAGCACGGTGTTTGCCATTTGATCATAATCCGAAGCTGATTTTTGAAATAAGTGATTTACTATTCCATTAATTGTGCCTAGCCAGATTTCTGTATCAAGTCCGTGCTTTTCAAAAGCAGGTCCTAAATAATCGCGAATAAATTCTTGAAGCTCTTCACCTGACCATACACAAGAAGGAAATTTCTGATCTGCAACCACTTCATTTTGCACATGGATTTGATGGATTGTAATGCCCTCTTGTTTATATGCCTCGACAAATTTAACAAAATAAAGCGCATATGCCTCTAAAACTTTCTTTTCCCACCGCAATTTCCCATAATTATATGCTTTAGGAGTTTTCATCCAAGTCGGCGGGCTCCATGGGGAAGCAAATAGTTTTATCTCTGGATTGCGTTTTAACGCTTCTTTTATATATGGAATTAAGTATTTATGATCTCTTTCAATAGAAAAATACTCCATCTCATAATCTTCATCTACTTCATTAAGACTATACCATTCTAGCGCATAATCACTTGCCCCAATCGGCAGTCTGCAAATATTAAATTTGCAGTCACCATTAGGCAAAAACAAATCATCCAGTACTTTTTCTTTTTCTTTTTCTGGCAAGTTTTCAAGCGCTGTATAGCCAAGTTCATTAAAACAGCCGCCAAATCCTTCGATAATGCGATGTTTTTGGTCTGTTAAGGATAGGTTAGGAACTCCCTTTTCTATTTGATCCAACTTAGTTTTTACCCAATTTTTTTGCCTTGTTGTTGAAATACATTGAATTTTCTTTTTATTCATATCCCCTAGATTCCTCCAATAAGCCAAATATTTTTTTACATAAAGATGTAACTAATCTATTTGTTTTTCCGCTTCTTTTATAATAAGTACTTCCCATGGATCGATATCCAATTTCTCCTCCGCTTTAATCGGCTTTTCTGTTAATAATTCAAGTCCTTCTTTATATGGATAGTTAAAGGCAATTTGCTCCTCAGAATAATTAAAATAATATCGAATTTTTTCCCCCATTTGATTTATGCCTGATTTTGTAATCAAAGGAAAGGCCAATTCTTGATCTTTTCCCCATAAACCCGCCTTTTGTACAGCATGTTCCAATATTTTTTTCATGATGGCAGAACTAGGAATACATCCAATATATATCGCTTTTCCTTCTCCATATTGATTTTCCGTAATCGCTGCATATTTCCCCCAATGTGGGTGGTCATAATAAGCGAGAACTTCTGCGGTTAGGGGTGTTATTAGCTCCATCCATGTTTCAATATAGTTATTCTCTTTCCCTACTTGAAATGGATCATCTGCCAATGAAACATTTTTCGGTTCTACAAACATATTGTAATAGATCCCACAAGCCTCATGAATAATACCAGGCTGATGGGTAGTCCTTACTTTTACAAATTCATCCGTAAACCCGCTTTTAAATGTGTAAACAATATGTCCTCCATTTTTAACAAACTTATTTAACTGATTTAAAAGATTATCAGAAGCAGCATATAAAGCTGGTACAATCAATAAGTTATATTGATCAAAATTTTCACTTGATGGATGCACCATATCACATTCTATATTCATTTTATACAGCTCGTCATACATCATCCGAACAATATCATTATAGTTTTTTGTACTAGTTGCATTAAACTTAAACCAATCAATGGCGGTTAATGCTTCGTTGCTGATGAGAAAAGCAACTTTATTTTTTTTCTTGAGATTAACAAGTTGTGAAGAGAGCCTTCTGAAATCACTGCCTATTGTTTTTGCCTCATTATAAACAGGATTCGGCTCAAAATCATGGCTTAATAATCCCTTCCAATACGTCTCAAATGAATTATGAATAGAATGCCAATGCCAGTATGCCACCATATTTGCTCCTGAAGCAAGATGAGAAAAGGCCTGCAATCGAAGCTGTCCAGGATAAGGAACCCAATTGGTAAAGGCTTGAGCTTCTGTTTCCATTACTAAATAATTCCCACTTTTTGTAGAACGAGCCACATCTCCGCCAAAAGAAATTTCAATACCTGTTAAATCATCTTGAGAAGGATGATAGATATCAACACCTGTAATATCTAATGACTTTGCTGCTTTAAAATGGTCAACTCTCGGCTGAACACCGTAAGAGTACCCCCTCCATTCAAAATCAAAGTTTTGCGTAACAAATTGGCCCGAATGTTTGTACTCATTTACAATGGATACTTGCCAAGCAAGAAAATTTGTAACTAGCTGTCTTTGAAACTTAGAAAATTCTGAACCTAAACTGCCATTGATTGTACCTACTACAGATGGAAAATCTTCCCAACTATTAATACGATTGCTCCAATAATCCAATCCAAACAATTTATTTACATTATCTAGTGTTTTGAATTTTTCTCTCATATATTTAACAAATAATAGCTGCACATTAGAACCTGATGTATCATAATGTTTTGTTTCATTATCCACTTGATACCCGATTACAGCAGGGTGATCCTTCACATGTCCAATTAATTTCCGGATAATCCGTTCAGCAAAAAAGAGGTAGGTAGGATTCGTTATATCCATAATCTGTCTTGCTCCATATTTGCCAGAACCTTTTGGGGTCGTTGCCAAAACATCTGGATGCTCTTTCACCATCCATGTAGGAACAGCATATGTAGGTGTTCCTACAATAACTTTAATATCTGCTTTATGCATAGCATCTAATACTCTATCCACTGAAGTAAAATCAAACACTCCGTTTTGAGGCTCATGAGTACTCCACGTCGATTCGGCAATTCGAACTACATTAATGCCAGCATCTTTCATCATCTGGATATCTTTTTCTAAACGATCATATGGCATATATTCATCATAATACGCTACCCCGTACAATAATTGTTTCATACATCTATCCCTTCCTTTTTACTTATCAGCTATTTTTGTACCATTGCCTATTATTTCTGTCTTTAAATAGCATTTTGCTCCTTTGATTTCAAATTGCCTTGAAGAGAAATAGAGAATCAAAGCAAGAAAGATTTGGAACAGGGCATTTATTCCCCTATATAAATTAACTTTCATTCACTATTTAATAGCTCCTTCCGCAATCCCTTTTAATATATATTTTTGGAAAACGGCATAAAAGATTACTACTGGAAGAGCAGTTATAATAAGTCCTGAAAGGATTTTTGGCCAATCGCTGTTATATTCGCCAAACAGCATATTTACAGATAGCATAAGGGTATAATTATTAACATCTGTCAGCATAATTAATGGAAGCAAGAAATCATTCCATAGCCATAAAACATCTAAAATTAAGATAGTAGCAGTTATCGGTTTTAAAAGTGGAAATATAATCTTTGTATATATTTGAAAATCATTACAGCCATCAATCTTAGCTGCTTCCTCCAGTTCTTTGGGAATCGATTTTACAAACCCATGATAAAGGAATATCGCCATATTCACCCCTAAGCCGATATAAATTAACCCTAACCCGTAGATAGACCCTTGAACATGGATACCTTTTGCTATTTTTGTCAGTGTTATCATAATAGAATGAAAAGGAACCAACATGGATGCTAAAAACATGGTAAAAATAAAATTGCTTAATTTCCCTGATGTTCTAGCCAGTTTATATCCTGCCAATGATCCAAAAATAACAATTCCTGCTAAACCAATGACGGTAACAATTATCGTGTTCCATCCGCTTTGAAATAAATTCAGCTGTTCAAACACACCAGTATAATTTTCAAAATGCAATTTACTAGGCCACTTTAGTACAGAGCTAAAAATTTCCCCTTGTGTTTTAAAAGAGTTTATGAGCGCCATATAAATAGGAAAAAAGGAGATGGCTGCGAAAAATAATAAAAGCAATGTGCTTAAAACAGAATATAGTCTTTTCATTATGCTTCCACCTCTTTCTTTTTCAATAATCTTGTTTGAATCAATGTAATTACTAATACAATCAGAAAAAGAATCATTGCTTTTGCGTTAGCATATCCATATCTAAAGTTATTAGAAAAGGCTTCCTCATAAATATTTAATGCCATTACTTGTGTCGATCTTCCTGGTCCTCCTGATGTTAGGGCATATACTACATCAAAAACCTTAAAGGCACCGTTTAATGTCAAAAATGCACAAATAGTTACTGCATGCATAATCATTGGCAGCGTTACATGGATAAGTCTTTGAAATGGATTTGCTCCATCAATTAAAGCTGCTTCTTTCAGATGCTTGGGCACACCTTGAAGTGCTGCCATGTAGATAACCATCATATAGCCGATGCCATGCCACAAGGAAACAATTAGTATGGAGTAGAAAGATACATCTGCATCACCAATCCACGGCTGATCCAAGAATGCTAGCATTGCTTTTTTAGATAACTCTGGCAGTACATTCGTAAAGATGAAAGAAAACATTAATGCACTAATAATTAGACTTAGCATATTGGGGAGAAAAAAGATTGTCCGAAAAAACCCTTTTGTTCTAATTCTCGTTTCAATAAATAAGGCTAAGAGAAGGGCAATTACGTTTTGAAATACAAACATAAAAGCAGTATATTTAAGTGTAAAGAAAAAAGAATGGCGAAAATCTACATCTTCTTTAAATGCTTCCATATAATTGCTGAATCCGACAAAATGAAAAGTTTGCGATAAAGCATTCCAGTCAGTAAAACTGTAGAATCCTGCTCCAATGGTTGGAATCAATAAAAAAACAAAATAGAAGATAAATGCAGGTAGAACGAATAATAATAAACTTAGGGTATTTTTTTGTTTGACCGTACGGTGTTTATTTTTTGTACCTATTTTAATAGAAATAGGTTTTATGCTAATCTCACGATTTTGTTTTCCTAAATCTGACATCACCTAACACCTCTCCGTACTGTTATATTTGTATGCAGAAAAACAGCTAAAAACTGTCTTTCTGCATACCTTGCCTTTTAACATTTTTACTTATTATTTTTGTTAAATTGTTCCCATGCACGATCCAAACCTTTAATCACATCACTTCTAGATATATCACCAGCAAGATAGCTTTGGAATAATTTTTGCGATTCATCTTTTACAGCGGATGGTATAGCAGGATCTTGATATGCTTTCCCCTTGGAAACATATTCTGTCGATTCTTTTAACCAAGGAAATGCCTCGAAAGTATGAACAGTTGAAACTGCATTGAATCCAAGGCTGTTATAAAAATCGCTGGAATCTTGATCATCCAAAATGTAATTGATTAAATCTTTTGCTACTTCTTTATTTTTACTCATTTTGGAAACAGCAAGAGATGTGGATGTACTAATATCTAATAATGTGTTTTCCGGATTATCATTGATTGGTAATGGAGCCACACCAAATTCAAAGTCTTTATTTGCATTTAATATAGAATCTGACATCCAAGGTCCTTGAACCCACATAGCTGCCTTTCCACTTGCAAAATCAGCTGCCCCTTGATCTTGGCCATTCTCAAATGCACGTTTAGTACCGTTTTCATTCACTAAGTCCATCATGTTGAACATATCTTTTATTTCTTTAAACGATCCTTTTCCGTCATTCATATTTTTAATAAAATCAGGATTATCTGTACTAACAGATGCTCCTACAGTTAATGGCAAAAATAGTTGAGGAATATAAGCATCTTTATAGGTTAATAAAAATGGCGTAATTTTATTTTGTTTTAATATTTTTATCGTTTCTTCCATTTCAGAGTAAGTTTCTGGAATTTTCAAATTTAAATCTTTAAATATTTTTTTATTGTACATAAATCCCCATTGGATCGTCTCTAATGGCACTGCTACTACTTTTCCATCCGTACTCGTCACAGCAGGTTTAACCGTGCCATACATTTTATCCACAAATGGTTGATCCGATAAATCCTCTAAATAGCCAGCTTTATTAAATAGAGGAATATCATTGACTGCATGGAGACTGAATATATCTGGGCTATCACCAGAAGCAAGTCTTGTTTTTAATAATTGAGAAGCTTGGTTTACATTTGGCAACTCCAATTTGATTTTTACATCAATATTCTTTTCTTCTTTCTCTTTTGCAACAAACTGATCAAAATAGGTTTGATATTGTTCTTTAAATCTTGGTTGTCCTATAAAGATTTTGAGTTCCACTTGCTTGCCTGATTTTGAATTGCTGTCTCCTGATGCACTTTCATTTGAATTACATCCTGCCAGCAAACCAATTGCTAAAATCATTACCAGTAAAATTGAAACCGCTTTCTTCATTTATCGTTCCTCCCCTACTAACTATTTAAATCATACTTATATAATAAACGCCTACCGTTTAATAGATAATTGAAAATATTAGCGCTTTCATTTGGATTATTTTAACCTTTTCTCATTTCTCCCGGAGAAATCTTAAAATATTTTTTAAAGACTCTGTAGAAATAAGAGATATCTTCATAGCCAACCATTCGTGCAATACTTTTTATTTGCAGCTTATTTTCTTCCAACAATCTTTTTGCCTCTTCCATCCGCATCCTTACAATGTATTCAGTAATATTGCAGCAATATTTATTTTTAAATGCCTTGCTTAAGTATTCTTTGCTTACATAAAACTTATTTGCCAGCACTTCCAATGAAATATGGGGTTCTGCATAATTGCGGTCGATATACTCTTTTATTTCTTCTAAATTAAGCCTGTTTTTTCGGCTTTTTAAATCAATCATCGTTGCAATGTATTCATTGCCTAATTCTTGATGTTTGTTCATAAGCGCCTTTAAACTGCTGGCACTTTCAGTTAATAGAGATGCCTTTTTTTCCAGCACCTCTAAAACCGTACAATCATTTTTTAAGATTTCTTTCTCTAATAATCGAATAAATTCATGATCCATCTTAATAAAGGCATCGCTGTTGATCCCTTCCATTTTGCCAAATTCATCAAAAAAACTCTCAATAGCCTGTTTAAAACCATTTGCATTTAATTCACTTAAATATGAAGCGAGCGTTTTTTTATATTTTATGATAAAAGCAGAAATATCTCTGTTCAGAAACGGAAAAGGATTTAATGAAGACTTTTTGCTATCTTCAATTTCTTTTGTACATTTTGCAAGCGCAAGATTCAATTCTTCTCTGTTTATCGGCTTTAATAAATATTCATTTGCTTTTGAAAGGATTGCTTGCCGCATATAATGAAAATCATTATATCCGCTAGCAATGATCAGTTTAATTTGCGGAAACTTTTCTGCAACAATTCGCAATAACGCCATTCCATCTACGCCAGGCATTTTCATATCAGTAATGACAATTTCCGGATTAATTTTTTCAATTAATTTTAGACCCTCTTCCCCGTTTGCGGCTTCCTCAATGACATTAATGCCAAGGCGATTCCATTCCCCAAAGTGTTTAATCGTTTCTCTTGTCCATTTTTCATCATCCACAATTATTATTTTCATTATGCTAATCCCTCCATTTTCTTTTTGGCAGGAATGCGAATAACCACTATTGTTCCTTTGCCGCGTTCACTTGTTATATTTAGTCCGTAATCATTGCCAAAATATAAATGAATTCTTGCCGCAATATTTTTTATCCCAATACTTCCTTTTCCAAATAACTGATTGGACGTATTGTTTATTTGCTCCCGCAGTTCAACTAATTTTTCCTCGAGAATCCCAATTCCATTATCTTTAATGGTAATTTCTATATCATCAAACACATTCTCCACTTCAATTGTTAATTTCCATTTCCCCACTTTTTGCTCAAACCCATGATTGAATGCGTTTTCAATTATTGGCTGTATTGTAAGCAACGGGATAATATAACTCTCTGCTCCTTCTTCTATAAAAATATTTGTTTCTATATTTCCTTCAAACCGTTCATTTTGTATATGCAAATAATTTTTGATATGCTCTATTTCATCCTCAATTAATACAAAATCTCCTTGCTTGCCTGTAATATAGCGAAACATATCACTTAATGCACTTATAACTGTATATACCGATGCCGTATTATGCGCTACTGCCATCCCTCCTACAAGCTGCAGTGTATTATAAAGAAAGTGGGGATTTATCTGTGCTTGCAGTGCTTTAAATTGGGCTTCTTTTGTTGCTATCTCACTTTTATATTCTTTATCTATTAATTCTTTTATTTTATAAACCATTGTTGTAAATCTTTTTTCAAGCAAACCAATTTCATCTAAACGCTCTGTTTTAATTTTCACGTTAAAATTACTGCCTTCTACTTCTTGCATAGCGCCCACCAATTGGATAATCGGTTTTGTTGTTTTTAATGACATATATATAGATAGAATAATAGTAAGAATAATGGATAACATACTAATTACTATTCCGTATACAATAGCTTTTGCTGCTCCCTTCATCATTACCTTCTTTGGAATTACCTTTACAACAGCGACTTTATTATTTAATGATTTTTGAAAAAAAACATAACTATTTTGAGTTTTAAAATAATACTCCTCCTTTTTACTGTTATTTATCTGTTGTACAAATCTTTGAAAGCCTTTATTTTTAGCAGCTAAGTTTGGATTATATAATATTTCTCCGCGATTATTTATTATGTATACGGAACTCTCTTCTTGTTCTGTTTTCAACATATCAATGACGCTGTCGACAATATCCCAATTGATATCTATTGATATGCCGCCTACTATTTTTCGATCTTCAAATCGAATAATGCTTCGGGTAAGAGTGAAATTTTGCTTCGTCTTTCCATTATTAAAAATATAGTTTGGGTTAACGCCTAATTTGTCCCAATTTGTTTCTTTAATAGTTTGTAGCCTGAACACACGAAATTCACTGTCCAGTAAAGAGTAGACTTGTTTGCTTTCTTTTGCATAGATGGAAATGCTGTCAATATGATCATTTTGGTAGTAAATAGCAGATACTTTATCCTGAATATAATCCAATGTACTAAAATTCAACGGAATATTTTCATCATTCGATTGACTAATACTTGGGATTAATTTTTCATCAATTAAGCTAGCAAATAAAATTTTATCACTTTCCTTTAGCTTTTCTTCCACATACTTCCCTGCTAATATAATTCTAGATTCATTGGAAGTTACTACTTCTTTTTCATAGTTTTTTTGCGAAATATTTATTAAAAAAACAATTAAGATAAGAACTGGCAAAATCATGACAGATAACATTAGAACCATTAACTTATAGCGGATGCTGCTCGCTAATTTATATTCCATACGCTTTATCAAAGAAACCATTTTTCCCTCCTCCTTATTCATATTTTTTGTTTCATTCACTTATAAAAACACTGCTATTCTTAAACAAAAACCATCTATAATTTTAGAATACTGTAGATTATAGAGAAAATCATTAAAATTAACAACAAGAGGGAGTTCTAAAAATTTTCTTTTAGAACTCCCTCTTGTTCGAGAATTTTTCTTTTGCATGTTACTGCCCTTGCCCTTTGACTTTTAATCGAAAAAAGTATATTTTTAAATTTTTATCATCAATCGCCTTGGCCAATACGCTGAGTAATTATTTCCGTATTTTGAAATTTATTGAAATGAAAATATCATTAACTAACTTTGCGATTTACAGCACTTGCTCCCCTTTCACCTTATTTATCGAATAGCTTACTGTTAGATTGGCATTTAATGAATGAGATACCGAACAGTACTTGTCCTTTGATAATTGAATAGCACGAACGACTTTATCTTCTGGGAGATCGCCTTCTAACGCGTAATGAATGTTAATATCTGTAAAACGTTTTGGGTGCTCCTCTGCCCGCTTGCCGATTACTTCCATTGAAAAAGATGCAGGTTCTAGCCTCATTTTTTGCAAGATAGATAAAATATCTATTCCTGTACATCCTGCAACAGCATTCAAAAGAAGTTCTGTCGGTCTAGCACCTGTATTTTCTCCGCCAAATTTCTCATCTGCATCTATTTTCAGTTCATGTCCAGATGGAGTTTGTCCACTGAATGCCATTTTTCCATTCCATTTAATAGTTGTCTGCAATTCTATCCCACTCCTTTATTTTATTATTAAGAATAACCCTATCTTAAGTTGCCGCTACTAGTATGTGATGGAAGGTTGGATTTAATTCCAATCACATATAGATAAATCGCTAACTAGCAATTATTTTCTTTCTATTCCAATATGAATCTATAAAAGATATCCATAAAATTTTAGAATCTCCTCTATATTCCTTATTTTAACTAATCATTTTCGTACAGCAATCCCTTCTTTTTTAAATTTCATAAATATTGCAATTTTTGTTTTTTTCTCAAGATCTTTCCCTTATAATTTAAAAAGCACAACTATAGAATTGGACAGGTGAAAAAACATGGTTTTATTAGGAGCTTTAGCAAATGGAATAAGTGTAATTTTTGGGACACTATTAGGCAGCCTTTTCCGGCGAATACCTGATAGCATGAAAGACACCGTAATGAATGTGATGGGACTAGCCGTCATTGTTCTTGGAATACAAATGGGATTTAAAAGCGCAAACTTCCTTATCGTCATTCTTAGTCTTGTAATAGGAGCAATTATTGGAGAATTATTATTTTTAGAAAATAAAATAAATCAATTAGGAAATTGGCTGGAGAAAAAATTAGGGAGTTCCAAACAAGGGAATATTTCCCAAGGATTTGTCACAGCTACTTTAGTTTTCGTTGTTGGCGCAATGGGAATTCTTGGCGCATTAGATAGCGGGATTAGAGGGAATCATGATATTTTATACACAAAAAGTATTATGGATGGATTTATTGCGATTATCTTAACTACAACATTAGGAGTCGGCGTTATCTTTTCAGCAATTCCGATTATTTTATATGAAGGATTAATTGCCCTTTTTGCCACACAAATAAATTTATTTATTCCAGATTCTTTAATGAATCAAATCATTATAGAAATGACCGCAACAGGCGGGATTATGATCCTTGCAATCGGTACGAATTTAATCGGACTTACAAAGGTGAAAGTAGCGAATCTTCTGCCTGGAATTATAGTCTCTGCCATTATCGTTTCTATTCTTTATAAGTTTTAGATGGATAAGCATATATTGAGATGCCTCCTTTTCAGGATAAATGAAAGCACCACGTTTTTATCGGATCGTGTAATCTCATTCTCGTCACATATGCTTTGACTATTTTATACCGAAAACGGAAGTAACCCCAAATTTATTCGCCGTTCTCTCCAGCTTATATCCATCATGGAAATAAAAAGAGCAAATTATTCTAATAATAGACTTTCTAAAAATAAAATCTAAAAAAAGAAAGCCCGTGTTTTGGCTTCCCTTTTTAGATTTTATTTTTGCTTCTATATAGAATCTATGCTCTGTTAGATTTTTTATATTGCTACAATAATTTTCTGCTGTGATATTGTCCTATTATTCCTTATTAGCTTTATCTTCACTGGCAGCATTCTTATTATTGCCATGTTTTACACCTTTACTTGTATACGGTTTGGTACTTTTTGCTTTATTGGCACTTTTTTGCCAACGGTTCCAACCCTTTTTTCCTGTTCCTGTTCCTGTTCCTTTTCCTGTTCCACTTTTTGCTTTTGCTTTCGGCATCGACTCAACTCCATTACATCATATAAAATAGGTTTATTATTTCCTTTTGATCGCTTAACAGTTAAAGCTTAATTTAACCATATACAGTTCGAAAAGTCGACACTCTTTATTTTTTCCAAACAAAAAAATCCAAGGTTTACTACCAAGGATTTTGTTCTATCTATATTATTTATGGTTTTGTGCTGAATTCTTCTTTTAAAATCGAATATAGTTGCATATCCTGATGTTTTCCCTTTAACAAGATACCTTTTCTGATTGTTCCTTCATATTTCATTCCTGCTTTTTGCATTACTTTTTCAGAAGCCTTATTTTCCTTTACACATCTTGCTTGAATGCGAATAAGATCCATTTGTGTAAAACCAAAAAACACTAATTTTCTGCAAGCTTCCGTCATAATGCCCTTCCCCCAATAATCTTGATGAAGAACATAACCTATTTCTGCTGCTCTATTTTTGGTCTGCCACCAAACAAAATCAATTGTGCCAATAAGCTGACCATTTTCCTTCCATTCCATTCCCCACGGAGCAATTTTTTTTAATTCATATTGATCCATAATATACTTAATAAATTCTCTTGTAGCTGTTACTGTTTGGTGTGCTTGCCAAGTAACATACTTAGCTACTTCAGGATTAGAGCAATATGCATACATATCTTTTGCATCTTTTAAGTTAATTTTCCGAAGAATAAGCCGATCTGTTTCTAAAACAGGCAAACTGCCATATATATCATGAATATCCATACAACACCTCATTTTACAAAAAGAATGGATAATACCCCTAATATCCTCAATCACTTTTATGTACTATAATAAAGTTTTCTCTACGCTATTTCCTAATAGGTCATAGAGGATTTAGCATGTTCATTCTTTTTAATCACCAGCATCGTATTGGCATTTTCCTGAAATTCATAATTCACATTTACTTCTTTTAATGTAAATCCCTTATTTTTTAAATCTTTGATGACTTTATCAAGATAAATGGAACGTTTTCCCTTTAAATCTACTAAAGGGAATATCCTAACCTCTTGCCTGGCAACTCGAAGAAATTCCTCTATTGTTTGAAAATGAAATGTTTCATCCAACCGATCATCGTACATAAACAAAAAATGAGCAGACAAAATCACATCAAATTCATTGTCGCAAAAAGGCAAGGAAGGCAAGGTTGCTGGAATATATCTGTCTGGGAACTTTTTTCGATCGGCGGTACTATCCGTTAATGCCTTTAGACGATGCTTATGCAGTGCTCCTATATCATCAAAATAATTCCAAACATAATTGTTTTTTGCTGCTTTCATTTGCTCAACAGCATGCTGTATATCTTTTAAGCCTTTATGATATAAATCATCTTCTGAATGATCGTACGCAATATCGGCTGCTGTATTATTGAACCCCTTGCTGTTTGCAATTGCCGTAAAGGAACAGGCCCCTGCAGGACAATCTAAGATTTTTTTCCCAGCTAGTTCCTTATCCGACAATTTAAACATATCTACATACTCATCATAAGACCTTCCTATGACAACAATTCGATCCAAATCTAATTTTGTATGGCTCAACTTTATCACCTCGTTTTTATATTCTATATGGAAAGATTTTCTTCCTTTCCTTTTTTAATAATTTCTCAGATTAATGGTTTTATTTTCAATATAAAGACATAGCAATCAAAAAAATGGAGCAATACATCGCCCCATTTTATTATTCATTATGCATTCAACTTCCTTTTTTATTAATCCAATGAAGAGACCCCATATCACTATGTGGATGAGCTTTATCGACCCTTTTGTTAAATTCCTGTTCTAATTCTTGTAAAGATAGGTCATAAAGATGCTTATCATCTTTTTTATATACTTTTAGTGCAAGTAATTTATTGATTAGACATTCTTTTCTCTTTTCTTTTTCTTTGCGTACTTTTTCATCCATATAAATCGCTCCCTACTCAATAATTTACCAAAAGCAGCATAGTGTTTGGACTAAGAATGACATTTGGTGATACTATATGTATATATATTCCGATTGTTGTACTTGGATTAATAAACTATCCCAATTATTGATTGATTCACAAAAAGTACAATAATTACATCTTTTTTAAAACAAAAAGGCCTTCGCTTAAAACATAATTGTTGTAAGCAAAGGCCTCTAGTTATCTAGTCGGCTTATTTTTATTAAAAAATGTAAAAATCCTATCCAATCCTCTAATATCTTTATTAACTAAACAATACCAATTGGAATAGTGTGTTTTTATATTCTATAAGATAACAAATCTATTTTTTTTCGTCAAGATAAAAAAGCAATTCATACCATACAAGAATGAAATTGCTCTTTTTTATTTAGGATTCATTTTTATTATTGTTATGATCCACTTTTGCCTACAGTCTAAATTCAATTGGTTCTCCTTGTTTAAAATGCAGCAATAATTGAGGTTGAATGATCACTGGATTGGTTATCGACTGTTTAAGTTTTTTAGCTACTACTTCTTCTATAGAATGAAGACAATTATTCAAGCAAATATAAAAACTATTTTCGCACTTATATAACACTCCGTTTGGAAGAAAAGTGGTTGTATCATTTAATTCTTCTATAGTAGTGCCATCTGGAATTTGATGGAGAAAACTGTTAGCTAATTTAACAGGTACTTGATGGTGAAAATGAAAGTCTTGAAGTGCTTTTGAATTACGAAATAGATGCTTTTTATTTTTCTGCATATAATATAGCGAGGAATTTTCATTCGATTTAATGAGTTTATGATTCGGAAATAGCTTGCTGTTTTTAAAAATCTGACTGTCAATCACCTCTCCCTCTTTATATTTAAACAAAAAAGGATCAGGAATTCTTACCACCTTATGAGGGTCGTAATGCAATTGTTGAAAAACTTTTGGGGAAATTTTTCTTCTTTGTTGCTTATCGATTACATACACGTCGTTACTTAACCCTCTAACTAATGTTCCATCTGGAATAATTTTGGGCATATAGGTATACAGCTTTTGAAAGGAGTCATCCCCTTTCCATGCAATATCCAATAATTTCCTTATTGGATAAAAAGAATTAAATTCAGTTAAACGATTCCAAAAAACAGCATCACCAAAATTCCAATTATCAGGATGATCATCCCAGTAACTACCGTATTTCTTAAATACTTTTTCTGCGATTGTCCGTGTATGCATCACAGAGCAATGATCCACTCTTCCAGCTGCATTCTTTAACTGCCCGGAAACTCTTCGCACACCTTCTCGCTGCCTGCCAGTCCTTTCATCCACCCATTTAACTAGTTGATTTGAATAGACAATATCTATATTTGGATGCTGCAAATAATAAACCATTGTTTCCAAGCGATTAGGCAAAAATATATTATCATCTGTCAAATAAGTAAGATAATCTCCCCTGCTTTTTGAAATTGCTTCATTTATTAACGTGGCATATCTAGTTGTTTTGTACCTCTCACTATCTAAAACATGACTATTAAAATAGCTAATTCTTGAATCTGTTAAATATTTTTTAATAATGGCTACAATTTCTTTACTTGAGTTATCATCCATAATAAACAGTTCCCAATTGCTATACGTTTGATTAAGAACACTTTCTATCGCACTTGCAATCGTAAGGGGTTTATTATAGCTGGTTAGGATTACAGAAACCAAGGGCGTCATTTCTTTTATGTCACTTCCATTCTATTAATGGATTTTATATAGGGGATATATGAGTATAATATCTTCTTTCACTTCAAAAATAAGATATGGTCGTTTATTAAAAACAAAATCTTTTAGTTCTTGAATTGATTCATATATTCTGTCTACATAAATAAAATAATTAATTAGACTACTATTTTAGTAATTTTTATAAATATGGTGCCTGAAAATTTATTTATTTCAATTAATTAAAAAAGATCTTTAAATGTAAGAGGACTTCCCGCTTGAAAATCCTTTTTTGCAGTAGTATTTATTAAATGATCATAATACTTAGGTTCAAGTCCATAACCAGGTCTAATAATTTTTAAATTTTCTTTTGTAAATTCCTCCCCTGCTTTGATATCCTTAGCAATATAGAGGGATCTTCTAAATTTCAGCGACGCTTTCTCGTTTTCTGTAGGACCATATGTGACTTTCCCCATTGCCCTCCAAGCTCGTTCCGTTTCCTCTACAAGCCTTTTCATTTCCTCAGGCTCCATAGAAAATGTAGAATCCACACCTCCATCTGCTCTTGAAAGAGTAAAGTGCTTTTCTATAACGGTTGCACCTAAAACAATACTAGCTACTGATACACCAGTACCTAATGTATGATCAGAAAGACCTACTTGTACACCAAACAGCTCCCTCATATGTGGGATTGTAGCAAGATTTGTATTTTCTGGACTTGCTGGATAGGTGCTAGTACATTTTAATAATATCAAGTCTTGGCAGCCTGCTTCTTTTGCTGTACGAACAAGCTCGTCCAATTCAGCAACTGTTGCCATTCCTGTAGATATAATCATTGGTTTACCCGTGGCTGCTACTTTCTTAATCAATGGCAAATCAGTATTTTCAAAAGAGGCGATTTTGTATAGAGGAACATCTAATTGCTCTAAGAAATCAACTGCTGATTCATCAAACGGAGTACTAAATGGTATCATCCCAAGTTCACGTGCTCTATCGAAAATGGGTTTATGAAACTCCCACGGTGTATGTGCCTGGTCATACAATTGGTATAAATTTTGGCCATTCCATAAGCTTTTTTCATCATTAATTGTAAAATCAGCTTTATTTGTATTTAAAGTCATTGTATCAGCCTTATAGGTTTGTATTTTTAATGCATGCGCACCAGCTTTTGCCGCAGCTTCAACAATTGCTAAAGCGCGTTCCAATGATTGATTATGATTTCCGGACATTTCTGCAATAATAAACGGCTTATGATTAGATCCAATCTTTATATTTCCTATTTTAATGGTTTTCATAATTACCTCCCTTTCATCATCTTCTTAATAACTTCAGAATGGTCATTCCACTCTTCCTTTAAGATTCCATATAAATAAACATCCATATACTCTCCATTTTTTATTACGTGTTTGCGAAGTATTCCTTCTTGAGTAAAGCCTAATTTTTTATGAAAATTCAAACTTTTTTCATTTATGCTTAATACTTCTGCGGATAATTTCCTCATAGACAGTTCCCCAAAAATATAGTTTAATGAGGTATACCCTAGAACTGTTCCCATTCCTTTTGGAGCATCACTCGGACCAATATAAAAGCCCCATGTACACTTATTATTCATTCGATCAATGTTATTTATATTCAACACTCCATAAGGAATATTGTCATAATAAAAAATTTTTGATATCGCTTTTTCACTTTTTTGTAATCCTTCAAACCAACATACATGGTCATCGAATAATATAATGTCGCTATTATACATCATATTTCGAATGGATTCCTGATTTCTCCAATTGAATAGCTGCATTAAATCTTCCTTATGAATATCTTTTAATTCTCCCATTTTCATAAAATTCATTTTATTAGCTCCATAATATTTTTATTAACTAATTTATCTTTCACAAGCTCAGATTGCATCATATCCGAACAAATTCGAATCATTTCACTTACTTTTAAAGGATTCTTATAAAATTGATATAATTTTTCAGCAATGTCTTTGGCAGTCACATTTTCATTTCGACCTAAGCAACAGATCGCTCCTTTTTTTGCTACAGATTCTGCTAATTCTTGTTGGTTGTCTGCAACTACTATGACAATAGAAGGCAAACCAAGAAAACATCTTTCCCATGTTGTTGTACCACCTGCTCCAATTGCAAAATCTGCTTTTTGCATTAATTCCGCCATATTATTAACTTGACAATAAAAGGTTACATTAGTCATTTGCTCACAAAATTTTCTGATTTTTTCCTTTTTTGGATTTGCTGCACCTACCACAACATTAAACTGAACATCTGAAAGATTTAGCTCTTCAACTGCCTGGAGCGTTTTTATTGTTTCTCCTGTCTGATCTGATCCACCAAAAAACACAAGAACATTCTGGATAACGCCATCACTTTTTACTCTCTTTTCTTTAATGAATAAAAACTCATCGCGCAATAATGCATAGTTTGGTCCAAGCAATTGGATGCAAGAATGTGAAATTTTGTTATTATAACGGCTATTCATAGTAGGATAATAATTTTGATCAAGAAGCACATCACAATCATGTGCACGATTAGCAAGATCATCTATAACAAGGATTTTTTTAACAGCTGAACGGAGATCACTTTCCCATTTTTCATCAAGTCCATAATGATCAACAATAAGCAAATCAACTCTTTTATTTAAAGCAGCGAGTATTAATTTGGTTTCTGCTGCATCCAGTTTCCAATTTTTTTGCAGCCAGTTCCATTGATTACAAGCATCATTCTTTTTAAGAATTCGAACAGTAAATCCCTCATTTTCTATAAGTTTAATACAATTTCCTATTAGATTGCGGCAAATAAAAATAATGTTTATCTCTTCACTTTTGAGTTGTTTTGCCAAAGTGATGCAACGCATTACATGACCTGTCCCGATTTCAAGGGAAGCATCTGTTCTAATTACAATATTCATTTTAATCCCAGCCTATCGTTTCTTTTGTTCTATGTGAGCATTTATATTACCCCATTCAGGATGTATTTCTAAAAGACGAATACCATCTTTTATTAAAAATATTTCTTTTGAATTATATAATTGTATTAGAATATGTCTGATCAATTCAAAATCTTCCACTGCATCTACTGTCCAGCGATAATTTCTATAATCATGCTCATTTCTTACATTTTTAATTTTTTGTTTTAAAAAAATGTGGATTATTTCTTATTATTAATAAAGGTATTCATTAGCTTAGCCAATATCATATATCAACATATAGCCCAACCAATTTCAATTGTAGAATCTTCCTAAAAACAACTACATAAAAACCTCTTAATCGTTTAAATGATACCTAATGTTCTATCTAAATAATTTAAAATATCTACATTTTCTTCCTTTAATAACTTATAAATTAAAGCCATTTTAACATAATCATCAATTGTATCAATACTAACATTCACTAACGCTTGGTCTTCTGTATATATATCTTCAATAAATTTAACTTTAAATTTATCTTGGTTTTGATAATAATATGAAGTAACATGTTCCTTATGATCAGAAGTTAAATCTCCCGATTGGAGTATTTTAATAAAACTCTCCCGTGTAAAAGCTTCAACTCCTGAACCTTTTGGCACATTCTTATATCCTATATAATCAAGGTTACTATTAATAAGATTAAAGATAGCTTTATCAATTAACCTTGGTTCTGTCAGCGGATTATCCGCAGTAATTCTTACAACTATATCAGCATCTGCCATACTTAATACTCCATAGAAACGATTAAAAACATTATTTAGACTGCCACGAAAACATGCAATTCCATTTTTTTTTGAAAGACTTTCTATTAAATCATCTTCTATCTGATTAGAAGTTGCAATCCATATCTCATCGATTTTATTAGACAATTTAACCCGTTCTACTACTCTTTCTAAAATTGTCTTACCTTCTAAATCTAGCATCGCTTTAGCTGGTAGCCTATTTGATGTAATACGTGCCTGTATAACACCAATGACTTTCACCAAATTGTCCACCCTCCATCCACACATATATTTTGTCCTGTAATGTAGCTTGAGGCATCAGAAGCTAATAGTACTGCTATACCTTGTAATTCTTCAGGCTTTCCTATTCTGCCCATTGGATTTTTTTCACAGAGCTGAGCCATAAATTCTTTTTGATGCTGCTGCGTCTGTTCGTTCGGAAATGGACCCGGTGATATACAATTTACACGAATTCCTTCCTTGCCAAAGTGACCAGCGAGGTATTTTGTAAAATGTATAATCGCAGCTTTAGCAGAGCCATAATGGGGAGGACTGTTTTGTCCTGATTCTCCATATATATATGGATTTGGTGATACAACACCATACATGGAAGCAATATTGATTATACTTCCTGATTTTTGGCTAACCATTATTGGCAAAACTTCTTTTATTACTCTATAGGTAGAATGTATAGATCCGTCATAAGAAGACATCCAATCTGACTCAGTGCCTGTTAGCATTTCACCAGTTTTTCCATTATAAGCATTGTTCACTACTACATCTATTTTTTTCTCTTTAAGCATTATATGATTTATCGCTTCTTTTACAGAGGAAGAGTTATTAGTATCCATTTTTATATAGAACACGTCTGTTTTATATTTATTGGCTAAATAACGAGAAAAATCAGCATTTTTATCGTTATTGCGACTTGCTAAATACACTCTAGCACCATACTTAACAAACGACTCTGCCATAGAAGAACCCAAATGCCCTGACCCTCCAGTAATAATTATTGTTTTATTCTCAAGTGAAAATATATTGTTTTCCAATTTTTCACCACTTCCTTGGATCAATGATGTTTTCATTATTGCAAGAATATTTATCATAATCTAAATAGTGTTTTTCCTTATCCTGAATACTTAAATAAGTACTATAAATTTGTTTTAACTGTTTTAAGTCATTAACACCTACAATAGCTTGATCAATCTCTTTTATTGTCTTAATGTAAGACAATGCACCTTCAATTCTAGTTAAATTACTGTTTTCTAAATCAGAAAAGTATTCATTAAGCAATGGGATTATTCCTTGAAGCTTGCTGTTTACTATTGATGTTTCATTAACTAATACTCCTTGAAGAAATATAGACCGTGCATGGATTTCAATATTTTTATTTTTTAATTTTTTTAATGTACCGCTCTTGACCAATCGTTGATCAAAAACATTAATGGGAAGTTGTATAATATCAAAATGATATAAACTATCTAACCAATCAATTTCAGTTTGATCATAAACAGAAATACCAATTTTTTCTATATAACCTTGACTTTTCAACTCGCATATTTTTCCGAATAATTTATCTGCCCCTTTTTTAAACATATCTTGTGAATTATGAATTAATAATCCATAAACGGATTGTAAGTTTAACGATTGTAATGACTGATAAAAACATTTCTCTACTATTTCAATATCTTGTTGAGAAATATAATTACTATTAATATGAGGGGTCTTAGTAACAACATTAAATCCTTGAAGATTATTTATCCCTAAGATTCGTTCACTTGTTCCGTATGAAGGAGCGGTATCTAAAATATTTATTTTTCCTTTTGCATACTCTAATATTTTTTCTATCTCATCAGTTGACGTTTTTCCTGATTGATTTGTAATGCCATATTCTGTTCCAAATTGTACTGTACCTAATGCTAACTTCATAGCTATTCCCCCTTCATTATAGATTTAGTAACTGCTTAATCATTTTCATCCGTTTATTGCTTACCAAATGATACATATATTCACTTAAAACCATTTTTCAGCAAAACTATTTTATTTCATTTCTATTAAGGCCTTTAACTCATCAACCGTTAACCATTCTGTATTTAAATCACTTGTATACTTAAATCCATCTGGCATTAATTTCGCATTTTCGATATTTTCATATTTCCACCAATCGAACTCTGGTTGAATGATATAATAAGAATCAAATTCCAATGTTCGTCTTGAATCATCCTCTGTAATCATCGCTTCGTGCAATTTTTCGCCTGGGCGAATGCCCACAATTTCTATTGTACAATTTGGAGCAATTGCTTTTGCTAAATCCATTACGTTCATGCTTGGAATTTTAGGAACAAATATCTCTCCACCACGCATCCTTTCAAGGTTGTCCAAAACAAATTCAACCCCTTGATCAAGGGTAATCCAAAAACGCGTCATTCGAGCATCGGTAATCGGAAGTTTTCCATTTTCTTTCAGTTTATGAAATAGTGGCACAACACTTCCCCTACTGCCAACAACATTTCCATACCTTACTACCGAAAATTTTGTATTTTTGTTTTCAACATAAGAATTAGCTGCAACAAATAATTTATCAGATGCTAATTTTGTTGCTCCATAGAGATTAACTGGACTTACTGCTTTATCTGTACTTAAAGCAATTACTCTTTCTACTCCACAATCGATTGCCGCTTCTATTATATTTTGGGCACCATGGATATTTGTTTTAATTGCTTCAAATGGATTATTTTCACATGCTCCCACATGCTTTAACGCAGCAGCATGTACAACAATATCAACAGAATCAAACGCTCGATACAATCTATCTTTATCACGCACATCCCCGATAAAATATTGGATTCTCTTATCCGAAGACTCTCTTGCCATCTCATATTGTTTTAATTCATCCCTGCTATATACTATTACTTTTTTTATCTTCTCTTTAAGAATTCTTGCTATAAACTTCTGACCAAAAGAACCAGTTCCACCTGTTATCAATATTGTTTTTCCATCTAAATTCATTATCACCAAATCCTTATCTGTATAAGATATAATCTCTATATAATTATGTTAGTGCATCATAATACGTTTGTATGTTTGTCACATGCAAGTAATTTTGATGATTGTAACTTTATAAAGAAAAAATGTATTAGAACTTATAAGATATCAATATCAATGCCTAGTATATTAAATGAAAAACACAAATAATTTAGGAGCAATGTTAGATACTATTAATATAAGGCTTGATTGAATTGGTTTAATTGTACGTTTTAACTATATCGACTATAGGGACTAAGTTCCTTCTTTGGCAGCTTGGACAACAAGCTGGGGTTCGTATGCTTTTTTACAGTAAGAACCAATGAATTATTACAACATGTATGACCTTCAAATGAAAATCCAGAGCTGACCATGAAATGATGTGATACTCACTCCTATTAGATATTGCAGGAATCTAATAGATAGAGTACATAATTGCCAAACTTCCGTATGAACCACTTTTATTTTGCTATCCAATTATTTTAATTCTTAACTAAATAGAAAACTTAATATTTGTTAGGGATAAATTTCTATGCAAACTTAAAGAATTATTTTTGATTAATGAGGTGATGAATATGCGCAGCAATTCTCTCTAAGGAGCCATTAGTAGTTAGGAATAAAGAATTTCATCCTGTTTCTTCATATATTGAAAATAAAAATCTTTATTTCAATATAATATATTAATTACTTCATATAATTCTGTATGAGTTTTCACATATCAAATATGGTGTATCTGAAGTCACCATTTATAAATGGATCAAAGCACTAACTCTGGTAGATGGCGAGGAAAATAGTCTAATGCCACAGGACAGAGCGGAAATCCCAACGGAGAGTAAAGGACGATACGGAGCACCTAAAATTCATTTCCTTCTATTGAAAGCAGTTTTTTCAGTTAGCCTTAAACGAGTTCAACGGATTATGAGCAAGGTAGAAATTTATTCGATTACGATGAGTCCACATTCAAACAAAAAACCAATCGAGGCCCGTGAAAACATATTACAACAGGAGTTTTCCACGTCCAAATGGAATGAAAAATGGGTAGCTGATATCACCTATATCCACACTTTGCGATATGGCTGGGGTTATTTAGCCACAGTTTTAGACCTACATTCTAAAAAAATCGTCGGTTATTCTTTCTCTCGTTCTATGACGACAGAGTTTGTTTTACATGCTTTAGACGATGCCGTTTCTGTTCAACAGCCTGAGCCAGGTCTTATTTTGAGTACAGATTTTGGCTCACAATATACAAGAGAAGAATTTGGACGTGCCCCTCAAAAAACATGAAATTATTCCGTCTTTTAGCCGTAAAGGCTGCCCATATGATAACGCATGTATGAAATCGTTTCATACCATTTTAAAGAAGGAAGAATTCCATTATGTGACTACTTACATTTTGAATCAGCGAACGCAGCCCTATTTCAGTTTATTGAAGGCTGGTATAACCGTCGACGTATTCACGGTCAATTAAACTATCAAACGCCTCAAGAAGTGGAAGACCAGTACCATCAATCCTCATGAAAGTTAACTTATTTGTGTCCAAGATACTGAATCAAATCCATCTGCTCAAAGTGAATTAAACTATTAGTTGTAAATAGAATATAATCTAATGAAATAAATTTAGTACATACTATGTTGTTAGCATTTATTTTAAAAACTTATTGTAATCATTGTCCTTTTTACTTTTCTGTTCTAATGTTTTTTTTTAGCAATAAAATGTACAATGAGATTTGGAAAAATCAATGTATCTAATCTTTTTTAAGTAGGAAGATATAACTTAACTTTATTTTAATTATTATTAAATTCTAAGGAGGGCGGATTATGAATGAATACGTTTGTATAATCATCCCCAGCAGATATATATTCTTTGGAAAAAATGCCCTATTGTATTACTTTAATAACAATCCCAATGGAAATGCTTTTGTATTAACATTAGACGACAATACTAAACTAGATATTGAACAATACCAATCTAAAATAAAAATAATAAATGTAAAACAATTGAATTTAGATAAGCATAAAAATGTTAACAGCGAGATATCTATTCTTAAAATAGCATCACTACTCAAAGTTCCCTTTGTTTCTTACGCAAAAGAGCTGCTCCAACTAAATAGAATCCAATACTTCGATCTATTTAAATGGATGTACTATCCGACTGACAAACAAGCTCTTCTTCCTAATTATTTATATGAAATTTACAAACAGAGACCCAACTTACAAAAACATTTTCCTGATCCCTTTGGAGTCGATGAGAATAGATTAATTGCTTGGGCAAAAAATGATACTCTACAAGAGTACGGAATTGAAAAGGACCTCTTACAATTGCCTTTATTTGGTTCATTAGAATGGGCCATAGCCCCCGTTCATTCAAATACCATTATCCCAAATTTATTGCATAAAGTGTATAAAACAAGAGAAGATCTTCAAAAGATGTTTCCAGATATTTATTCAAAAGATGAAATAAGCTTACTTAAATGGGCACAAGTATATTTTTTTAGAGAATACAGATTAAGAATTAATATAAGAAAGTATGAAAAATTAAATTTTATTCCAAGAACTATACATCACAATTTTTTTAAGTGGGCTGTATCTCCAATAAACAAAACATCGGATTTGCCGAAGTTTATTTCGTTACTTTACTACTCTAGACCTGATCTTCAAACATTATATACAGATCCATTAATTGAAGATCGAGATAAACTATTAAAATGGGTACAGGAGCGCTTTAGCATTGAATACGATATTAATGAGAATATTCTCACCCTTTTTATGGCCCAAAATAAGGGATTTGACTTTTATCAAGTTATCGAGACCATTCAAGACCACAGTTTAGTTAAAGGGGTTAATTTGATTGGATACGCTAGGGCAGAAATAGGTGTCGGTGAAGCTTGTCGAATGACAGCAAAATCTCTTTCAACTACGAAGATACCTTTTGGAATAATTAATTATACGCAAGAAGGATTAAAAGAAGAAGATCTATCTTGGGCCAGAAAAGAAATAAATGAGCTCGCTTATTATACAAATGTTATTCAGATTAACGCAGATTCAATACCTGATGTTTATAACCACTACGGAGAACATAGTTTTGAAAATCATTACAATATTGGTTATTGGGCTTGGGAACTCATGGATTTCCCTAATAAATGGAGTAATCGCTTTAATTTTGTTGATGAAGTTTGGGCACCTTCGCATTTCGTAAAAGATTCTATACAAAAGAAAACTAATAAACCTGTAGTACGAATTCCACATGCAATTTCATTAGAAAGAAGTACTACATTTGGCCGAGAACACTTTAATTTACCAAAAAATTGTTTTTTATTTCTTACAATGTATGATTCTAGGAGCTATCAGCAAAGAAAAAATCCATGGGGAGCAATAGAAGCATTCTTGAAAGCATTTCCGAAAAACAATCTGTCGGTAGGGCTAGTTTTAAAAGTAAACAATGTAGAAACTTTCCCATCCGAACTCCATAAATTACAAGAGGCTATCAAAGGTCTCAACAACATTTATTTAATAACCAAACCTTTAAGAAGATCTGAAGTCAACTCTTTAATAAATGTCTGCGATAGTTTTATATCTTTACATAGATCAGAAGGATTTGGAATGGTTCTTGCTGAATCGATGTATTTAGGAAAACCCGTTATTGGAACAGATTGGTCTGGCAATACAGATTTTATGTCTTCTGAAAATTCATGCACAGTACACTATAAATTAGTTAAAATTGGAAATGACTATGGTCCATATAGTCATAATCAATTATGGGCAGATCCTGACATCGAACACGCTTCCTATTATATGAAGAAAATAATAAATGACTCAAGTTGGAGTGATCTGATTGCACAAAAGGGCCAAGAAACTATTTTGACTAATTTCTCTCCAAAAACAGTAGGACGAATGATTAATCATCGTCTCTTGGAATTAAACTTAATTTAAAAAGTTTATTTAAATAAAGATCTATGTTCAATAATTGCTCTAGTATTAAACCAATTATAGTAGCAATGAGAATGAGTAGCCTCAAATGGATTTGGAAAAACAGCCTGCAAGTCACTTCTTGACCTATAAATTAATCTTTGATTATTTACAATAGGTTTACCATTTGAAAAGGTTCCGTATCCCCAAGTATTTTTTTCTGCTATGGAATCTTTTTTTATTTTTTGTTCATACCAGTTTAATAAAATCGATACTGTTTCAGTATGGCCACCATATTTTTGGGCTTGCAATAAATGACTGCCATTATCCCAACCTGTAAAATGATAAAATCCTAATGGTTTTCCATCGACAGTAATGGAATTTATATCAAAACCTTGTATATTTCTAGTACTTAGATTCCATGTTGCAACATTAAAACGTGCGTTTTTTAAAATTATTACACCATTAAAATAAACCGGAACAAAATCTATCCATTTTTGGTCTGTAAAAAGACCCGTTTCAGGACTATCCTGACAAAAATGATACAATCGCTCAGACCACCACTTGCCAAATGCTTCCCCATTTTCATCATTTTTAACGCCAAAAAAACCAAGATTATAAATTCCATTTCGAAGGCTACTATAAATTTCATGATCCCTTATTGAATCCAAATTTTCTTTTGGAGCTGGTTTAGTTAAATGTGGGGTAATCAAAATACTTCCAGTATTTAATTCCCCAATTAGATCATCTAATCTTGAAAATAAGACAATATCTGGATCAAAATATAGAACGGCAGAACAGTCTTCTCTTTTAAGCAAATAATTAAGAACAAATGGTTTAATTGCAGTACTTAGCTCCACAATGCTATGTTTGAAAATCCAGCTTGTTTTATTTGGAATATCTAAGTCTTCGATTGTAATAATGCTATCAATGCCCTCGTTCGGAGCGTTAAACCAATCTGGCTTTTTGTCAGGTAAAGCTAAATGTATTATAAATTCTGGATGATATTTTTTGATAGATTCGAACAGTATCCGTACTTTTGGTAAATAATTAATTGCTGCACTTGTAAACACATGAATCATATTTATTTTCCTTTCTTCCACATATTTTTCTTTCTAAGAGGTGAACAACTTTGAAACACAAAAAAACAAATAATAATTACTTAAAAACAAAAGATTGGATAAACACAACAATCAATAGTAGCGAATTAGCCTCTAGTTACTATAAAGAAATGTTTGATGAAGAAATAATAGAAGTCCCTATTCCAAAAGGTGTAAATCCTCCAAATTGGGGAGCATATAGAAAATTCACTAAAGCCTTTGTTGCAACTATTGATAACGGGAGCATTTGGAAAGATAATTTTAATTTTTTTGTCGTGACTCCTGACAAAAAATTATTATGTGATTTAGTTTTTGAAGGATGGTGGGATAATTTTATACCAAATAATATGCCTGAATCCACTCTTAATATCTCTTCAGCAACTATTCTTACAGGTTCTGCTACTAATAATTATTATCATTGGTTATTTGATATCCTGCCAAGAATTCATTTAATAAAACTAAATGGAATGGAAGTTGAAAAATATGTCTTTGAAAAGTTGAAGTGGCCCATTCAATTTGAAACCCTTGAAAAACTGGGTATTCCACAAAAGAAAATTTTACAAATTGAAAGTCCAAATTCCCATATAAAAGCAGACAAATTAATAGTTGCATCCATTCCAGAATTATCAGGATCATGTCCTAAATGGGCTAACGACTTTGTTAGAGAGACCTTTTTAAACAGTAAGCAAATCGCCAAAATTAACGAGTTCGAACGTATTTATATAAGCAGAGAAGATGCTAATTGGCGTAAAGTTTCTAATGAAGAAGAAGTCACTAATTATTTAGTGAAAAAAGGATTCAAAAAAGTGGCATTAACTAATATGTCTTTAGATGAGCAAATTAATATATTTAATTCCGCTCAAATAATAGTATCGCCTAATGGTGCGCAATTAGGAAACCTTGTTTTTTGTAATCCCGGGGCTATTATTATTGAATTGTTCAACCAAACAACAGGAGAATTTTTTAATATCAGCCACTATTTAAAACTCGATTATTTTCATTTAAAATGTAAAGCCGCAAACAATCAATTTAAAAATAAGGCTTTGCATGATAGCGGTCCTCCCGAATTTTTAAGAAATAACTTTTTTGTAAATATTAAAGAATTAGAGTATATATTAAAATTGGTGGGCATTTAATCATAAAAGAAAATATTATATTCATTCAAATTCTTTAATAATAGATTTTAGAAATTTTTCTTTTGATTTATGACAAATTAAGACACCACTTTTAGTTGAAGCAATAATTAAATCTTTCGCACCAATTACAACTAGTTTTGTATCCTTTGATAATAACGTACAATCTTCCGTTGAATGCGCTTCTACATCTCCTAATAAAATGTTGGCATTTTCATCAATTTCAAAAATTCGTTCAAGACTATTCCATGTGCCAAAGTCATCCCAATTAATATTGATTGGAAGCATAAATACCTCTTCTGCCTTTTCAGTAATTGCATAATCAACTGAAATTTTTTTTATGTTTGGATATATTTTATCTAATTGATCCCAATTGCTTAGAAGACTTGTCCATAATTCTGGCTGATATTTTTGCATATTATATTCAATAGTAGAAGGTTTCCACACATAAATGCCGCTATTCCAAAATGTATTATGATTTTTTATTAATTGTTCTGCTTGCTCCAAAGATGGTTTTTCTATAAATTTGCTCACTTTCCTTTCGTTTGCAACAGCATTGACATGTAATGCTTCTATTTGCATATAACCGTAGCCAGTCTCTGGTCTAGTTGGAACTACACCTAGAGTAATAATCTTATTTTCAATCAAAGCTAACTTTTCGGCTTCAAATAGTTTATCAATTAAGTTATCATTATCTTTAATACATTGATCAGAAGGAGTTACAACTAAGACCTCATTATCATTTTTTTTTAAAAAATGCATAGCCGCAAGAGCTATACACGGCCCAGTATCTCTTTGTTCAGGCTCTAGTAAAATATTATTATCCGATAACTCTGGTAGCTGCTCTAGGACTAAATCTTTATATTCTTTTGTGGTGATAACAAATATTTTATCCAATGGTATTTTACTTTTGTACCTATTAAAAGTTTCCTGTAACATCGAATTTTCAGAGTATATTTTAATAAATTGCTTTGGGACTTTCCTATTGCTTAATGGCCAAAATCTTCTTCCTTTCCCCCCTGCCATAATAATAATTTTCATTTTTCCCACCCCAAATTCTCATTTATTTACATAATAAAAGATATCTTAGTTTTTTATTCCCATGCACCCATCGTTTAAGGCTTTAATGCCATTCAGCAATAATCTGTTTCTTCTTAACCTTTATTTTATTAAGAAAAATAATAATTAAGTTACCTATATGAAAGATTATCCTAAACTATCTCTGCATAGATTTAAACAAGCACTAATATTCTATTACCAATAAAATATGTTTAGTTTTTTTTTTTGGAACTTAAATTACCCCAAATGTCATTTTTTCATCTAAAAAACCATGAAAAATTATTCTCACAAATAATAATTCAAACCCCCTTAAAATTTCTAATGTACTTCTCCAACTCCAGTTCTTTATAAAAATCTTGTATATAATTGCTAGTGATCGCTACTATATTTTGTAATAATAACTAAATTAAGGTTAGTACTTTTAATGTTCATTCATTATGGATTTTTCTAATTAATGTCTAAGAATAATTGATATCATCTCATCTACACGATGAAAAAAAGTATGCTCCTTCTCTACACGTTCCCTCCCCTTCTTAGCAATTTCCCTTCTTTTCTCATCAGCTTGTATATAATAATTTGCCTTTTCAATAAGTTCTTTCTCACTTTTAAATGAAACAATTTCTTTTTCTTCGAGAAAATTAGTTGACAGCCCCTCTTTATATTCAATCAATTGAAATGCAGCACAGGAGGCAACATCAAATGTGCGATTATTGATACTTTTGCCAACAACCCCTAGTTTATTTTCATTATGCCGTTCATTTGCTGGTCGATGTGTATTTAATACAATTTTGGCACCATTATAATAATTAGCGACAATAGAAGGATCCATCCAATTATAATTAATGGATATATTCTGATAACGTCTAAATTTCCGCAGCAAATGTTTCCACGGCCCCACCACTTGAATGTGAAAAGGTGTATAGTGCAATAAAAGCTGAATACATCTAATTCGATCTGGATAAGGATATCCAACCAAACAGATGTCACTCTGATATTTTTTGTCTACTTGCTTCGGTGCAAATAAATGCGAATCTGTGGCTAGCGGGAGATGATAGGCTTGTTGATGCCCTTTTTTTTGATAATATTCTAAAGCTGCAGCATCAATGGTAAAAACATAATCAAAATCTTCTGCAAGAGATGAAGTAAGATCCATATAGTAAGGATCTTCAGTCAACCATACTGCTGTTTTAATCCCTCGCTGCTTTAAATATTGCAGCATATCAGCAGGCAGATAAAATCCTACTAATGTGAATGCCATATCTGGATTAAATTTTGCTATTAAGGATTGAAAATCTGGCATTCCCTTTTCTATTGAAAAAAACTCTACATCTTGCCCTATGATTTTTAACTCTTTTTGAATGCATGATTCAAACCATTCATAAATCTCTTTATATCCAGAAGAAATAAATAAAATCTTCATGTTAACGACTCCTAAAAAATGATAATGGGATACTTCCAATAAAAAAAATCGTCAGTTTCCTTATTTTAAGCTTACTACTTATCTATTTTATGAATATTCACAAACAATGTGAGAACGAATCCTCTTTTCAAAAAGAAATATCAAATAAAAATGAGAAACTAGTCCAAGCAGAAAGAACAATAAAACATATATTTAAGTATGACTAAAGACAAAAGTCACTAACTAAAAAACAGTTATATGCTTTTGATTCTTTGGAACATAAAAATTTATAGGAGTGAAATGTATGAAGAAAAATACAGGTTGCGGTTGCAACGATCATCATGATTGTCCAGAAGGATTGGCTTGTGACAAAGTAAAATCAACAGTCGGCAGTACAAATGTAACACCATTTGAAGTATCTGGTACTGAAGAAATTACAGCAGTATTGGCTGATGTTTTATTACAAACACAAGTAGAGGCTGATATTAAACTTCCTTCCTATGCAAGAGAAGTAAAGAATATTCGCAAAAATATTCGTTTAACTCAATGTAAAGCATTGCCAAATTCTCTAGATCCAACAGGACTGTCTGTAAAGATAATGATAGAAGGTTTTGTTCATAAAAACATTCAATATGTGGAAGACTGCTACGGAGTCCTAAAAGATTACGCAGTAAATGTTCCTTTTAGATTTTTCCAATTGGTACAGCTAGAAAGACCTGTAGAATTTCCGCTTGGTGAATTCAGCAGCAAAAACAGCAGCACATTTGAAAGAAGAGAAATTGCTAAAGACGGTATGGGTGCTGACCCTTGCCTAGCAGGCTCCTTAACATTTGAAGTATTTACAGAGCCAGTTCAATGCAAATTACTAGCAACTGCTATTAATGAGTGGGACTTCTTTACAAACCATGATAATTGGGGAAGATTTGACAAAATCACAGAAAAAATGGATGTAGTAATAGCAATTAAATTATTCCAAAAACAACAAACTCCTGAACCTATCCCATCTCCATCAGGTTTTCCACGTCCTACTTTTTCTACAACTTCTAATGGAACAATCGCAGACTTCTTCCGTGGCATGATCGGCTAATACTAAACAAATAAAGGGTACCTCTTTTTGGAGGTACCCTTTATTTGTTTAATAATTATCTTAAAGCACTCTCAACAAATAAAAAATTAAAACGCCATTTAATCGAACTCCATATACTGCTCTTGCAGTAAATCAATGGATATAAGTGCTCTTCCTTGAATTTGAAGCTTTTTTGCATCCTTTTCCGAGTCTAAATCATGATGGCAAATAATATTCATGCTAGTTAGACTGCTTTGGATAGGATCCGTAAACTTTTGATCTACTTCCAAGTGAAAGGTAGGTTCATCATTATGAAAAGATTGGAACATAAATTTTCTCTGACTGTTGTTTGGTACCAAAGGAGGATAAAGCCAATTTGCCTTCGCTACTTTTTCCAAATGTAGTGGCAGATTTATAATATGAAATGTTTGATTAGGGTGCTGATTCACATATTCAATACTAGCCAGAAGTGTTCCTTTAAAAAAGATAGTGTTTGAGGGCAGCGCTACAAAACATTCAAAATTTTGTATGGACCATTTGATATTTTCCACGTTGTTCATTGGCCATATCCAATCAAACGTATCCAAAATATTAATTTCCATATTTACTCTTGCAAGCAATATAGGATATTTTACAACTGGAACTGGCTTAGACTCCCCCATAAATCCATCATCTTGAGATTTCTCTAGCTGGTCAGTATCTTCCGTACCTTCTTTTTTCACTTCATCGACCAGATCATCCTCTAATTCATCATATGCGGAAGAGGATTCTTCTGGAAATAATGAAAGTGGATGTTGTTTTTCGCTATTTGATGTATCAATCTGGTCATCTAATTCTCCTTCTAGCAAGGAATATAACTCTTCCTCCAATGAAAGCATACTTTCTAAATCCTGATCATGTATGAATTCAACCTCTTCTAATTGATTGGAAGACTCTTCTGACATAGATGCATCTTGACTAGAATCATTGCTATCAGAAGGGAATAGAACCTCTTTATCTGACACTGGTTCTTCCATCTGTACACTATTATCATCAACTTGTTCTAAAATCGATTCCCTCATCAAAGAGGACAAATCATTTTCACCATCATCGTATATATGTTTGAACTCTTCTGGCACTTCACTTTTTTTATCAAAAGCTTTTTTCTTTAT
>NZ_PISE01000033.1 GCF_002835805.1 Niallia nealsonii | reverse complement strand
TTCTTTATCACAAGCGGACTTTTATTTTCCTGAGTTAAAAACTCTTCTGCCACTTCTTTTTCTTTATCAGAAGTTGTTTTCTTTATCACAAGCGGACTTTTATTTTCCTGAGTTAAAAACTCTTCTGCCACTTCTTTTTCTTTATCAACAGATACTTTCTCTATCAAAAGAGAACTTTCTTTCTCCAGAGATAAAAATTCTTCTGCCACTTCTTTTTCTTTATCAGAAGTTGTTTTCTTTATCACAAGCGGACTTTTATTTTCCTGAGATAAAAACTCTTCTGCCACTTCTTTTTCTTTATCAACAGATACTTTCTCTATCAAAAGAGGACTTTCATTTTCCAGCGAGGAAAAATCTTCTGACACTTCATTTTCTTTATTAGCAGATACTTTCTCTATCAAAAGAGGACTTTCATTTTCCAGAAAGGAAAAATCTTCTGACACTTCTTTTTCTTTATCAGCAGATACTTTCTCTATCAGGAGAGGAATATCATTCAAAACAGATGAAAATTCTTCCAGTATAATTAATATCTCTTCTTCTATTGAATCTAGAGATTTTTCCTGACTAGACGGAGATTCGTCCACTGCCGATTTCTTATCCTTTAAATTTAGTTCTTCTTCCAAGTTTTGATCATTATTATCAGGAGACTCCATTAATTCATCTTTAAGCACTTCTTCCCCTTCCTCTTGAACCAAATTTATTGAATGAATGTGTTTCCCTTCTAATTTTGGTGGAGGAAGAAGAAATGGTTTCGGAATATTTTTATTTATCTTCCTTTGAGTAGATATCGAACTACTTTTTTTCGTTACATCTAAATATTCATTACCTTTTTTATCGGGGCTCTCTACTTTATTGTTTTCAGCAAGACTTTCTCTTTGCTTCCTATTGGGAAAGTCAAGTGATGCAGTCCCACTTTCCACATAATTGGTTCGATTTATGTCTACTACATCTAACTTTGGATGAAATCGATTTGTATCTTCAGAGGGTTCATTTTTTTTATTTTTCATTCTATTTAGATTTGTCTTTTTACTAAGCATTCCTCCCACTCCTCCTCCTCACACCTAAATTTATTTGATTCTATACTTTTTTTTAGCTACATTCATCACAATCACAATGATGATCATCATTTGTAGTAGAAGAAACACGGATTTGTTGGTTTTGAAGTACTTTTAAGGTAATATCAACTACCATTTTTTCCTCAATTTTTGTAAAGAATCCTTCTCCTAGTGGACCGCCGTTTGGAAGATGTTCTCTATCTATCGCTTCATCCCACTCAATAATTTTGCTGGAAATAAGTTCACAGAATGGAATTTCATTATAATGTTGAGTACTTTCTTGGTGAAACTGGGAAAGGTCACTAGATTGAAATTCATCTTTTTCAGGAAAACCTGTAGGCAATGATTTTGAAACTAAGAAGTCAAATTCACTGCGTTTATTAATTATAGGCAAAACTGGGGGTGTTAAGAAATGCTTAATCTCTGTTACACATTGAAATGGTACATCCACTGTGAATGAGTGTAAATCTGATGCAACAGATCTAGATGTGCTGTGATCAATTTCTTTACTTGGACTCGCATATTGAATATTTTTCCGCACGAATCCTTTTACAAATAATTTATTCGTCGGCAGTAACAACCTACATTGAGTTAATTTTATATGTTTTTTCGCATCTTTTATTTCTAATACAGGTTCCGGAAAATCAATAAAAGCATCCAGATTAACCTGAAGAGTAAGCTCAGCTAAAACAACAGGAACTTTTGTAATAATTTTTCCTAGAGTTATATGAGGATGATGGGGATGACTTTCACATTCATTTTGAGTTGATGTAACTTTACATTCATTATTTTTTTTATTTATATCTGACATTTTGGGTCCTCCTTAAACAAGATAATGCATCTTATGCAGGTTAAATATCTATGTTTGGGCAAAAGCCTACTACTAAAATTTTTTCCTAGTATTCTATTCATTCAAAATAATGGAATGAAAGAAAAAATATCGAATTTATAATAAAATAAAAATTTTAAATAATTCATTCAAACATACTGCCATTTTTAAAAATCCAGAATATATATATCAGGAAAATGATTATATTACAAAAAAGACAATATCTTGGATTTCTAAAGAATGTTCCAAAATATTGCCTATAATAGTTATCTTAATTAATCATTTACTTACCAATAAAGGGCAGAAAATGTTAGAATCCTGGTGGTGCAGGAAGTGCTGTAACGCGAACTTGTTGCTTTTGCAACACTTTAATTCTAAACTCTAAGAACATTTTTTCTTCTACATGATGGAAAGTGCCTTCTTCAAAAGGTGCACAACCTGGCAATGGTTTACGATCTATAGCTTCATCCCATTCAACAATATCACTTCTTAACAATTCACAGAATGGAATTTCGTTATAAAACTGTGTGCTTACTTGATGAAACTGTGAAAGGTCGCTGGATAGTAGTTGATCCTTTTCTGGGTGTCCATGTCCCAAGTCTTGAGCTCTAAAAAAATCAAATTCTTTTCTTGTATTGTTGAATGGAAGCTGTGGTGGTGTTAAAAAATCATCACTATTTATTTTTGTTACACATTCAAAAGGTACATCAACTGTAAGAGAACGTATTTCAGAAACTACGCTTTCGTCTGTTGATCCTGGACAAGGTGTAGCATATTGAATATTTTTACGGACAAACCCCTTTATAAATAAGCTAAGTGTTCTTGGCTGAAATGGACCAGCTGGATCAAATTCAGAAATTCCAGGTAGCAGTAATCGGCACTGCACAATTTTTATCCGCTTTTTAATGTCTTTAATTTCAAGAACTGGATCTGCAAAATGGATTCTTGCAACTAAGTTGGTCCTTACTGTTAATTCTGCCAGTGTCACAGGAACTTTTATAATCGTTTCACCTGCTGGTGTTGTAATAGGATTTGTTATTGGCTCACTCTCACACTCACCAACATGTGCATTAACATGTACCCCCATACAATCTTTATCTTTTTTCATTATTAATTCCTCCTCTATTTTTTACTACACTGCATTGTATGCACACCTAATGAAGAACGCAGTAATACATATGTGGATTTTTTGGATAAGCTTTTAAATATTGTAAGGAAATAGGATAGTACACGCACAGAAAAACCTTTATCTCGCATAGGATTCAAAAGGAGGAGTGAGAATATATGGACAGAAAAAACTTATTTGCGGTTGATATAGGAAATAGTTGGTATAAATCCTTAACCTATGATTATGGTACAGAATGCCAATACCAACTTCCAAATGCCATTGCCATTTTTGATGAAGAGTTTTATGAAAAGCCCTATGATGACGATGATGTAGATTTTCAAGAAAACTTAATCATTGAGGTGAAAAGCCCCGCTATTGTCGATAAAAGAGAAATATACTATATAGGAAAAGCTGCAGCAAAACAAAGAGATGTGAGCTTAACAGCATATCATAATCAAAAAGCAACAGAAGATCGCACCTATATTCTGCTATTTGGCCTAGCCGCTTATCATGCTGTACAACTTCATCATGGTGAAAATGAAATCGATTATACGATTGATCAGTTAGCTGTATCATTGCCTACTACGCAATTTAAAGAAAAAAAAGAAATATTTAAACAACGATTATTAGGCACACACACCATTATTTTTCATAAAGTTCCCGGATTAGCAGAACCAAAAGAGGTAGTAATCAAATTAAAGATTGAAGATGTTATTGTCGGTGCAGAAGGCGCATGTGCTTATCTAGGATTAACACATGACATAGACACACTAGCCATTAAAGATGACTCATTAGTAAATGATTCTAGAAAAGGAATCATCATTGGGGATCTTGGAGGCGACTCGATTGATTTTGTCGGCATAAAAAATAATAAACCCGTTTCTTCTGTTGAAGGCCAAACCTTTGGCATCAACCCATTTCTTGATAACATTATACAAAAAATAAGCAAAAATGAAATGTATAAATTCGATTCCCGCGCAGAACTTGAGGAAAAATTAGCGGCTGGACAGTCAGAGTGGTATGTAGAACCATATGCAGGAGTCAAAAAAGATATTAGTAAGTATATTATTCCTCAATTGAAACTAATGGCAGTGAAATACCTAGAACATTTTGATCGTGTTCGTTCAACCTCCAATGAAATTAAAGGAGCAACTAGATATATCGCTGTAGGAGGAGCCGCAAAATTAGCTCAAAAGCAAATACAGGAAGCTGCTGTTAAATGGTCTGAACGGGGTCGTCCCATCCATTTAACATTCCCAGAAAACATGGAAAAATTAAATGTTGTTGGACTCATGATTCTTGCTAAAATGAAGCAATTAAAAAATGAACAAGAACAAAACAATACTGCAAATCTTAATTTTATTAAAGGATAAGGATGATGATTATGTCAAAGGTATATACTGATTATACTAACATGACTGCCATTACAATTCCTGATAAATTCATTGATGTCAAAACAGGTGAAGTACAGCCTATTACTGCAAAAATGAAAGAACAAATTGAATACCATACCCATAACCAAACACTTCTGCATCTTTTATTATCTGCTCTAAATAGTTATCTTCATCCTAAAGTAGCTCATGAAGAAATGAAAGAAATACTTGCAGAACTGTCTGAGATAAAAGAAATGATGATACAAAATTATTGTTCTTCATTTAATCCTTCTATAAAGTCGCCTATAAAATATAATCAAAAAACTGTTTCAGCCGAATTAAATATGAAAGATGTCGAGGATATTCTTGAAGTTTTTGGTGGATAATTTTTATGTAAATGTGAGCTCAAAAATACGAGTTCACATTTTTTATACTTATAAATATACAGCAGGAAGACAAGTAATTGCAGAAAAACTGGATATATTTACATTTATACAAATTCCCGTTTTAACTAAATCATGAACATTTTTATGATTAACTTGGGAACAGATAGGCTTATCCCCATTTCCCTCCTGTTTGGCATGGGATCTGCAGCAACATTTTTTTTTCGGCTTAAATGCCAATAATTCAAGAACAGCACACTTCTTGTCCAATTCCTTTATTTTAAATAAATAAGAAGTAACACAAATAAATTTTTCCTCTTTTGAATGGCTTGTATATGTTGTAACACCAGTGGCTTTAAAAGGTTGACAGTCTTTGCTGTATACAATGAAAGGAATCGTGTTTTTCAACGGGGATTTTTTCTCTTCTAAAAGCTCTTGAATGGATTGCTTACATGAAATTAAGCATTCCTCTTTTTTTTGCACTTTTTTTTCAGCCGCTAAGATAGCCGCTAAAACCTCTCCTACACAGTTTGTGTAGTGTTTATGATGTTTCTTATGACCATGATCTTTACACTCTTCTTTCTCATGTTTTTTACAGCAAGGGGCTTTGCACTCTTCTTTCTCATG
>NZ_PISE01000032.1 GCF_002835805.1 Niallia nealsonii | reverse complement strand
TGCTGCTTTTTTATTTTCTAGTTGATATGGTCTTTTTTGAACTGATTATTTTCGCGCTGTGTATTTTGCTAATAAATTATCTGCTTTTGATAATTGAACACCTTTATAATAGTACTTAACAATATCTTCATAAGACTTTCCTTCTGCTGCCATCCCATTTGCACCATACTGACTCATTCCAACTCCGTGCCCATACCCCTCTGTTGTAATGATGATATCATTGCCTTTTCTAACCCATGTAAAGTCTGTTGATTTTAAATCTAATTTTGTTCTAATTTCTTTTCCAGTTAACACTTTTCCGCTTATATTTACTTTAGCAACACGCTTTCCTTCTGTTTTTTCTGTTATTTCTCCTATCGCTTTGCTATTAGATAAAGTCACACCTAACTTTTGTTCAAATTCTGCTACAGATATTACTTTTCTCCCGTTATATTTAGGAGACTTTTTATCCCATGGACTTGCTACACTTGTTAAATAAGGAATATCATTTGGCCAAATAGCACTAGAATTTTCTGTATACCCATTACTAGTAGAAAAAAAAGTGGCATCAATTGGTGTTCCATCATATGTAAGAATCTGCCCAGATGTAGCTTTAACAGCCTCTTTAATTTTTTTCATCTTCCACTCATAATCCGAAGCTTTCCAAATCTTCTTTAATTCATCACTGCTTTTGTAAACTTGATAATTTACAGAATCTCCAACTACTGCTCCCTGGGGAAGACTTATGGAATTGCCGCTAGCCAGCTTCTTGACGATATATGTTCTGGCAGTTAGAGCTTGTGCCTTTAAAGCTTCTACTTCGAAGTCTGCAGGCATTTCAGATGCTACTACCCCTGCTACATAATCATCTAATGCTAGCTTTTCTACCTTCTTTTGTGCTTCTCTATAAACCGCAACTTCTACAGATGGCTCTGACGATTTTTTGGGCTGTATAGTTTCCTCCTGCACATTCTCTCCTAATTTTCCACTCACCTTTTCTTCCATAAAAGGTAGTACTAAAATGGATGGTATTAATAAAGTAATGGCAAACAGAATTACTCCTAGTACGATGAAAGGTTTGATTTTAATCATGTCTTAGCCTCCATATGAAAGAAAATAAAAGAATACGCAATGAATCTCTCTAAACCATTCATATGGGCTAAAACAAGCATTTATGCCAAGAAAATAAGATCCTTTATAATAAGATATCTACCTTGATATTCTAAAAAAAGCTTGAAAACATATTATTTAAATAGTATGATTTTTCTAACAATTATTACTAAACAGCAGGTTATTCCTTTTGGCAATATTCCCTTATAGATCAATAACGCCCCTTTAAGGCCCTTTAGTTATAAAGAGACATCAACTTATTCAAAAAGCTTTAGGAGCTGTTAAATCGTATTTTAACGAGATTTCCTACTGACTTGCAATTTAGTATTGCGCTACAGGATAATTCTTTAGAAAATAAAAAAACCGCAAACCTAATTTATCTAATTCCAGATAAATAAAGTTTGCAGTATTATTGTTTAAGCATTCAAATCAGCCACATATGCAGCAGTTAATGTTACCTCTTCTTCTTCTGTTACTCTTTCAATATCTGCTCCTAATGCAGCCAGTTTTTCATGAAAATCAACATAACCACGATCTAAGTGTTTTAGCTCTGTTACACGTGTAATGCCTTCTGCAACAAGACCAGAAAGAATTAATGCAGCCGCAGCGCGAAGATCAGTTGCTGCCACTTCAGCACCTTGTAAATTGATTGGTCCATTCATAATAACAGAACGGCCTTCAATTTTTACATCGCCATTCATGCGTCTAAATTCTTCTACATGCATAAAACGATTTTCAAAAACTGTTTCTGTAATCATGCTAGTTCCTTTTGCCCGAAGCAATAATGCCATCATTTGTGATTGCATATCTGTTGGGAATCCAGGATGTGGCATTGTTTTAATATCTACAGCTTTTAAGTTTTCTGCACTTACTACACGAATGCCATCTTCCTCTTCTTTGAAAACTACACCCATTTCTTCCATTTTTGCGATTAAAGAAGATAAGTGTTCTGGAACTGCTCCTTGAACAAGAACATCGCCGCCTGTAATAGCAGCAGCTACTAAAAATGTCCCAGCTTCTATTCTGTCCGGAATAATTGTATGCTCCGCACCAAATAATACGTCTACCCCTTCAATGCGAAGTGTACCAGTACCTGCACCTTTTACTTTTGCTCCCATTTTATTTAAGAAATTAGCCAAGTCTACAATTTCTGGTTCTTTTGCAACATTTTCAATAATAGTAGTTCCTTTAGCTAAAGTTGCAGCCATCATTATATTTTCAGTAGCTCCAACACTTGGGAAATCTAAATAGATTTTTGCACCTTGTAGGCGATCTTCAACAGATGCCTCAATAAAGCCATTACCAACCTGTACTTTTGCTCCCATTGCTTCAAAGCCTTTTAGATGTTGATCGATTGGTCTTGATCCGATTGCACAACCACCCGGTAATGCAACTCTTGCGCGACCATTTCTTGCAAGTAATGATCCCATTACTAAAACAGACGCTCTCATTTTACTAACATACTCAAACGGTGCCTCTACGCTTAACTCTTTTGATGCGTCTACAACTACTTCGTTATTCTTAAATTGCACTTCTGCATTTAAAAATCTTAATACTTCATTTATTGTATAAACATCTGAAAGAGTTGGAACTGATTTTATTACACTTTTTCCATCACTTGCTAATAATGTAGCGGCGATTACAGGCAAAACGGCATTCTTTGCGCCTTCTACTTTAACCGTTCCATTTAACCTTTTTCCGCCGCGGACGATGATTTTATCCAAAGTCTATTCCCCTCCGCGTCCAATATCTCTATATTAATATTCAATCGTTATGATGGGTGTGCCAACTATAAAGGTAGTCTTACCGCCCATTCCTTGTTTTCTTATCCCTACTTGTACATTTATTGCCTGATTACCATTATTAATTTCTTCTTTAAAAACCGGACTATAGGCAGAAGCCGATATAAATTCATCTTCTTCTAGCGCCTCAATTTGCTTTGCTTGAAATAACTTTAAAAAATGGTTGACATAATAAGGCAAAGCCTCATTAATCTTATCATTGAATTCGCCTTTTATACAAGAGAAAATTGTGGGTTTCTCCTGAAATATCGCAGAAATATTTGCCTGCATTTCCTTCTTTATCTCTTTCTTTCTAATTTCTGTTAAATCCTTCCCTTTTACCTCATATATAACATATGTTTGAGAAGGCTTAGTTGTTAAAGAAGTCGAAATAGTTATTGTTTTTTCAACTGTTTCATTAGAAGAAATAATAGCATGCAGCCCTTTGCTTTGCTCACTTTTTGATTCCTGCCATTTTAGTTCAGGAAATTTTTTATTTAAAGCTGTTTGATACTCTCTGGTGTCCGCATATGTTTGTGCGTTTTCCAATTTTTCTCTTGCATACAGAGACCATTCATTGATTGTAATATTTTTTTCCTTTTTCAAGTAATCATTTATAGTAAATAAATCTAGCTGTTCCTCGGCATTAGTGATGTTATTCCCAATTACAAGTGCAGACAAACCCATTAAGATAGTTAAAGTAATAAAAAATATTTTTTTCTCATCTATAATTCTCCCCTTGCTACCATTCTTTCCGTAGTGAAGGAATGCATACAAAGGAATTGTCGTTACTTTTTGACAAGAATATATTTTTAAAAAATACTTATACTATTTTTATACACATGCAAAATGAATTGTACTGAAAAAAAACCAAAATGAAAACATGTATGAAGACCTATATTTGCATGTAAATTTATCCTTTTTTCTTTTTATTGCATAATTAATGGCAATTGCTTAGACCAATTTAAATAATCTAAGAAAAAATTGCTAACAATAGATCCAATAATAATAGACAATAATACATACAAAACCCTTGCCTGAAATACTTTATTTGCGCGCAGGAATTTATCAAAATTTAATGATTGTAGTGCCCACCAGGCTAGCGCAATAAAACCAATATGGGTGATAATGCCTAATAATGCTTGCTGTCCAAAATCTGAGATCAACTAGATACATCCTCCCATCTAATTACTCCCTAACACTAACTCTTATTTGACGATTTAATCCTAAAAAAAGTTTCACCTTTTTTATATTTTCTTTTCTATTAACTGTCTTATTCTAGTAGAAAAATATTATTGCATAACAATCTAGTTTTTGTTTAATGCTTTCTATTATGCATAGTGCAGAATTAAATTTATAAAGTAAAACTACAATCAGCAGGGTCTTCGCGTCCCCCACTGATTGTAGTAGCCTGAGGCCTATGGATATAGGCCTCACAGACATTACCGCAGGACGGAGGTAACATATCTCTATACTTTAATATCAGGCTCTTACGAGCGGTTATCCCCCGCCTAGGTTTCTCATCTTCTCTTATCATCTTAAAGTGGAGATCGAAAGCCCGTTAATGCGTGATAAGAAGCACAAACAAAAACGAACTAGGAATACTTGCCTTTTTGTATATATCACAAAAAATACCTCTCGATTGCCATATATAGACAAAGAGAGGTATTTATTATTGTTAATATTTTTTTTCTACAATGGATATACGATTCATTGCACGTTTTAGAGCAAGTTCTGCACGGTGAAAATCTACATGTTCATTTTTTTGTTCATATAATCTTTTTTCAGCACGTTCCTTAGCTCGTAAAGCACGATCATAATCAATTTTTCCCGCAGTTTCAGCAGACTGGGCAAGAACAGTAACTTGATCTGGACGAACTTCTAAAATTCCTCCATTAACAGCAATATATTCGGAAGTTTTATCCTTCTTCAATTGTACTGCCCCAATTTTTAATGGAGCAACCATCGGAATATGACCAGCCAGTATTCCTAGCTCTCCACTTTCTGCTTTTGCGATAACCATTTCAACATCTGACTCATGCACCGGGCCATCAGGAGTTACTACATTGACTTTAATCGTCTTCATTTCTACCCCTCCTGATTAATGTTAAACTTCAACACCCATTTTTTTTGCATTTTCAACTGCTTCTTCAATGCGTCCTACTAAACGGAAAGCATCTTCTGGAAGGTGATCGTATTTTCCTCCAAGGATATCTTTAAATCCTTTTACTGTTTCTTTTACTGGTACATATGATCCTTTCTGACCCGTAAATTGTTCAGCCACATGGAAGTTTTGTGATAAGAAAAATTGAATTCTTCTTGCACGGTGTACAACTAGTTTATCTTCATCATTTAACTCATCCATACCAAGGATACTAATAATATCTTGAAGCTCTCTATAGCGTTGTAATGTTGATTGTACTTGACGAGCAATACTATAATGCTCTTCGCCTACAATTTCTGGAGACAATGCGCGAGAAGTAGAAGCCAACGGATCTACTGCTGGATAAATCCCCATTTCCGTTAATTTACGTTCAAGGTTTGTTGTGGCATCTAAGTGAGCAAATGTTGTAGCTGGAGCCGGATCCGTATAGTCATCCGCTGGTACATAAATTGCTTGAATAGATGTTACAGAACCAACGCTTGTTGATGTAATACGCTCTTGTAATCTACCCATCTCTGTTGCAAGAGTCGGCTGATACCCAACCGCTGAAGGCATACGGCCAAGAAGGGCTGAAACTTCAGAACCAGCTTGAGTGAAACGGAAAATATTATCAATAAAGAATAATACATCCTGTCCTTGCTCATCACGGAAATATTCTGCCATTGTTAATCCTGTTAACGCAACACGCATACGTGCACCAGGCGGCTCATTCATTTGTCCGAATACCATCGCTGTTTTTTTGATTACACCTGAGTCAGTCATCTCATGATAAAGGTCATTTCCTTCACGAGTACGTTCACCAACACCAGCAAATACAGAAATACCGCCATGCTCTTGAGCGATGTTATTAATCAATTCTTGGATTAGAACCGTTTTACCTACACCAGCTCCACCAAACAATCCAATTTTCCCACCTTTGATATAAGGCGCAAGCAAGTCTACTACTTTAATACCAGTCTCTAAAATTTCAATTTGTGTAGAAAGCTGTTCGAATTTTGGAGCCTCTCTATGAATAGAATCACGTCTTGCTGAAGCAGGAATTGCTGGATCTAAGTCAATTGTATCTCCTAATACGTTAAATACACGGCCTAATGTTACATCCCCAACAGGAACTGAAATTGATTTTCCCGTATCTTCTACTTGTGTACCTCTTGTTACGCCATCTGTTGAAGACATTGCAATAGTACGTACTGTGTTATCGCCTAAATGAAGGGCCACTTCAAGAGTTAAATCGATATTAGAGTCGTTGCTAACTACTTTTAATGCGTTATTAATATCCGGTAAATGGCCTCCGTCGAACTTAACGTCAACAACTGGTCCCATTACTTGAAGAACTCGTCCTAAGCTCATTCTATTCCCTCCTAAACCTTTTCTGAAAGCGAGAATGCCCAAAACATTTTTTCCGTTTCATGACTTTTTCTTATCTATCAATAAAGTCATAAGCCCAAACTAATTTCAGGCATCCTCTTTCCTATTGCTAGGAACCTATTCTAACGCCGCAGCTCCACCAACAATTTCCGTAATCTCTTGTGTAATTGCAGCTTGTCGCGCACGGTTGTAAACCAAACTTAAATCATTAATTATTTCCTTCGCATTATCAGTAGAGTTTTTCATAGCTGTCATCCGCGCAGAATGCTCACTTGCCTTACTGTCTAATAATGCACCGTATATTAAACTTTCTGCATATTGCGGCAGTAATACATCCAAGATTTCTTCTGCTGACGGCTCAAACTCATATGATGTCAACTTCACTTCTGTATTTCCTGCATCAGTCAGTGGAAGAATTTTATTCTCCACAACATCCTGCTGAATAGCACTTACATAATGGCTATAAAACATATTTAGTTCATCAAAAGTTCCGTCCGCAAACATGCCAACAGATTTGCTAGCAACGTCCTTAATATCTAAGAAATCCGGTAAATCCGGTAGGCCAATGACATCTAAAACAATGTTATGATCTTGTTTAGCTAGAAAATCACGACCTAATCTACCAATAACGATAACAGCATACTCATCCTTTGACTGATGACGTTCTTTTATCGTTTGGTTTAGCTTTCTTAGCACATTACTATTATAGGCTCCTGCCAACCCACGTTCTGATGTAATAATAATATATCCTGTTTTTTTGACAGGTCTAGCCACAAGCATTGGATGAGACGCACCTGCACTACCTGCTGCAACAGAGTGTGTGACTTCTTCTATTTTCGTCATATATGGAGCAAAAGCTTTTACATTTAATACAGCTTTATTCATTTTAGCTGAATAAACCATTTGCATGGCTTTTGTTATTTGGCTCGTTTTTTTTGTAGAATTTATACGAGATTTTATATCACGCAATGATGCCAACGGTTCTCACCACCATTCATAAGTTTATCCTCTTACTCTGATGCTACAAACGATTTTTTAAACTCATTAATAGCAGCTACCATATCCTCGTCAGCTGGAAGTTCCTTTGTTGACACAATATGATCTAATAAATTTTTACGGTTATGATCTAACCAAGTTAAAAACTCTTCTTCAAAACGTGTAATATCTTGAACTGGAATATCATCAAGGAAGCCGCGTGTAAGAGCATAAAGAATCGCTACTTGTTTTTCTACCTTTAATGGTTTATTTAAATCTTGTTTAAGCACCTCTACTGTACGTGCTCCTCGATTTAATTTATCTTGTGTGGCTTTATCTAAATCAGATCCGAATTGAGCAAATGATTCTAGCTCACGGTATGATGCAAGATCAAGGCGCAAAGTACCTGCTACTTTTTTCATTGCTTTAATCTGCGCTGAACCACCAACACGTGATACAGATAAACCAGCATTTATCGCAGGACGAACTCCTGAGAAGAATAAGTCAGACTGCAAGAAAATTTGACCATCTGTAATCGATATTACGTTGGTTGGAATATATGCAGATACATCACCTGCTTGTGTTTCAATAAAAGGAAGTGCAGTAATAGAACCGCCACCTTTTGCATCACTTAATTTTGCAGCGCGCTCTAATAAACGTGAATGCAGGTAGAAAACATCACCTGGATATGCTTCACGACCTGGAGGACGACGTAATAATAATGATAATTCACGGTAAGCAGATGCTTGTTTTGATAAATCATCATACACGATAAGCACGTGTTTGCCGTTATACATAAACTCTTCACCCATTGCTACACCAGCATATGGAGCTAAGTATAATAACGGAGCCGGTTGAGAAGCAGATGCCGTTACTACGATAGAATAGTCTAGTGCGCCATGTTTACGAAGTGTTTCAACTGCATTCCGCACTGTAGATTCTTTTTGCCCAATCGCTACATATATACAAATCATATCTTGATCTTTTTGGTTAAGAATGGTATCAATTGCTACAGATGTTTTACCAGTTTGGCGGTCACCAATAATAAGCTCACGCTGTCCTCGTCCAATTGGAACAAGTGCATCGATTGCCTTAATACCTGTTTGAAGTGGTTCACTAACAGATTTACGATCCATAACACCAGGAGCTAAAAATTCAATTGGTCTCGTTTTAGTTGTATTAATTGGTCCAAGTCCATCTACTGGTTGTCCCAATGAGTTAACAACACGTCCAACTAATTCTTCTCCTACAGGAACTTCCATAATTCTTCCTGTACGACGCACTTCGTCTCCTTCACGAATATCTGTGAAAGGACCAAGAATAATAATACCTACGTTGCTTTCTTCTAAGTTTTGAGCCAATCCCATTACACCAGTTGAAAATTCAACAAGCTCACCAGCCATACAATTATCGAGACCATGAACACGTGCGATACCGTCACCAATACTAATAACCGTACCTACTTCACTTACCTGAACTTCAGATTGGTAATTTTCGATTTGCTTTTTTATCAGAGCACTAATTTCTTCTGCTTTGATGCTCATGCGTTTCACCCCTATCCAAAAAATACTATCCTAGTAATTGTCGTTGTAGACGATTCAGCTTGCCTTGCAGGCTGCCGTCAAATATTTGATTGCCTATTCGAACGATAATTCCACCTAATAGGTTGGAATCTACTATATTTTCAATATTAAGCGATACTTTGCCTACTTTAGCCGCAAATGAAGCGGAAATTTCTGTCCGTTCCTCATTTGTCAACGGTCTCACCGAATATACTATTGCATCGGCTATTCCTTTTTCTTCATTTATTAATTGAAGAAAATGATCACATATGCCAAGAATATAGTCTTCACGGTGACGATCAATCAATAGCATCAATAAGTTCTGTACATGACTGCTTGCCGAAGCAAAGCCTTCTCTAATGATCTCCTTTTTTTGCTCTAATGAGATATTAGGAGACTTTAGAACTTGATGCAATTCAGTTGAATCAGTCACTAATGCTTTTACAACACGAACTTCCTCTTCCAATTGATCTACGTTACCATTCTCTTTTGCGATTTGGAAAAGGGCTAAAGCGTAGCGCTTTGAAACTCCTATATCCATCATCGTTTTTCGCCTACCTCTTGTATGTAATCATGTATAAGCTTCTCTTGATCTTGTTCATTCAATTCTTTTTCAATAACTTTTGAAGCGATTAATACAGATAGTGACGTTACCTGATCGCGAATTGCAGCAACTGCTTTTTCCTTTTGCTGCTCAATTTCAAGCAATGCAGAATTTTTAATGCGCTCTGCGTCTTGTTTAGCATCAGCAATAATGGTTTCTCGTTGCGCATCGCCTTGAGCTTTTGCTTTTTCCATTAAGTTTTGTGCATCTACTCTTGCTTCTTTTAATAATGCACGCTGTTCTTCTAAAAGTTTTGCAGCTTCCAAGCGGCTTTTTTCTGCTGCTTCTATTTCATTTGCCACAAACTCTTCTCTTTGTTTCATGATGCCCATTAATGGACCCCAAGCAAATTTCTTCAACAACGCAAGAAGAACGATAAACATAACTAGCTGAAAAATTATATCTCCACCATTTATTCCATGATGGGCCGCACCGTCTGCAGCACCTAGAACTAAACTGTTCATTAACACTTGGTTCACTCCCTTCAATACTTTACCATCTTATATTTCTAGAACATAAAGGAAAGGCGAAGTTCTTTTTAGAAGATTCTCTTCGCCAATAAGATAGAATTATGAATTAACGGTTTAATACCATGAATGCAATTACAACCCCGATAATTGGAAGTGCTTCTACTAAAGCAACCCCGATAAACATTGTTGTTTGAAGTAAACCGCGTGCTTCTGGTTGACGAGCGATACCTTCTACTGTACGACCTACGATTAATCCGTTACCAATACCTGCTCCTACTGCTGCTAAACCAATTGCGATTGCTGCTGCTATTAGATTCATTTTATTTCCTCCTAATTTATAATTTCATTTATTTTTTGTTTTGCCTTTTATAGAAAAGGGTATATATTAATGGTCATGACTAACTTTATGAGACATGTAAACCATTGTTAACATTGTAAAGATGTACGCTTGAATGGTACCAACAAATATAGAGAAAGCTTGCCATACAAGTGTTAGAGGGATAGCAGCTATAAAACCAGCTATTCCTACCGAAGCTAAAGACCCTACTAAAAGAGACAGTAGCAATTCCCCTGCATAAATATTACCGTAGAGACGCAAACCTAGAGTAAGCGTATTTGCAAACTCTTCTATGATTTTTAAAGGGAATAGAAATTTCATTGGACTGACAAACGTTTTTGAATATTCTTTTAATCCTCTTTGTTTAATACCATAGTAATGGGTAAGCACAATAATCATTACAGCAAGTGTTAATGTAATAGTAGGATCAGCTGTTGGCGATTTCCACCAAAGAACCCCATCTAGTACAATAGCAAATGGTAATCCTAGCATATTTGATACAAAAATATAGAATATTACAGTGATCCCTAATATATGGAATTTGCCACCATCTTTCCAGTCCATTGTACTGTTAATGATGTTTTTCACAAAATCCATTACCCACTCCATAAAATTCTGGAGGCCTGTAGGTTTTAATGCAAGTGTGCGTGTTGCAAGAACTGCTATTAGAAATACAATTGCACTCGCAATGGTAATCATTAAAACATTTGCTAGATTAAACTGCAAAAAATCAATTCCAAACAAATGGTATATCTGTTCTTTATGTTCCAATCATGTTCACCTCTCTTTTTTGTTACTACCTATTTGAATAGTATTTATTAAAAAATCTATCATAATGACAACATAAGAAGTCATTAATCCAATAACCACACTAATTAGATGAATTTGTTCTGGAAACTCTAATGCTAGCGCCACACCAAAAACAGCTGCAGCCATTCGCGAAAGCATTCCTAGCGAGCGGGTTTTTTTGCCCTCATCAATTGCTTTACTGAATTTCCCCATTCTTCTGACTAGTAAAAACATGTTGAAAAAGCTTAAACCAGTCCCAATAATCAGCCCTAAAAAAACTGGCTGGAACGGGGTCAAAGCCCACCCTATTAAATATAAAGACAGCAAAAATGATATGTATTTACTTTGTCTTTTAAGCATTTGCTTAATTTCAAGCATAGTTAGCCAATCTCCTGATCACTTTCTTTCTGCAAGAATAGGTTGTCATTGAATAGCAGTTATTACAAGCCTTTTTCCAGAAAAAACTCCTAAAGAAAATAGTAATCCCTCAAAATCCAAAATATTTTTTGTCAAAATTTGTACGTTTCGAGGGGAAAATAAGCTGAAAACCCTGTCATTCTCTCCTTTGTAAGCATACAATAAGCTAATGTCAATGTCAATTAGTATTAACAACGTGAAAACGCTACAATCATATATTTCACAATATATTTATTATACTACTATTGAAAGCGGATACCACATTTTCACGCTTTTCATTCTGGTGAAAATAAGCAGGTTTTAAAAATTAATAATAGATAGTTTTTTTCGCTGCATAATCTGTTTAGTATTCCCTCTTTTTATGAAGAACAAAAAGGCATGCAGCAATTCTTGCTGACTACTTTTTTTATTCTATCACGATTTTTTTAAAATTCTATGGATTTGAGAATAAATTCACATACTTTTAAGATTTATTCATATTTTTTCCCTGCTGGTATCGTTAATTCGGACTTGATTTCATCCTCTTTTCCTGACTTTTTCGCAAAAACTATCATCAAATAGTTTCCTGGCGCAGGAAAGTTTTTTTTGCTTATTTTTGTTTTCAATAATCCTCTTCCTACATTTTTCTTCCAATCTAAAAATTGCACAAATGTTAAACTCTCCTTATCAAAAAGGGCAATCCCAAACTCTTCTGCTCCCCCAGGCAGATATACTTCATACTCATATGTCTTTTCTTTACTATTTTTTGTTAATTCAAACCCCATCACTCTTGGATAATTAGGTTCTTCTAGTACATATAAATAAGGAATTTGCACTTTTTGGCTGCCCGCTACCATTTCTATTACTCCATCTTGAAGATTTTTTTGAACAACGTGACGGTCTAACCTCATGGTGATTGGCAGTTTTTTTGTTTCTCCTGCTTGCAAGCTAAAAGAAAAGGGCATTTTCCAGCTTATACCTGCTTGCTTTTTCGGGATTGCAAAAGAAATTTTTTCTAGTGTATTTCCGACATTTTTCACTGTGATAAATGCTGTATGTTCATGTAATTGATCCACTAAATGAAACTTTCCAAAGCGCAGCGAACCTGGCATTACTAAAGTATTTGCTTGAATAGCCTCATCCACTTGAATCCTTCCAGCTCCTTGTTCATATACTTTATACCTGTTATTTTCTCTATCCATTATTGGTTTTGCTGTATTCATTAGCGCTGCCTTTACTTCTTCCGGTTTCCAATTAGGATGTGCTTCTAATAAAAGTGCGCATGCTCCAGCAACATGGGGAGCTGCCATGCTTGTACCTTGTAAAGCCATATATCCGCCTGGAACAGTGCTATTTATCACAACTCCTGGAGCAAGGATATCGGGTTTTATATCCCAAGTCGTTGTTACAGGTCCTCTTGAACTGAAATCGGCTAGTATATCTTTTTCCCATTTAGACTCTATCTTTACGAACAGCGAACCTTTTTTCATTTTTTCACTAATAAGAAGTCCCTCTTTTTTTGTTATTCCAGCTACCGGTATAGACAATTCTTGCTCTAGACTGCCTATTAAAGGCCCAGCCTCATTATTATAAATAAGCACAGCTTTTGCACCAGCACTAATAGCATTTTTCACTTTTTCTGTAAAAGTAATTCCCCCTCTTTTTATTAAAGCCAACTTATCTTTTGCGTTTTTTAAATTTTCTTTTTCTCCTATCCCTCCATCCATCATCTCCAATGCTGAAAAACTATTCCAATCTACACTATTTTTCATATTGTTTAAAATGAGTTTTTTATCATCAATTTCGATATAGTCTGTCTTTATATTCGGAGTGGAGGCACCAACAGAAATCGCTTTACTTGCTGTTCCAGGAGATCCAACTGTCCAATCAAGAGGTCCCGAATTTCCCGCAGCAGCTACCGCAATAATCCCTTTTTCCACTACCTTGTTTAAAGCAGCGCTAATAGGCAAATCTGGTCCATTCACTTCGCTTCCTAAAGACAGATTGACAATATCCACTTTATCTTTTATAGCTTGTTCAATCGCAGCTAAAATTTGTTCAGTTGTACCAGTTCCCCCAGGACCAAGTGCTCGATATGCAATAATTTCTGCATTTGGAGCCACTCCTTTAATTTTCCCATCTGCCGCAATAATCCCCGCTACATGAGTGCCGTGGAGTGTATTTTTCACTCCTTTGCCAACTGTCTCCATTGGGTACTTATCTTTGTCAATAAAATCCCAGCCACCTTTAAAGTTTTTGCGTAAATCAGGGTGCTGATAATCAATGCCTGTATCAATTACACCAATTTTCACTCCTTTCCCTGTCAATGGTTTAGACTTGTTTTGCAAGGTTGAGCTAATAGGGTCTGCACCGATCAGCTGAACCGGATTCTCTTCTTCTGCAGAATATGTTTGCACTTCTGAAACTATTTCTACAGCCTGTTCTTTTTTTAGCTTTTGAATTTCTCCTAGATGACCTTCAACTGAAAAACCATTAAATATTTCGTGAAAATTTGTTCGGATGGTTAGATTTTTATATTTTTTTAACATCCTCTCTATTTCCTGAGTGGAGTAGTTGTCTTTGGTTTTCACAATGGCTATTTTTTTTTCATAGGGATTATCCTGTGGCAAAGAAGGATAATCCAAAGTTTTTGCATAGACATTCAACGTCCACATAAAAAAAAATAAAATGATACTAAACAAAAAAAATTTTCTCACCAAAACATTCTCCTCCTATTTTTATATGTAAAATACCGATCCTTGCACTTTTATATACAAAAAAATTCTTCT
>NZ_PISE01000031.1 GCF_002835805.1 Niallia nealsonii | reverse complement strand
ACAATTTAGGGGCAGTTCATTTTTGTTTACAGTTTTTTTATTATTTTCTTAGAAAGGGGAATGTTGATTTCCACTTCAGGGGTTCGCTTTCCACGGGGCGATCGCCGAGCCGCTTCGTTGCTTCGCTTCTGCAGGGTCTCGGACTGTCTCGCTAATCCCGTAGGAGTCTCACCCCTTCCGCTCCAAGCAACCTGTTTTCAATCTATTTCGTATAGAATTTTAAATAAATTAGCTTTAATATAAGGATATAGATAACAGAGGGGACATCATGCTTTCCAAACATTCTTCTATTCAAAGAGATCCATTAGTTCCAGCCAATCATTTAGTTCGCAAAATAGAAGCGGTCCTTGATTTCTTGTTTATTTATGATTTGGTGAAAGATATGTACTCTGATATAGCTCGACCAAGTATTGATCCAGCTATATTTGTTAAATGGACCTTTATCCAATATACCTTTGTTATTCTCTCTATGCGGAAAACAATAGAGGAAATAGAGACTAATATGGCTTATCGGTGGTTTTTAGGGTATGGATTTCAGGATAAAGCACCACATTTCTCTACATTCAGCAAAAACTATGAACGCCGATTTAAAGATTCTGATCTATTTGAACAGATATTCTACCGTATTTTAAAAGCAGCTGCGGATAAGAATTTGATTAGTGTAGAACATGTTTTTGTTGATTCTACTCATGTGAAGACATGTGTGGGAAGAGTATGTAGAAGAAGCAGCTCACCTTCGTCATCAACATGATGTAAAACAAATATATGCTAAGCGAAAAGAAATGATTGAACGAGTTTTCGCAGATGCAAAAGAAAAGCATGGTATGCGTTGGACAACTTTAAGGGGACTTAAAAAATTGTCGATGCAAGCGATGCTTACTTTCGCTGCCATGAACTTGAAGAAGATGGCAAACTGGACCTGGGTGAGTCCTAAAATAGCCTAAAAGAAAGAATAATTAAGGGCTAATACTTCGGAATTTTGAAAAAATAGCAACGAAATCAAACTTAATCTTAAAAGGGGTTCAGATTGAGAGCAATCTGAACCTCTTTTGTCGACAAACTGAAAGGACAATGGCTAAAATAGCCTTGTCCTTGGTTAATTGTAAGAAAACTCTTTATTCCTTCAAATTCATGTATAATAAATATATTCAGATTAAGTATAAGTTATTCTTACTGGAGAATCCTATATGGAAGTTGAATAAATACTAGATAAATGAGGGAAATCATGACAGAACGTAATTTTGATCTGTTTTCATTAAGCGATGAAATCAAAAGGGCCTTATCGGTGCTGAAATATGAAACACCTACAAAAGTACAGTGTGAAGTACTGCCCAAAGCGTTTTTAAACAAAGATCTTGTGGTAAAATCACAAACAGGAAGCGGAAAAACAGCCGCTTACGGTATTCCTATTTGCGAGATGATCGAATGGGAAGAGAAAAAGCCCCAAGCGTTAATTCTAACACCAACTCGAGAACTTGCAGCACAAGTACGAGAAGACATCACTAATATTGGCCGATTTAAACGAATAAAAGCGGCTGCTGTATATGGAAAACAGCCTTTTTCCATTCAAAAAGAAGAGCTAAAACAAAAAACACATGTGGTGGTTGGTACACCAGGACGTGTATTAGATCATATAGAAAGAGAAACTCTTTCTTTAGAACGGATCAACTATTTAATTATTGATGAAGCAGATGAAATGCTGAATATGGGTTTTATTGACGATGTGGAAACAATCATCGAAAGTCTTCCAGCAGATCGGATAACAATGGTTTTTTCTGCTACATTGCCAACAGATGTCGAGAAGTTATGCCATCAATACATGAAAGAGCCTGTTCATATCGAGATAGAGGCAGAGCAAAAAACAGCAAAACAGATTGAACACCGTATAATAGAATGCAAAGAAGAAGAAAAAATCAGTTTGCTGAAAGATGTATTAGTTGTGGAAAATCCGGACAGCAGCATTATTTTCTGCCGTACAAAGGAACATGTTGATTTTGTTTTCGAACAGTTAGATGATGCAGGCTATAGTTGCGAAAAATTGCACGGGGGCTTAGAACAGGAAGATCGATTCGCTGTGATGAATGGCTTTAAAATGGGCAATTTCCGCTATTTAATTGCAACTGATGTGGCAGCACGGGGAATTGATATTGATAATGTCACACTTGTGATCAACTATGATGTGCCCATGGAAAAAGAAAGCTATGTGCATCGTACTGGAAGAACAGGAAGAGCTGGCAACACGGGAAAAGCAATAACACTAGCAACACCTTATGAAACCAAATTTATCAACTCTATTGAGCGTTATATTGGCTTTGAAATAACAAGAATGGACGCACCTAAACAAGAAGAAGTTGCACAAGGAAAAGAGGCATTCGAAGAAAAAATCAATGGCCGCCGCGTTGTCCGAAATAATCGAACAGCACGCATTAATCAAGATATTACGAAGCTTCATTTTAGTGGCGGCAAAAAGAAAAAACTTCGCGCTGTTGATTTTGTCGGCACCATTGCCAATCTGCCAGGATTAACCGCAGAAGATATCGGCATTATCACCATCAAAGATCAATTAACCTATATCGATATTTTAAATGGCAAAGGATCGCTTGTATTGCAAGCGATGGAACATACAACGATTAAAGGGAAAAAAATAAAGGTAAGCATTGCACAGAAATAGAGCAACAGAAACACACACTTTTTTCAGGAAAAGTGTGTGTTTTTTGTTACAAAATTATTTTGTTGACTCTCCATTAAAAAAGGTTCTTCTGATGCTTATTCGCTAAAAAAAACTATATTTATGGTGCATATACGGTATTCTTCTTTATTTTTTAGTTCAATTTGTTTATGGATTAATAGCTACTGAGGTATTTAATATGCAGCCTAATTCAGAACACTCAGAAATGATAAAAACCAAAGTTATCTCTTTTCCACTTACAATAGTGAATATTGCAATTTTTGGACCTATAATGGAGGAAATTTTAATAAAAAAAATCATTCTTGATATGTTACGTAGACGAACAAACGCCTATATCGTTTGTTTAATTACTTCTCTAATATTTGCATTGCTTCATATGGAGTTAGCAAGTGTTATCCCCTATACATTAGGAGGATTGGTGTTTGCCTTTTTATATGTAAAAACCAATAGATTAATTGTTCCTATTGTTGTTCATATAACAATAAATACACTTGCGGTTTTAATAAGATTTGTTTAGCAAAAGAACTATATTGACATTTAATGGGTGGTTAGCAGAAGAATACAACCAGATAAAGGAGCTCAAATTTTGGGTTCCTTTATCTTTTTGATTCATTAGCAACAATCCTTTAGAATATAGCTTTCAAATAAAAGGTTATCCTATCAAGAGAGGATAACACAGGCAGTATAATGCCCTTGTTTGCATCTTCTTTTACTTTGATTGGAAGGAGCTGATATATTCATAAAGTTTGCTTTCTTCATAATCCGTTAATTCTCTCATTGGAATCACCGTTTGATGTTCCGTATCTGTCCCCCGCACTTCCGCCACTAAATTTTCATTTAAAAAAACTTGGAATGCTGGTTCATTATTACTTGAACTGCTTATCGGTTCTTTATGGAACTTTGGTGTTTGTGCATCCATTAAAATCCCTTCTCTCGATAGATGATTAGTGGTGTTTCTTTTTTATCTGTATTCCTCCTTATTATGGTTAAAGAGCATTTTTTTGATTCATTTGGCTATTGCTATATTTTCCTTTATCTAGAATCAATTCCATTGGATACCAAAGCATTTTTAATAAATGGCTCTCTTTTAAGTTTTCTTATGCATGTTTAAGCGGGAAAATAAAAATTGGAAATTTTTTACATAAACAAAAGCCATTATCTCCGTATTTTATGAAAAGAAAGCAGTGATACTATAAAGGTTAAATTTTTAATCTGGAGGAAAAATAATGACTACTGTTCGTGATATTATGATAAAAGATGTGAAAGTTTGTGCCCCACATGATGCGGTTGCATCTGCTGCTAAAATTATGCGTGATATTAATTGTGGATCTGTCCCTGTATGTGAAGGAAAAAAAGTGGTTGGAATGATAACAGACCGCGATATTGTTATCCATTGCGTGGCAGAAGGGAAAGACTGCAATTCTGTTCATTGCCATGACAGCATGTCAAGTGATATCATTACATGTTCACCAGATACTGATGTACATGAATGTTCCCATATTATGTCTGAAAATCAAATCAGACGCATTCCTGTTGTAGAAAACGGAGAAATGGTAGGGATTTGTGCAATTGGGGATTTGGCAAAGGTAAACATTTTTGCAAATGAAGCAGGAGAAGCGTTAAGTCATATTTCGGAAACTCTTCAATAAGCTAAGTAGAAGATGCTCATAAAATAAACCTTAGGAAGCCCTTCTAGACGTTTAGATAAATGATAATAGGTGGATAAACAAAAAATGTCTGCTCCCTTAAAGACATGCAGCTTAAGGGGCAGACATTTTTTATGGATGCTACTTTTTCCCATCAAATAGTTGACTAAATTTTTTCATATCAGGGTCTTTTTTTAATGATTTTACATGAAAAGGATATTCAGAGCTTGTATCTCTGCTTATCCCCATTTGATCACCGTCTGGGTCCGCAATAATGCCTTCTCTTCCTCCATCAAAGTTAGGATCTGTTTCCAGATGAACTTGGTCTCTTGTCATACCATTCACCTCCTTTCATTAGAATGCTTAAAAAAGGAGGGAAAATCCATTCTTAAAGAATATTTATAAAGGGATAGAAAGAGGGAGCGTTTTGTAAGGAAAATGTCTGCGTTTATTTTGCTTGTATGATTGCTTCTTTCTTGCAAGACTTGCTTTCCTTCTGTGAAAGAAGATACTATCTTCTATTAGAAAATCTTTTTCTTCTTCTCTTTACATATAAAAAACAAAGGTATATGATTAACATAATTTAAAAACGTAAAACTACTAGGGGTGTCCGAGTATAGGACTGAGAGAAAAAATTTTTTTAACCCTTGGACCTGATCTGGATCATGCCAGCGTAGGAAAGTAGTCAAGTGATGAAGGTTCTTTTTTCGCTAACTATTAAAGCCAGGTCTATTTAAGAGACCTGGCTTTTTTATTAGGTGAAGAGATTAAAAAAAAGAGTTTTATAGCTTACTAGATAGAGAGGGGGGAAAGAGGGGAAAACAAAGATTTTTTTAGTACATATATATACAATCGAGAATAACGTTATTGACCTGCCATTATTTTTGCAAGAAATCACCGTAAAAATCTATATGTGCACTGGGGGGGCCAAAAAATTGGCTGAGATTAGAACGGCAAGTTCTTAACCCTTTTTTACCTGATCTGGATTATACCAGCGTAGGGAAGTGTAGAAAAACGAGTATTCGTTCAAGCGAAACGATCTCCATTTTCCTATATTAAATCCCTCAGTGCCATTTTTCATTTCACACTGGAGGGATTTTTTTTATGCGAAAAACACAAAAACTGACGATCACCGCAATGATGATCGCAATCGGCACACTTTCGAGCAATTTATTTTATATTCCGATTGGCTTTACGAAAGTATTTCCTGTTCAGCATCTGATCAATGTATTATCCGCTGTTCTGTTAGGGCCTTATTATGCTGTTGCACAAGCACTATGCATTTCCTTATTAAGAAATATGATGGGAACAGGATCTATTTTTGCTTTCCCTGGAAGCATGGTTGGGGCATTGCTTGCATCATTATTATTTCTGAAAACAAGAAAAATTTATATGGCGGTTGCGGGAGAAATCATTGGGACAGGCATTTTGGGCGCCATGCTTTCTTATCCGATTGCCAGCTTATTTCTTGGCCAAAAAGCTACTTTATTTGGATTTATTCCATTGTTTATTTTTAGCTCGATTGTTGGGGCGCTGCTTGCGGCTGTTATGCTTTCTATTTTTATTCAAAAACGTGCCGTTATTTTGCCTCCTGCAAAAAATAGCAATCATCTGAGCAAACATGTGTAAACAAGAGGAAAGAGGGAGAAAAGAATGAAAGAAGTACAACGAGAGAAAAATAGTAGAAAACAAACGGTAAACATAGGAATCGAAGAAAAAGGAACCCTTGGGAAAAACTTATTGTATGGATTGCAGCATGTATTTGTTTCCAATGTGTGGCTGGATCCTATCTTTGTTGCGGCAATGATTGGGTTGCCATTTGCGTTATCAGCCAATCTTGTTAATGCAATTTTTATCGCAGCAGGGCTTGTTACTTTGATACAAGCTACTAAACTAGTCAAATTGCCAATCGTGCAAGGACCGTCTGCGGCATTTGATGCCATTATGATTGCAGCGGGAAAAACAAATGGGCTTGCTGCGGCAAGTGGAGCGATTTTATTAAGTGCCATCATTGTATTTATTTTATCGATTACAGGTGCCATTACTAAGTTAAAAGGTTTATTTACACCAGCTATTTCTGGAACGGTAATCTTTTTAGTCGGCATTTCCCTTGCAGGTTTTACCTTATCTGAATTTTTAGGAGGGTATCCAGGTGATAAAGGATTTGCAAGTCCAGAAACACTGATGTTATCGATTCCTACTGCTTTGATTGTGTTGGTTTTATCTTTATTTGGAAAAGGCTACTGGAAATCCTTTTCTTTTCTGCTTGCTTTAGTAGCTGGAAATCTGTTAGCTGTTATATTGGGACAAACAGATTTTTCCTTGCTGCAGGATAAAGCCTGGTTTGGTTTGCCGCAGTTTCTTCCATACGGAGGAATGGAATTTGAATGGAGCACGTTTTTGACGTTTTTTATTGCTTATATGGTTGCAGTTATTGAAGCAATGGGTGTTTATCAAGCATCTTCCACGATTTTAAACATAAAGCTCGATGATAAACGAATTCGCAATGGATTTGCAGGTGAATCAGCAGGCTCCTTTTTGTCTGCTTTAATTGGAGGTTTTCCAACAACTGCCTATGCCCAAAATGTTGGGTTATTGAAATTGACAGGAGTAGGATCACGCTATCCAGTAATGATTGCTGGTATTATTTTTCTTGTATTAGGTTTCGTTCCAAAAGCAGGAGCTCTGCTTGCGCTAACGCCTGCGAGTGTGGTGGGCGGTATCTTTTTGCCTGCTGCAGCAACTTTAGTATTTACAGGCATTTCTTTGCTTTCTAAAGTAGAGCAAACAGACAAGAATTATATGATTATTGGCTTATCGATGCTGCTGGCTATTTCGTTGCCAAGCTTTGCAGCAGGCTGGACAGGCACCATCGGAACATTTCTTTCTAATAGTATTTTAATTGGTGCTTTTACATCAATCGTGCTGCAATTATTGCTTATCAATCTACCAAGTTGGATGAAAAGGGGGAGAGCATCATGAAATATTCAGGACAGGATATGCAAACTAAAATACTTCAGTTTATGAAAACATATGGGGAAGAAAGCATCGATAGTTCATTATATGAGCAAGAATTTAATGAGTTGGCACTGACCATTTTCTCTTATCAATTTCAGCACAATCAAGCCTATAAAAAGTATTGCCAGAGCAAAAAAAAGACACCTTTGTTGGTGAAGCATTGGTCTGATATTCCTCCAATGCCCATTCAAGGATTTAAAGAATTGACACTATCCACTACACCGATAGAAGAAGCAGAGGCAGTATTTATGACGAGCGGGACAACTAATCCTGCTTCTAAAGGAAAAAATTATCATCCGACACTTGCTGTATGGGATGCATCCATGAAAACGCCTTTTCAAACATATGTCCTTCCAGACCGAGAAAGGATGACGATTTTTGTTCTTTCTCCAGCAGAAGATTTAAATAAAAACTCTTCCCTTGCTCGTTATTTAAGCAATGCTGTGTCTTTTTTTGGAACGGAAAACAGTCGTTTTTTCTTTGATGAAACAGGTTTAAAAATGGCTGAACTAGCACAAGCATTAAAAGAATGCGAACAAAGGAAAGATCCTGTTCTTCTTATAGGAGCAACATTTTCCTATGTTCATCTAAGGGATTATTTAGAGAAACATCAACTTTCTTTTCAATTGGCAGAAGGAAGCCGAATCTTTGATACAGGCGGTTTTAAAGGGAAGTCTCGTGAAGTGGAGATGGAGGAAATGTATCAAAGTTTTTATGACTTTTTTAAGATAGAAAGAAATCATTGCATTAATATGTATGGAATGACGGAATTAAGTTCGCAAATTTACGATCAAACAATTCGGTCCCATTATGTAACTATGTCGACTATACAGGATAAAAAAGGTCCTGCATGGATTAAAACTGTTGTTTTGAATACTGATACCTTAGAACCCGCAGCCAAGGGAGAACAAGGTGTGATAGCTCATTATGATTTAGCCAATTGGAATGCTTGTCTCGCTATTTTAACAGAGGATTTAGGCTGCCTAACAGAGAACGGATTTATATTACTTGGAAGAATACAAGGTTCTGAGGCAAGAGGCTGTTCCATCGCAGTGGATGAATTGCTGCAAGCAAATACAGGTGGTGCCATTCGCTAGTGGAAACCATAAAAGAAATACCAATTTATCATGTGCCAGCATCTATTGAATGGAAAACTTTTCAGGAAAAGAGAATAGAAACAACAGATACTACGTTTATTTTGAAGTATCCTGTCCTGACAAGCAAACAAATCAAGCATATAGGAGAAGCTGTTCGAGCCAATAGAAATGACTATCTTGCTTTGTTATCTGTACAGCAAATAATCGAAAAAATCGATCAAGCTATCCAAAAATGGCTGAATCCAGCTTATCCCCTTCGTCAGCTGGCGGAAAAGCTTCTGCCAGAAATCACTGGCTATGACAAAGAAATGGTTCGCCTGGAATTAAAAAGATATATGAGAACCTTCCGAAAAAAAGAACTTCTTCGTTTTTTAGACGAAGAGTTCGATCAAGGAGCTTTATTGGACGAATTTCGCCCACGGAAATCTGGAGGAATGAGTCGTGCCTTTGGACCCGCTGTTATTTTTCATGTTTTCTCAGGCAATGTGCCTGGTGTGCAAATTTGGAGCATAATTATGGGGCTTCTATTAAAATCAGCATGTCTTGGCAAAACGTCTTTTTCAGAACCATTGCTTCCTGCTTTATTTGTTCAATCGTTAGCAGAAGTGGATAATCAATTGGCAGAAGCAATTGCTATCCTTCCATGGATTGGAGGAGCTTCGTCTTTGGGAGAAGCGGCAATTGAAAAGGCAGAAGCAATTATTGTATATGGTTCTAATCAAACGGTGGAAGCACTAAGAAAAAAAGTGCCCACTGAAAAAAAGTTTCTCCATTATGGACATAAAATAAGTTTTGCGATGATTGGGAAAGAAGCTTTAACTTCCGACTATTATGCAGAAACTGCCCATAAACTGGCGGAAGATGCATCTATATATGACCAGCAAAGCTGTTTAGCACCTCAAACTATTTTTGTTGAAGAGGGGGGCGCTATTACTGCAAAAGGTTTCGCCCAAATGCTTGGGGCAGAACTGGCAAATTATCATAAAAAAAGACCTAGAGCCAAATTGTCTGATGAAGAAGCGATGTCTATACAAAAAATAAGAAACTTCCATCAATTAGAAGCATTAAGAAACGATGAAACCAGCATATATGAAAGCCATTCCGACACTGCTTGGACCGTTATTTTTCATAAAAAGCCGGGATTTGCAGGATCGCCATTAAATCGGACGATACATGTATTTTCTTGTGAAAATCTAGAAGATACAGCGGAATATATTGCTCCTTATCAGCAATATTTGCAATCTTGTGGTCTTGCAGTTGCTCCAAAGCGTCTGTTTATGCTTGCTGATCTATTAGGGAAGATTGGAGCCAATCGTATTTGTGCGATTGGCGAGATGAACCGAGCGAAACCAGGCTGGCATCATGATGGCGGGTTTAACCTTCTTGATTTAGTAAGAATGGTAGATATAGAGCGGAATGTAGAAGACTATATAGAGCGCTTTGATCCTGATGTGGAATAGAAAGAAGGGTAGTAGTGATGATAAATAATAAAGTCGCTTTAATTACCGGCGCAAGCAGGGGAATTGGTGCCGCAATCGCCAAAAAATTGGCAAGTGAAGGTGCGTTTGTTGTGGTTAATTATTTAAAAAATAAAGAGCTTGCTGAAAAAGTTGTAAAAGAAATAGAAAGTCAAGGAGGACAAGGGGCTGCCTTACAAGCAGATGTACAAAATGCTGAACAGGTTGGCCTGATGGTTGCCCAAATTATCGATTCCTTTGGTGCGATTGATATTGTCATAAACAATGCATTAAGTCATTATACATTTAATCCAAAAACAAGAAAAACAGCATGGGATATTGATTGGCAAGACTATCAAAACCAATGGGAGGGCAATGTTCACGGTGCATTTAATATCTGTCAAGCAGTTTTGCCATATATGAAGGATCAAATGGGAGGGAGGATCATTAATATTGTAAGCAACTTAATTGATTTTCCGGTTATTCCTTATCATGATTATACGACATCGAAAATGGCCCTTTTAGGATTTACCAGAAACCTCGCAAAGGAATTGGGAGCCTTCGGAATTACGGTTAACGCCATCGCGCCAGGCTTAACCTATCCAACAGACTCTAGTATAGAAACAAAGGAAGATGTAAGGGAAAAAATCATGGAAATGACTCCTATGAAGCGCTTAGCAGTGCCTGAAGATATTGCTGGCAGTGCTTTATTTCTTGCATCTGATTTAGCTTCCTTTATTACAGGGCAATGTCTTTATGTCGATGGCGGTCTGGTGATGAAATAAAGTAGGAAACATAAATAAAAACAGCCTTACTAGACTGCTAGTGAAGCTGTTTTTTTATACAATTTTAAGCAAACATCCGATTATCTTCTTTTCTTTTTTGTATCTTTCAACAAAGGCTGATTTTTTACTACTTTTTCGAAAACAATATGTATATGATATAGCTTTTCATGAATTTCCTTCACACTTAACACTTTCCCTTTACGCCCTTTTAATTTGATATCCTCATTCACTGCAGGAATGCTTCTGACCAGTTTACTTGTTACTAATGCTCGATTTTCAAAATATTGAATAACAACCATAGTGGTCTCTCCTTGTGATTTCAATTTTATATACTTAAATCTGTTTTTTATAAAATATGGATGGAACCTTCTTTTTAGAACGAATGGCTAAATGTTTTTGTTTATTCTTTTTTTTATTGTAGAAATCTGTAAACATTCTATAATAATTAATAGACTTCCAGGAAATTAATGACTAGTTTATAAAGAAATGCCTACAGATTTGATTAGATCTAAGGAGAGAAACTGATATATCAGCATCTCTGAACCTAAAAATCATTTACTTATAGGAAAAAGAGTCAATTTCTAACTAGGAAATGCAGAGACAATCAAAGGGAAAAAGCTAAAAGTAAAAATTGTGCATAAATAGTATTATAAATTGAAATACAAAAAGCACACATAAATTTAAGCGTGTGCTTTTTGTACATAATATAATAAAAACCATCTAGTTTTTAGAAGAGGAAACTGGAAAAAATGTTTCTTGAATCCTTTTATCTACTGATGCAAAAGCATCTTTTCCAACTTAAAAATCGTTTTTTACAGATTTTAAGGTGTGATTCTTATTTGATTTCCGCTTAATATTCACAAATAAAATACTTGTTACAACAAAAAGTAACCCAATTATCAAATTTAAAGTTATAGGTTCCTTTAACAAAAAGGAACTGAACATAATAGCAATTAATGGGATCAGGAATGTGAACGATCCTACTTTACTCGCTTCGCCAGATCCGACAAGAATAAAAAACGCAAGCCATCCAAATGCAATCACAAAGGTAGAGATAAAAAGCAAATTCATAATAAATGGAACTTCCCATTTAATAACAGACCAGTTCTCCAGACTAGAACCACCAAGCATCAAAAAAAAGCCGCCCATAATTAGCTGTACGGTAACCATCCAAATGGAATCAACACGATTCCCTATTTTCTTAATAAAAACCGTTCCTAACCCCCATGCGAGTGCCGACCCTAAAGCAAGAAAAATCCCAATAGGAGAAATATCTCCTGTAAACCCACCTGCACTTATGATCAATATTCCTATAAAACCAAGGATCAGCCCAAAGATCTTTAATCCATACATTTGCTCTCCCAGCCACAACCAACAAAATATCCCAAGTAAGACTGGTTCAATAAAAACAATGGCAGAGAACAAACCTGCTGGTGCATAGCCAAGTCCAATTGTCTGCAATCCATAAAAAAGAATAATGTTAAGAAAAGCAGAAAGTAGATAATAATGCCAAGTTTCTTTAAAATGAAGTTTTTTATACCTAGGAATTGCAAATAGAAGTAAAATAAGTCCGCCCAAAACAGTTCTAATTCCGGCGAATAATATTGGTGGTGAATAGCTTAGAGCCATCTTCGACAACGGCCAATTAACCCCCCATACCATTACAAGGAAGGTAAGTAATAAGATTGTCTTTTTACGTGAAAGTTGTTTCAATATAATTCCCCCTTTTCTATCCATGACTAATAATACGCCTTTATTCCTGCATATTCTAGAAAAAAACCATGTCTCCCTATTAATAAGAATAAAGCATCTGTATAGTGGGGTAATATTTACTATATTAAGATTGAGATAATAAAGGAATGCTGCTCAATAACCTTTTTTTATTGCCAAACAGGAAATTTAGAAACCAGTACATATTACCTTGAATTTTCTATTTTGTTTTATCTACACTATAAGCAGCTCTTTTTTCATCTTATTCTTTTTTTGCATATTGGCTTTCTTCCTTCGAAATGTTATTTAAAAAATCAATTTCTTTCGGAGATAAATCTCGAACAAAATTTTCTTCTGTTTTATACGAACCATTTTCAGCTTTAGAGGGAATCGTTTTTCCTATATCGGAACGATCTGTATATAAGGATAGTATTTCTCTTATATATCTCAATGATTCATTCATATCGTATCTCCTAGTTACTTATTTTTAGATTTTGCAATAATTGCTTTTAAGCTATTATTTTATGCCAATACGCCAATAGAAATAGATTTGGTTAGAAATATATGTTTACATGTTAAAGTTTCCATCCATTTCATATTTTTATCAATTAGTCAATCGACTCCTCTTTTCCATTCTGTTCCTATAACAGAACTTTTATTTTTAACAAAAAGCCAGTCTATTACATCAATTATATTTATCTATTTTTTTGTATCGTTTTCACCATTTACCAAGTTGGACATACACTGTATATAAATAAAAGGACAGGAGTATTACGTATGACAAAAGTTTCGATTATAATGACCAGCTACAATAAAGCCTCCTATATTGCTAAATCAATAACCTCCATTTTAAATCAAACTTATTCTGATTTTGAACTGATTTTAATGGACGATAACTCCAACGAAGAAACAATTAATGTCATAAAACCATTTTTAAAAGACAAAAGAATTCGTTTTTTTAGAAGTAATATTAAAAGCATGAAAGAAAGAGTGAAAAAAGTTAGATATGCAGATTTGATTAATCAAGCATTACTAATGGCGAAAGGGGAATATATCTCTTACGCTACAGATGATAACTGCTATAGAAAAGATAGGTTAGAAAAAATGGTAAATTACTTAGATATGCATCGGAATGTAATGATTGTTTATTCTGCTTCCTTAGTAAATTATATGGATGATAACGGAAAAATTACGAAGACTCAATTAAGACCGGCTAAAACAATTGTATCCGTTGCCCCATGTCAAATTGATCACTGCTCAGTTATGCATAGGAAATCTATTCTAACTACTATTTATAATAAATTTGGTTCTTTCTGGGATGTGAATCCAGAATTTTATCGAATTGGTGACGCTAGATTCTTTTGGAGAGTAAATCAGTTTTGGGATTTTTACCCTATACCAGAAGTTTTAGATGATAATTTTATAACGGAAATATCCATCCATCATCAACTGGCTAAGGAAAAGAAAAATGAATTTATCAACATGCTTCCACCTCAAAGAACTTGCAAAGAGCTTCGGGAGAGTTTAAAAAAAATGAAAAATAAATGAAACTTTTAAAGGAGAGAAAGATAACAATGTATTTATCCAATTATTGGTCTCTATATAGTGAATTCATATATACTTTCCAACATTTACGTTATCGGAATATTCCTATTTGTCTGATGACTAATTTCTATCAACAAATTGACGATAAACTAAACCGTTTAATGGAACAAGATAATTTTTCTTCCCACTTGAGCAATGCCAAGATAAAGGACATGCATCAAATTCAGCCATTTTTTGAGCATCATCTCCAGCCTTTGAAAAAACCACTAGAAAAAAAACAAGCAGGAAAAATCCTCATTAATCTTGATTATATTCGAATTCCAGGAAATAAACTTGTTCAGTATTTTTCTCTAGATAAAACAATCATTTTATCTAGATCAAGATTGAGCCATTATCTTGGATTTCCTAATGCATACTTAGGAAAATTTACTAGTGATACCAAAAACACATCTCAAGAGCTGATAAATAGGGCACAAGCCATATTTTCTCAATATACTCATCATCCTGCTTTTAGTAATTCTTTTTTCATGAATACTTTTATACAGAGAATTCCTATTATTGTAGATACTTTAGAAGCTGTTTTCAAACTTTACGAACAAACTCCCTGCAGTGGCGTATTAGTAGGTACAACAGAAGATGTTGTCAGCAGGGCACTTGCCATTATTGGGTCCATGAAAGGCATTCCAAGCATTTGCTTACAACATGGTATTCTTATGGGTGAAGAGGCATTTATTCCTGTATTTTCAAGTCATATAGCAGTTTATGGTGATTATGAAAAGAGATGGTATATAAAAAGAGGAATGGAAGAAAAGCGAATAGCAGGTATTGGACATCCTCGATATGACGCAATCTTTGAACATCCATCTGGCAACAAAACGGACTATTTAAAGAAATACAATTTAAATCCAACAAAAAAAACAATAGTAATTGCAACCGGACCACATATAGACGAACTTAAGTTTAATGACATGATGAATAGACTATTAAAAAATGACCAGTATCAATTTTTAATAAAGCCACATCCATGGGAACTAGCTAAAAATAAAATAGCATTATATTTGAAACTCACTCAAAAAAATCCTTCTGTTCAAGTAATTAATGATAAAAAGGCAAATATACTTGATTTAATTTGCCATGCAGATGCAGTAATTACTTCATTATCAACCACTGCGCTAGAAAGCTGTCTGCTTAATAAACCTGTATTTGTATATTATTTTCTACAAAGCAATCGATATTATGACTACTTTGATCGACTTGAACAACATATGCAAAGTGATCCTGCTAAGTTAGTACAGATGATATCTCTTTATTTTAACAATCAAAAAATAAGAAATGCCTATACGAACATCAAAAAAAGCTTTTTGCAAGATTCATATAAACCCCGAAACGCCAGCAAGGAACTTATTGAGTTCTTATACCAATTGACTAATGTAAAAATGAATTAACCCCCAAAATATCGGAAGCATTTTAGATTGGATAGAAAAAGTCCCAAAAACATACTATTTATTTCGGCCGATTCTATCTAATTCATAAATCTTGGGTGTTTAAGTCTCCAAGTCATATTTTTAAAAATGAGGTGTATATAATTGCATAATGAAGCTAAATTAGCCTTACATGGAGGAAATCCAGTACGTCAAACTTATCTTCCATATGGAAAACAAGTAGTAGATGAGCAAGATATTCAATCAGTTGTGGATGTTTTAAGAAGTGACTTTTTGACAACTGGTCCAATTATTACGCAATTTGAACAAGAAATTGCTGCATATACAGGCGCAAAGTATGCTGTTGCTTTTTCTAATGGAACAGCAGCATTACATGCAGCTTGTTTTGCTGCTGGCATTGGAGCAGGAGATGAAGTAATTACCACACCACTGACATTCGCGGCTTCTGCAAATTGTGTATTATATCAAGGTGGAAAACCTATATTTGTTGATATTAACCCTGCAACATATAATATCGATCCTAAGCTAATTAAAGAGAAAATAACTAAAAAAACAAAAGCAATTATTCCTGTCCATTTTACAGGTCAACCTGCAGAACTGGATGAAATAATGAAAATAGCGCATGAAAACAATTTAGTAGTAATTGAAGATGCAGCTCATGCATTAGGAGCTAAATATAAAAACAATAGCATTGGTTCGATTGGTGATATGACAATGTTTAGTTTTCATCCTGTCAAACATATCACGACAGGAGAAGGTGGCATTATTACGACAAATCAAAAACAATATTATGAAAAATTATTGCAATTTAGAACGCATGGAATTACTAGAAATAAGCAGTTGTTAACGGAAAATCATGGTCCATGGTATTATGAAATGCAATTTTTAGGATATAATTACCGTATTACAGATATCCAAGCAGCACTTGGAATTTCTCAATTAAAAAAGATCAGTAGTTTTATAGATAAACGGAGACAAATTGCTGAATTTTATACTAAACAATTGGAGATGCTAGATGCAGTAAGTACTCCATATCAACTTCTAGATTGTACATCTAGTTGGCATATATATATATTGAAAATGGATCTTACAAAACTAACTGCTAGTAGAAAAGAAATATATCAAGCATTACAAAAAGAAAATATTGGTGTAAATGTGCATTATCTTCCTGTATATCTTCATCCATATTATCAAAATTTGGGCTATAAAAAAGGGATTTGCCCAATTGCTGAAAGCTGTTACGAAGAATTTATAACCATTCCTTTATTTGCAGGAATGAATGAGCGTGATGCGATAGATGTGGTAAATGCAATCAATAAAGTATTAGCGTTTTATTCCAAAAAACAATAGCGTCATTCCCTCAGGAAAAATGAATAGAAATCAAAAATCAGGTAAAGAAAAACAAATTGTTTTTCTTTACCTGATTTTATTTTAGGATGTATTAGACAGCCCCATTCTGTTTATTTACAAAAAATAGTATGCATTTTTCTGGACAAGTTGTTTGAAAGGAGTAAAATTCTATACGTGCATAAGAAAGGAGAAGCATCAAAGAAAAGCAGAAAATGTTAATTACTTTCCGAAGCTGTGAAGGAATCGCCAACATTTTTTCTCGATTGAATGAAATTTTGGCAAATGCATTTACCAATTACTATGTTTGGATTTACTGAAAAAATATGGGGGAAATGTACATAATTAAGTGGGTAAAGATTTCATCTTTTTCACATAATAACAAAACAAAATAGAAGTATTTTTAAACAACCTAGGGGGAATAGTTACTTGGATACCAAAATAGAAAGTAAAGCTTTTCGAACGACACCAATATTTGTCGTCTTGCTTGCAGGGGCTTTTGTTGCCTTTTTAAATCAAACGGTCATTAATATTGCGTTGCCGCAAATTATGGATCATTTTCAAATATCTGCTGTTACAGCAAATTGGCTAAGCACCATTTTCTTATTAACAAACGGAATTGTTATTCCCATTACTGCTTTTTTAATGGAAAGATATACAACAAGGCAATTATTTTTATTTTCCATGGGAGTATTTGCAATTGGAACGTTTATATGTGCTATCGCAGCCACATTTCCCATTATGCTGGCTGGGCGTGTGGTGCAGGCAATAGGTGCAGGCATTCTTTTTCCATTAATCACAAATGTTATTTTTACTATTTTTCCTCTTAACAGACGGGGATTTGCCATGGGGATTTTTGGGGTTGCGATGAACTTCGCTCCAGCAATCGGTCCTACATGGGCAGGCTGGATTATTGAAAGCCATTCATGGCGTGTTATTTTTTATATTCTTACTCCTGTTGCTCTTTTAGATTTTGTTATTGCGATATTTCTTGTGAAAAATGTGACAGAAACAAGCCGTCCTAAGCTCGATGTTCTTGGTGTTATTTTATCGACCATTGGATTTGGCGGAATTCTTTACAGTTTTTCTACAGGCGGTTCAAAGGGATGGGGACATCCTGAGGTTATTGCCCTGTTTATTATAGGCGGTGTTAGCCTAATTCTGTTTGTTTGGCGTCAGCTGACTGTTAACCATCCTATACTGGAATTTCGGATTTTTAAATATCGCCTGTTCACACTAACAACTATCATCAATGTAATTGTCACAATGGCCATGTTTTCAGGAATGATTCTAATGCCAATCTATATGCAAAATATTCATGGATTCAGTCCACTCGAAGCAGGTTTTATGTTGCTGCCTGGGGGAATTGTAATGGGAATCATGTCGCCGATCACTGGTAAACTTTTCGATAAATATGGCGCAAAATGGTTAGCCATTACCGGCTTGGCAATTATGATTGTGACCACTTATGCACTGACAAAACTTCATACAAATACCTCTTATTCTTATGTTTTGTGGGTCTATACAATCAGAATGTTTGGAATGTCCATCATTATGATGCCAATTTTTACTGCTGGACTGAATGATTTGGGGCTTCGCTTAAATAAATATGGAACCGCTATGGTAAATACATTCAGAATGGTTGCCGGTGCAGTTGGAATGGCATTTTTTGTTTCCATTATGACGAATCAAGGGGAAAGCTATGCTAAAACGATTATCAGTCAAAGTCATATTTTGCCAACCGATAAAGCACATATGGCATTGGCGATAAATGAAGGAACAGTTATGGGAATTAATGATGCTTTTATGATTGCAACATACCTAACAGTAGCAGCTTTTCTTCTTTCTTTTTTTATTCAAGGAAAAAGTCCTTCTAAAGAAGAGGATGCTCCAGCATCGAAAAAAGAATTAAAACCAGAACCTCAATGATTAATAAAAAAAGTTTGCAAAAATTTGCAAGCTTTTTTTATGCTAGTATGGTTTTCTGATTATTAACTGTTTTATTAACATCTGTGCCAGATAGAAACAGCCAGAAACGGCATTTCATAGAATTTATGTGGTGTTCTTTTTGGCTTCCAGCTTCCTGTAAATCTGCTTGTACTTAGTATCACTCCCCCTATGAAACCAAAAATTAGTTCAAAGATCTTTAAGTCATCCATCTACTCTTCCAGCCATAGTCAACAAACTATCCCAAGTAAAATGGGTTCCATAAAAACAATGGCAGAAAATAATAGGAAGAAAAAGCAGAAAGCAAATAATAATGCCAAGTTTCTTTAAAATGAAGGTTTTATACGTTGGAAGAGCAAACAAAAGGAAATGAACTCCACCTAAAAAAATTTTGATTCCGGCAAATAATATAGGTGGTGAATAGCTGATAGCCAGCTTTGATAATGTCCTATTGATCTCTATACCATAACACGAAATAAATTTGAGAATATAGAGGTTTTGGGTATTTTGATTTCTTTAACATAAGAAACAGGGGAAGAACTATCAAAAAACTTGTATATTCGCAGAAATTATAGTAAAAGGAATAATTTATTGCAATTTATACATTCTATAACTATCTATAAAGGAGAGTTGCGATTTTGAAATCAGAAAATATACCACTTACCACTTCAGAGATAGCCAGTTTATGGACACAGTACATGTTTGATTCCATGTCCATATGTTTTTCGAAATATGCCTTAGAACATATAGAAGACAAAGAAATACAATCCATTTATCAATCGGCTTTACATTTAGCAGAGAACCATATTATCAAGCTGGAAAAATTTTTCAAGGGGGAAAACCGTCCTATTCCATTAGGATTTACGGAGAAAGACGTGAACATTCATGCACCGAGGTTATTTCAAGAGCCCTTTTATCTCCATTATATGTATATAATGTCTCTACAAGGGCTAACAGGCTATGCTCTTTCCGTTAGCACTTCCATTCGAAAGGACATTAGGAAATACTTTATAGCTTGTAATACAGAAACCATGGTGCTTTTTGAAAAGATACTTGATACCATGTTAAATAAAGGACTTTATACAAGACCGCCCGTACTTACGCCGCCAAATTCCATTAACTTTGTCAAACATGATCGTTTTTTAACAGGCTGGTTTGGAGAAAGACGTCCACTGACTGCAATGGAGATCGGTGATATTACATTTAATATGAACAAAATGAATTTACATGTTGTCTTAAAGCTTGCGTTCAGCCAAGTGACGAAGGAAAAAAAATTGGGCAAGTACTTCTTAAGAGGCATGAATATTTCCAATAAGCATATAGAAATATTTAATGCCATTTTTCGGGAAGAAAATTTAAATTCCCCAATATCCTTGCAATCTTTTGTTACAGATTCCACCACATCCCCCTTTTCGGAGAAATTAATGATGTATCAGGTGCAATTGTCGACACAAATTGCGATTGCTTTTTATGGGACCGCATTTAGTGTAAATGCGAGAAGAGATTTGGCATTAAAATATGCCACGCTTACTGCGGAGCTTGCAAAGTATGCAGAAGATGGAGCGAATATAATGATTGATGAGGGCTGGCTGGAAGAACCGCCAATGGCGAGTGACCGGAGACAGTTGACGAAGGGAATGAAAGGATAGCCTGCTTACAGAAATTGACTTAGTAGACAGGAGCTCTAGTATGAGCATCCTGTTTTTTATGCTGAAATAGTGGACAGTGGTTTTATTTAGTATTAACACAGAAGAGGAAAGAAGAGAGGGGAAAGGAAAAGAAGGATTAAATCTTCCGAAGACAGAATGGACTACATTTTTTTACTAATAAAAAGGGGAGTGTTTAAGGCATTTACCTTCTTTTTCTTTTCATGTCATTTACTAATAGTTGTTTTTTTACCACTTTTTCAACATGGACCTGTATATGATATAAATCTTCATGCATCTCTGTCACACTGATTCCTTTTCCTTGGCGTCCTTTAATTTTTATATCATTGTCAACAGATGAAATATTCCTGAGCAGCTGACTTAACACTACTAATTTATTTTCAAAAAACTGAATGATAATCCTGTTTTTTATCTCCTTATCCTTTATATTTTCATGCTAATACGTGCTCTTTATAAAATATGGATGCTTCTGTTTAGAACGAACACCCATTAAAGAATCTTTCTTCTTTATAATCATTTCTTCATCTATCACATACTGGGCATGTAATTGCTTGGCATATCTGATTAAACTCTTTAAATCTATTCTCTTATTATTACTTTTCCTTTTTTCTTTTCGAAATAGCTAGATAGTATGTTTGGTAAGATTTTTAAGGTTTTGTTCTTTCAAATAATAAGAAAGCATTCATAGTAATGTCGTAATTTATCATAATTCATCGTAATTTGATTATATTGTTATAAATGTAAAAAATAAGAAAATAATCATTGTAATTTCAGCGTATATTTATTACAATAATTTTTGAAAACGATTTCATGATAACGTTTTCATTCGGTATTTTTGAATCTTTCTTTTTTAAACAAAGCAGGAGGGAGTGGATAGGGGGGAATATATGCCAACAATAGCAGATGTTGCGAAACTAGCTGGCTTGTCACGTGCAACGGTTTCAAGAGTGATTAACAATCATCCATATGTATCGGAAGAGAAAAAGAAATTAGTAAGGGAAGCGATGGATGCTTTAAACTTTTATCCTAACTCTTCTGCACAAAAGCTCAGAAGTCAAAAAACGGAAACAATTGCTGTATTTGTTCCTTTGTTAACGAATCCATTTTTTGCTTATCTACTGGAAGGGATTGACACAGTAGCCCATGATTATGGATATCAGCTGCTCGTTTGTCAAACACGGTATGATAAGGAGAAAGAATTAAATTTTTTACGTCTTTTAAAAACAAAGCAAGTCGATGGAATCATTTTAACCTCTATTGAAAATAACTGGGAAAAAATCAAGAACTTCACGGAATGTGGCCCAATTATCCTCTGCAACGAATATGATGACCAGGCAAAGATTCCATCTGTACGATTAGATCAAGAATACGGAGGATATATCGGCACCCGGCATTTCATCGAAAAAGGATACACGAAAATAGCCTATTGCCGTGGGTTTTGTCGAGATCAATTTGTCAGTAGAATATCCGCTGAACGGGAAGTAGGCTATAAGAGGGCTCTTTCGGAGTTTGGATTAAAAAACCGGAAGGAATGGGTTTTTGAAAATGTTTCTGATGTGGAAAGCGGAAGACAAGTACTAAGAAAAATACTTTTGCTAAAAGATCCACCAACCGCTGTTTTTACTGGAAGTGACCAGGTTGCTGCCGGAATCATTAATGAAGCAGCTACATGTGGATTGCGTGTTCCGGAAGATATTGCAGTTATTGGATTTGATAATCAGCCGATTGCAGAAATAACGGTTCCACCAATCACCACCATCATGCAACCAATGCAAGAAATCGGGCAACAGGCTGGAAAGCTTTTAATGGATGTTATTGAAAAAAAAGATCAGAAGGATGTGGAGGATATTCTTCTTTCTTTACATTTGATTGAGAGGGCTTCCACTTGACGATGATTACTGTTTTTTTCAATTACATAAATAATTTACAAGTTACACCTAAAAGAGGGGGAGAAGTATGAAAAAAGTAAAGCCAATGAAATACTTAGCGGTCGCCATGTCATTAACTCTAGCTTTAGGTGCATGTTCAAGCAAGGATTCAGAAACTAGTACAACAAGCAGTAGCACTGGAAAAGATGAAAAAGTAACGATTGTTTATTCTCGTGGGAAAGATCAAACGAAGGGTACAGAAAAAATGGTCGAAGCTTTTGAAAAATCACATCCTAATATTGATGTTGAATTTAAAGAAATGCCGAACGATTCCGGACAACAGCATGATGCTTATATTACATCATTAAATGCAAAGTCCGATGAAATTGATGTATTCGATATGGACGTTGTGTGGCCAGCTGAATTCGCGCAAGCAGACTATGTTATGCCACTTGATCGTTTTATTCAACAAGATGGCATTGACTTAAATGAATACAACCAAGGTGCTCTTGCAGCAGCACAATTTAATGGAAAGCAATGGGCATTGCCTAAATTTATTGATGCTGGCCTTCTTTACTATCGGACTGATTTAGTAAAAGAAGAGGAAGTTCCAAAAACATGGGATGAACTAATTGCAGCAGCGAAAGCGAAAAAAGGGGAAGGCGGTACAAAATTTGGTTATGTTATGCAAGCGAAGCAATATGAAGGGTTAGTATGTAATGCTATTGAATTTGTTGCTGCATATGGCGGTAAATTTATTAATGAGAAAAATGAAGTGGTAATTAACAGCCCAGAAGCAATCAAAGGTCTGAAAAAGCTAGTGGAAGTAGCAACTTCTGATTTTGTACCTGGAAACGTAACAACCTTTACGGAGGTAGAATCGGATCAAGCGTTTGTGGAAGGCCAAACGCCATTCTTACGTAACTGGCCATATGAATATGCGAGCGCTAACGATAAAGACAAGTCCAAAGTGGTAGGGAAAGTGGCAATCGCTCCACTTCCAAAAGGGGATGCAGGAAGCGCAGCAGCACTTGGCGGCTGGATGGCTGGTATTAATAAATACTCTAAGCATCCAAAAGAAGCATGGGAATTCTTAAAATTCATGGCTGGTGCGGAAGGGCAAAAAATCGATGCTATCTATGGTGGTCACGCACCTACTCTTACAAAATTATTTGAAGACCAAGAAGTGCTTGATGCTAACCCATCTTTTGCTGATAAAAACTTCCAAGAAGGTTTAAATGCAGCTGTTCCACGTCCTGTTGCAGCAAACTATCAAGAAATCTCTGAAATTATTCAAATTCATGTATCAAAAGCAATCGCTGGGGAAGAAACAGTGGAAGATGCGGTGAAAAACATGGAAAAAGAAATGAATGAAAAATTAGTCAAATAAGTATAAAGAAACAGGGTATGTATTAGTCTTCCTATGAAGGCTAATACATATTTTTCTAAAGGACAAAAGAGGTGAAAATATTCGTATATGTAACGCCTATCGATTAATGAATTGGATTCCTTCTCTCACGGATAAGTCAAAGTTCAGTAAATTTATACGTTAAAAACCAGGCGCTTTACGCTTTTTAAGATTGGGAGTGAAAAAATGAAAAAAGCCCACAATGATCATTTAACAAATGGAATGGCAAAAAAGAAAGCATCAGAAAAAAAAATGGCCTATATGTTAATTGCACCAGCTCTCCTTTTAATCTTAGTAATCTCTGTTTGGCCAGTGCTGCAATCATTTTATTTTAGTTTGTTTGACTTAAAGTTAAATAGTCCAACAAAATCAGAAACCCATTTATCCTATAGTTTTGACTTAGAACGATACTTAGATAATTATCCATTTCTAGTGGGTGGGATTGATAATGAAATAAGGAATGGAAATGCAGCAGACGAGCTCACAGAAATAAAATCGAAGCTTCAAGCATTAGACACAAAACTCCAAAAGAAATCAAGCATTCATAAAAACTATGACATAGTAAACGATAAGCTGACGAATATGGAAGAAATCAATCCAGAACAAGCTATTGTAAAGATTGATAAAAAAACAGCAAAAGATATCCAAAAATCGACAAAAAAAATTCATGAGGAACTCAAGGCAATCAGCAAGAACACAAAACTTGCACAAGAGAAAAAAGTGGTTGGCTTATCCTCTGCAATGAATCAAGTGGTTGTTGAGCCAACTTTTATCGGCTTAGAGCATTACAAGGAAAACCTCACAGATAAAAGAATGTGGCGCGCACTAGGAAATACGATGACCTTTACCATCATTTCCGTATCCCTTGAGCTTGTTCTCGGACTAGCTATCGCCTTATTAATCAACAAAGCGTTTATTGGACGTGGACTGATTCGGGCAACGATTTTGATTCCATGGGCCATTCCAACAGCGGTTTCTGCTTTAATGTGGAAATATCTATATGATGGACAAAACGGAATTGTCGCCATGCTTTTTGAAAAATTCGGATTGGTGGACAGTATGTCTAATTTATTGACAACACAAAGTGGTGCGATGTTTTCGGTTATTTTTGCGGATGTTTGGAAAACAACGCCGTATATGTCGTTGCTTTTGCTTGCTGGATTGCAAACCATTCCGGGTGCTTTGTACGAAGCTGCTTCCATCGATGGAGCAACAAAATGGAAGCAATTCACATCCATCACCATGCCATTAATTAAATCGAGTTTGCTTGTGGCATTATTATTCCGGACACTTGATGCCTTCCGTGTTTTCGATTTAATTTTTGTTTTAACAGGAGGAGGACCAGCAAACTCGACAGAAACGATTTCCATCATGGCTTATAAATCCATGTTTAATCAAACAAACTTTGGGGATGGCTCAGCTCTTTCTGTTATTGTGTTTATCTGTGTTGCCATTATTTCCATGATTTATATTAAATTCCTAGGAAGAGATTTGTTAGGGGATCATTCAAAAAAATAAAAGGGGGGAGAAAGGAATGCACAAAAAGGCTGGAATCTTATTTTATGTAGGTTTATTTTTATTTGTTTTTGTGGTGATGTTTCCATTTTTGTGGATGCTGATTACCTCCATTAAGCCGATGACCGAATTATTTGGAGATAAATCCTTTACACCATATACGAAACACCCAACCTTTCAAAACTTTGTATCCGTGTTTGTGAATTATCCATTTCTTCGGTATCTTTGGAACAGTTTTGTCGTTTCATCCATTACTACCATTTATACGGTCTTTATTGCTTCCTTTGCAGCTTATGCCATTGCACGCCTGCAATTTAAAGGCAAAACCTTTATTTTGGGCCTTGTGTTATCCGTTTCCATGTTTCCACAAATCGCAACGATTTCACCCATCTACATTTTTTTGAAAAATCTTGGTTTAACGAATTCTTATTTAGGTTTAATCATTCCCTATACAACCATTACCTTGCCTTTATCCATCTGGATTCTCGTTACTTTCTTTAGAAAGATTCCATTTGATCTAGAAGAAGCAGCACATATAGATGGCGCTTCCATGCTACAGACTTATTGGAAAGTCATTTTTCCACTTGCAGCACCAGGGATTTTTACCACCTCCATTCTTGTTTTTATCTCCGCGTGGAATGAATTCCTATTTGCCTTAACGATTAATACCGAAGAAAAGTTTAAAACAGTTCCGGTTGGAATTGCCATGTTCCAAGGACAATTTACCATTCCTTGGGGAGAAATTGCTGCAGCGACCATTGTAGTGACCATTCCACTTGTTATTTTGGTGCTTGCTTTCCAACGACGGATTGTATCAGGTTTAACAAGCGGTTCTGTGAAAGAATAGATTTTCATTAAAGACATAAAAAATTCAAGAAACCATCGTCTGTTAAAAGAAGTGTTATATTAGAGAATGCTATAAGTATGGATAAAGAATGAAAACAAGGGGACTGTTCAAGAAGTCGATTTTCCGGCTATTGGATGGCCCTTTTTATCACGCATTAACGGGCTTTTGACCCCCATCTAAAGGATGGTAAGAGAAAACGAGAAATCTAGATGGGGGATAACTGCCCATAAAAGCCTGATTGAAGTTTCACTTTATGTTCAACAGTCAATTAAGTGTTATATTAGTTGTATATTATATCAACTAATATAACGATAAATAATGTGAGATAAAAAAACTGTTTATAGGTTCTGTAAAACGAATACATAAAAAGGATGGAATTGGTTCATGGAATGGAAGCCGGATAAAAAAAGCAAAAAAGCTGTTTATAAACAGATTGCAGAGTATATAGAACAAGGGATTGCAGATGGCACTTTTCCCATTGACAAACCGCTGCCTTCTGAAAGAAAACTGGCGGAGAAATATAGATTAAATCGCAGTACAATTGTTGCGGCTTACGGGGAACTAGAGGCTAATGGGTTAGTAGAAAGAAAAAAAGGCAGCGGGACGACGATCAGCAAAGATATTTGGGGGCTTACCAAAAAGAGAATTCCAAGCTGGAATCGATACATTGAAAGAGGATCTTTCCAACCGAATATGCCTGTTGTGCAGCGAATACGAAAGGAATCGGAAGAAGAACACTTTATTAATTTTGCCAGCGGAGAGCTTTCTAAGGAATTAATGCCAGATGAATATATTCGGAAGGTTATTAGTACAAGAGAATTTACAGGTAACTTAGGATATGATCACCCACAAGGAAATATAGATCTACGTACAACAATTGTGGAGCATGTAAAAAAATATAAAGGGATTATGTCTCAGCCTAATTCGATTTTAATTACTTCAGGGGCACAACAAGCCATTCACCTTATCATCGAATGCTTACTTAAGCCAGGTGATGCTGTAGTGATAGAAGATCCATCCTATAGCTATAGTTTGCCTATATTTAAATCAGCAGGAATTCAGGTTTTTCGTCTTTCTGTTGGCAAAAACGGGATTAATCCAGAAGATCTTATTGATTTGCATAAAAAGCACCAAATTAAAATGATTTTTCTTAATCCTATTTTTCAAAATCCAACGGGAACGTTATTGTCCCACTATCAGCGGAAAAAGATATTAGACATTTCTTCCGAATTTGGCATACCAATTATAGAGGATGATCCATATAGTCTCCTTTCGTTTACAGAAGATGATGTATCTACCTTAAAATCCTTAGATCATAATGGAAATGTTTTGTATGTCAGTTCGTTAACCAAGATTGCTGCTTCTGGATTTAGAATAGGGTGGATTATAGGACCTACCCCTGTTATTGAAAGACTTGCGGATGCGAAACAACAGTTTGATTTTGGACATTCTACTATTTCCCAGTGGCTAGGCAACGAATTTTTGCGTTCGAGTTATTTTGATGAACATATACAGAGGCTGAAGTCGGAATTAAAAAAACAAAGAGATGTCATGGCCGATAGCTTTCGAGAATATTTAAGGGAAGAGGTGGACTATTCTCTTCCTAAAGGAGGCATTCATTTATGGTGTCATGTAAAGAGAGAAATAGATGATTTTAAGCTGCTTGAACAAGCGATTAAAGAAGGAGTCATCTATGCACCAGGTTTAACCCTTGGCACGAAAAAAGGATATATGAGGCTGACATATGGACGAGTGAATGCTAATCAAATCCGTACAGGAGTCAAGCGACTTGCGACTGCAATACGAAAAAGCAGCAATATGTAATTTGATGGGAATGTCTATCGAGAGGATGAATACGAATAGGAAAAAAGCTCTTAAACAAATGTTGTCATCCTTTTTTCTATAGATGGCAGGTAGAAGGAATGAGTTGGAAAAAATTGGTTGTGAATAAAAACTCCTAGAAGGAAATTAGCTGGAGGATACTCTTGAACAAGTATTTTATTTCATCAGAACGGGAATTTCAGTAAGGGAAATATTTTTTTTATCGCTATTCATCTGTGCAGAGGCTTTCTGTTAAGCAACCTATACATATACCATTCACTAGTAGCAAGTGAAATCTGGTAAACAAATAGACAGCAGTGGCAGTATAAACCACGTCCATGGTTTTTGCTGCCACTGCTAGTATGTGGAAAGAGATAGATTAATAATCCAGTCCATATGGAATAAATGGCTTTCCTTTATCCGCTTTTAACACTTGAGATATATCTAATTCCTCTATAGTATTATTATTCACGGATAAACACTTTCCTTGTGCCCCATTAATAAGACTTCTTACACTTTGTTGACCAAATTTTATTCCTAAGATCCTGTCTGTAACGGATGGCGTACCACCACGCTGAATATGTCCTAACATTAAAGTCCGGACTTTAAAACTGGAGTGTTTTTCCACTTGTCTTTTAAATTCTTCTGCAGAAATAGCTCCTTCTGCCAAAATATACATTTGTGTTCTTTTGCCTGCCTCAAAGGAGTTTTCTATATTCTGAATAACGTTAAATAAGTCCCAATCACTTTTTTTCGCTATAATAGCATCAGCATTTGTAGCGAAACCGGACCAGATAGCAATATCACCTGCTTCTCGGCCCATCACTTCTACTCCAAATATATGGCCATGACTATAAGCAGATGTACTAATTTTATCGATAGCATCTACTGCATTTTCGATAGCGGTATGAAAACCAAGTGTTAAATCAGTTAATGGAATGTCATTATCAATTGTTCCTGGTATAGCAATGACAGGAAAATGTAAATTTGCTAGAGCCAACGCACCATGGTAGCTTCCATCTCCTCCAATAACAATTAATCCTTCAATACCATGTTGTGTTAAGATGGAATGGGCTTTAGTTTGAATGTCGAGTTTAGAAAAGTCTGGAAATCTCTTTGAACCTAGCAGGGTTCCACCTATATTTATATACTTCGAGAGTTCTTTTTCTTTCAGTTCGATAAAATTCTCTTTTATAATGCCAATAAATCCATCCAAACAACCTACAACTGTAATGTTTTTTTGTTCCGCTTCTTTTATTATTCCATATAGTGCAGCGTTCATTCCTGGTGAGTCACCGCCGCTTGTTAAGACAGCTATTTTTTGCATAATGTTCTCTTCTTCCTTGTTAATAGTTTAAATATAAGAGTTATTAAAATGACATATTTTGATGTATTTTATTGTTTAAAAGTATAAAATACTAATAGATGAAATGCAACCGTTTTCTAAGACCTTGTGGGTAAATATTTTGTAAAAAATTCTTCCACATATCATACTTATCAAAAGAAAATGGGTTGATATACATCTAATAGGGGGGATTGGAATGATAAGGTTTGGAAATCCATATTAAGGATTGCAAAAAGCATTAGGTACTCATTATTATAATGTTGGAGTGATATCGTAAATGATTAGCGGAAGAATGATTCAGATAATGAAATACTTGGAAGGGAAAGAGGAGTCTAGTTATCGTGAATTAAGTCAAGAACTAGATATCAGTGAGCGAAAAATAAGGTATGATATTGACAACATAAATGCTCATTTAAAATGGAAAAATCTAGATGTTATTAGTAAAAAAAGTAAAGGGAAATTGCTGGTCCCCCCTGCATTAACCTATTTAGATTTAAATGAAGAAGAGGATTACTTTTTTACTCCATCTGAAAGAATAAATATCCTTACTTTTTTTATTTTTTTCAACATAAAAAACCTGAACCTAGAAAAATTAAGCGAGATTTTTATGGTCTCTCGAACGACCTTAAAGAATGATTTGTCTATCATTGAATGTGATTTAAAAGATAAAAAGTTTGTTTTAGAATACAAACGTGGATTCTCTATTATTGGCAATGAGAAAAATTTGCTTAATGAAAGGGTAAACCTTTTTAGAGACTATATCGATTATATGGACTCCGAAGAAGAAAATGTGGATAATTATCACCAGTTTATCTTAAAAGAAATAAAAACATCGTTAAAAGATATTAATGTACATAAGATTAAAAGGTGGACAAAAGATTTACTGAATCAAATGGGATGGGTACTCAACGATGATTCTTATCATTGGTATTTAGCGAATATTTTAGTTTTTACTTGGTATATTAAAAATAATTTAGATAGTCCATTACATGATGCAAACTATATGATGTCTACATTTGACAGAAAGATAATTGCTGAATTAGAAGAAATAATTGATTATAAGCTTAATAGGAAAGAAATAGATATTTTAATTAGTTTTATCTTCTATACAAGTAAATATGCTAGCTTAAATGAAGAACTCGATTTATTAACTACCGAAAAGACGGTAGATATGCTTATAGACACTATGGCTGTACGTTTAAATGTTCCTTTTAATCAAGACTCTATATTATATAAAGGCTTATTGAACCATGTTGCACCATTGCTTCAGAGAATTCGAAGTAATGTTCAAATATACGATAATAGTTTTAATATACTTCCGAGAGAATATGGTTATCTTAAAGAAGAGCTCGAAATGTCTATAAAAGAGATTGAGCTGCTGAGAGAGATTGATAATGAAAATGAAATTACGTTATTAACCATCTATTTTTTAGCAAGTATGCAGCGAAACAGCACGGTCCAGTACAAAAATGTTTTACTTGTTTGTGGTTTAGGCTATGGAGCGATTGCCATGATCAAAGACAAGTTAAATAGTACTTATCAAATTAATTACGTAGACACGATTCCCCGTTATATAGTAAAAGAATTTAATAATTGGGATAATGTGGATTTAATCATTACAACTGCGAAACTAAAGATGAATACAGAAAAACCGATTGTTCAAATTAATCCAGTCATGGATGAAGCAGATTTCCTTAAATTAGAAAATGCAGGCCTGCAAAAAAAGAATATCCTGACAAATTATCTAACTATTAATAGAAGATTAGATTTTCTTGATGGGAATACTAAAAAGAAGGTTATGGATGTTATTAAAGAAGAACTTGGTTATTTGGAAGTTCGAATCCCGGAGAGAAAATTGAATTTAAGTGATTTAATTGGCATTGATGCTATTAAAATAATAGATACATCCATTGATTGGAAAGAAGCGGTTAACATAAGTGGGAAAATACTATCAGATACTGGATCTATTGATAAAGAGTACACAGAAAGTATAATAGCTATTCAAGAAAAATTAGGGTTTTATTCGGTGAAAGATCAAGAATTTGCACTCTTGCATGGCAATAATAGTAATTTAGTAAAGATAAGTAGTGTAAGTTTATTAATATGCAAAAAAACCATTTCTTTTGGAGAAAAAGGCGTGAAAATTATTTTTATGTTAGCGAGCAAGGATAAAAAGGAACAAATACCTGCAGTTATAGGACTAACAAAAATGACTTACCACACAGATTTTATTACACAATTAGAAAAAGCAGAAAGCCCTCTTGAAGCAGATCAAATTATACGAGAGTATGAAAAAAGAATTCAATAAGTGTGGATGGAAATAAGAAAATAGTCTTACACATTTTAGATGATGGAGAATTAGCAAATAAAAAATCTATATACGAATCAACAAGGGAATGCATACTTCCTTATTCATCACGCCAAGTCATCATATATCCGTAACAGTAATTGCCATTATGCTATTTTTTTCTTACCAAATAGACAATAAATATGTTTATAATAATTGCGATAAGAGAGTGCTTCAAAAAAAGTCCGTCTTTTTTGAGGCGCTTTTTTTATTTGTATAGGTGTGTGAAACAATAGTTTAATCCAGCCCGTTGTATAAACATTTACTGTATATATGCAAGAAAAACAGGAATAAGATGCAGGCTGCCTGAAAAATGCTTGCTCTTTTCGTCATTCTCCTTTTCTGCGGTGCTCATTACCAAAAAAGGTAAATCCGCTTCTCAAAAAGGGGGAGTCAAAGGGAGATTTCTCGATAATCAAACGCTTTCGTTCAGCCTGGATTTTTGCTTCAAAACTTTTTCGACACGCTAAATATGTTTACATCATTATATTTTGTAAAAAAAAATTACAAATTCTTTAAATTGTGAAAGTGCTTTCTTTGCATTATTCTAAATACATAGACAGAGACATGAAATGATGAGTACTCAAACTAGTTTTTTTAATAGTCTAAGTCTAGGTGCATATTTGGATTATATACAAATATGAGTATATGAGCATTGAAACAAATAATATTCATTTTCATCAGATTAATAGAGTCATGTTATTTATTAGTCTAAGCAGAATAAGAAGGAGGAGATGCTATGGATAACAATAGCTTAGTAGACTTTTTAGTTGTTTCTAATATTGCTGCTTCTAGTAAAGAAGAAGTAATTAAAGCATTAGTTGCAAATTTAGAGGAAAAAAATTATTTGTACAGCAAAGCGGTTTTTCTAAATGATGTCCTAGAGAGGGAAAATACTTTATCCACCTATATAGGGCATGAAATTGGATTGCCTCATAGCCAGAGTGAAGGCGTAAAAACACCTACCGTTACAGTTGGACGCTTGGCCCAGCCAGTAAAGTGGACGGATGAAGGAGATGAAGTAAATACAACTTTTCTTATATCGGTTCCAAAGAAAAATGAAGACAGTTTACATTTGAAAATTCTTTCTAAACTAGCAAGATTATTGATGCATGAAAGTTTTAGAAGTGAAATTCGAAATATCGATGAAGAGAATCTAGTGGAAATACTAAACCAAAAGTTAAGGGGAGCTTAACATGAAAACATTAAAATACTTACAAAAACATTTAATGACAGCAACCTCTTATATGATTCCTTTTGTAGTAGCTGGTGGTATTTTATTCGCTCTTTCTGTTATGTTAAGCGGTCAAGCTGCTGTTCCTGAAGCTGGATGGCTAGCGAAATTAAATCAAATTGGTGCAGCCGGTTTAGCATTATTTATTCCCATATTAGGCGGTTATATTGCATTTAGTATAGCAGATAAACCAGGTTTAGCACCTGGAATGATCGGAGCCTATTTAGCTAGTGAAATAGGGGCTGGGTTTATTGGTGGCATTGTCGCTGGTTTTTTAGCCGGTATTGTTGTACAGCAATTAAAGAAAATCAAATTATCGACTACCTTTAGAACATTAGGCTCTATTTTTCTTTACCCATTAGGGGGAACCATTATCGTTGGTGTAATAATGGTCTTCTTAATAGGAGAGCCAATTGCCATTTTTATGGATTGGATGACAGCAGCACTTAATGGTTTGTCAGGTGCGGCAAAGGTTCCGCTGGGTGGAATTTTAGGAGCTATGATTGCGTCAGATATGGGAGGACCTATTAATAAAGTGGCGGCAACTTTTGCTCAAACTCAAGTGGATACACTTCCTTATTTGATGGGGGGAGTAGGGGTAGCCATCTGTGTTCCACCGATTGGAATCGGATTAGCAACGCTACTATTCCCTAAAAAGTTTACAAAAGAGGAGAAAGACTCAGGTATTGCTGCCCTATTAATGGGGGGAGTAGGAATAACAGAAGGAGCAATTCCTTTTGCAACAGCAGATCCTTTAAAAGTTATCCCATCGATCATGTTAGGTTCTATAGCAGGAAATATTTCAGCATTCCTATTTGGCACATTAAATCATGCACCTTGGGGAGGATTAATTGTATTGCCAGTAGTTGAAAATAGGTTTGGATATGTCATCTCCGTCTTATTAGGTGCTGTAGTCACAGCAGTTGCTTTAAGAGTATTAAAAAAGGACGCTTCAAAAGAAGAATTGATAGAAACAAACAAAAAGGATGACTTGGAAGATTTAGATATAACATTTGATCAATTATAAACAGAGAGGGAGTATTAATATGAAAATAGTTGCAGTAACTTCATGTCCTAGTGGTGTAGCTCATACGTATATGAGCGCAGAATCTTTAGAACTTTCGGCTAAGAAATTTGGGGTAAACATTAAGGTGGAAACCCAAGGATCTTCAGGCATAGAAAATAAATTAAATGCGAATGAGATTAAAGATGCAAGCTGTGTCATTCTTACAAATGATGTAGAAATCCGTGAGATTGAAAGATTCAAAGGGAAAAAAGTGGTGAAAATGAGTGTATCAGACGTGATAAAAAAATCAGATGCTTTAATCAAAAAATTAAAAGATACTTTTCAATAATAATAAGGAGGAATAAAAAATGAAATTACCAATTAAAAAAGTTGTAGAAGGACTATTGGAATTGCAAAAAACAGGAGAAAGTGCCACTATTTTAGGAATTGGGCCTATGTCTAAAAACTGTCTGCAAGCAACTTTAGAACTTTCCCATGATGATGATTATCCTGTCATGTTTATTGCTAGCCGAAACCAAGTGGATGCAGACGAACTTGGAGGGGGATATGTAAATGGATGGAATCAATTCACTTTTGTAGAGGCTGTAAAAGAAGTGGCTGAAAAAATTGACTACAAGGGATTATATTATATCTGCCGTGACCATGGAGGTCCATGGCAGCGTGATCAAGAAAGAAATGATCATTTGCCATTAGAAGAAGCAATGGAAAAAGGTAAGCAATCCTATATAGCAGATATTGAATCAGGATTCGATTTATTAATGATTGATCCAACGAAAGATCCTTTTGAAGTAGGAAAGGTTATGCCTCTTGATGCAGTATTAGAAAGAACGGTTGACCTAATTGAATTTTGTGAGAATGAAAGAAAAGCCCGCAATTTTCCTGAGATTGGCTATGAAGTAGGTACAGAAGAAACAAATGGTGGTTTAACTTCAACAGAAACCTATGAAACATTTATTAACCGTTTAAAAGAGGAACTAGGAAAACGTAATTTGCCAATGCCAACTTTCATAGTAGGCCAAACCGGCACTTTAACTCGCAAAACAGAACAAGTTGGTACTTTTAATTTCAAAAATGCTTACGATTTAGCTCAGATGGCAAAACAATATGGTGTTGGCCTTAAAGAGCACAATGGAGACTATTTGGATGATGTTACTTTACTTGAACATATTCCTTCACAAATCACTGCAACTAATGTAGCACCTCAATATGGTACAGAAGAAACAAGAGCTTATTTAAATCTTGCAGCGCTTGAAGAAAAATTAGTTCAAAATGGTTTAATTACAGATAAATCTAATACAAGAGAAGTACTATTAAAACATGCTATCTTAAGTGAACGCTGGAGAAAATGGATGATTGGGGAACAAAAAAATCTTACTGTCAATGAAATCATGCAAGATGCACAGCTGTCTGCAGAGATTCTTGATATAGCTGGCCATTATACATTTAATGATGACGCAGTTAAAGATGAAATTGAAAAAATGTATGCAAACTTGCGCAAATTTAACGTAGATGGAAAGCGATATGTAATTGATCACATCAAACGTCCAATTAGGGATTATGCAGAATGCTACAATTTAAAAGGTGTTACTACAAGAATTAAAAATATTATTAATAATAAAGAAACTGTACTGTACTAACTGATACATCGTTATTCTAGGCAATAATTTATCACTTTAATGAATAGCTAATCAAACGAAGATTAGCTATTCTGTTGTAAGGGAGAAAGTACAATGTTTGATATTATAGATAGTAAAGCCATCAATACTATTCGTACACTAAGTATTGATGCGATAAATAAGGCAAACTCTGGACATCCTGGATTGCCGATGGGCGCTGCTCCCATGGCCTATGTGCTATGGACTAAACATTTGAAAATAAACCCATTAACATCAAGAAACTGGGTGGATAGAGACAGGTTTATTCTTTCTGCAGGTCATGGGTCTGCTATGCTATATAGTTTATTGCATTTGGCTGGCTATAAAGTGAGCATAGAGGATCTAAAACAATTTAGGCAATGGAATAGTAATACACCAGGACATCCTGAAGTACATCATGTCGATGGAGTGGAAGCAACCACTGGTCCATTAGGACAGGGAATTGCTATGGCAGTTGGCATGGCCATGTCTGAAGCTCATCTTGCCGCCATTTATAATAAACCAAATTATCCTATTGTTGACCATTATACTTATGTTTTATGCGGAGACGGCGATTTGATGGAAGGAGTTTCACAAGAGGCAAGCTCCATGGCAGGACATATGAAACTGGGCAAACTGATTGTACTATACGATTCTAACGATATATCTTTAGATGGTCCGACATCCAAGTCCTTTACTGAAAATGTTGGCCAAAGATATGAAGCAAATGGTTGGCAATATATTTTAGTGGAAGATGGAACTGATCTAATATCCATCTCAAGCGCTATTGAAGAAGCGAAAAAGGAAAAAGAAAAACCAACTTTAATTGAGGTAAAAACTATTATTGGTTATGGTGCAAGTAATCAAGGCACCTCAGCAGTACATGGATCACCAATAGGCGAAGAAGAAGCAAAAAACGTAAAAGAATTCTATGGATTTAACAAAAATGAATCATTTACAGTAGCAGAGGATGTTAGAGCAAGATTTATAGAAACTATCACCTCAAAAGGTGTGTTAGAGGAAGATAAATGGAACCATCTTTTTTCATCCTACAAAAAACAATATCCAGAATTAGCCTCTCAATTCGAGTCTGCCTTTGCAGATGAAATGCCAAAAGGTTGGGACAATGAGTTACCCGTATATGAAGTTGGCCAAAGTTCGGCGAGTCGTATGACGAGTAAAGAAACAATCCATGCATTATCCAAAGCATTGCCTAACTTTTGGGGAGGATCTGCTGATTTATCAGCATCGAATAATACAATGGTTATGGGAGAAAAAGATTTTGAATATAACCATTATGAAGGAAAAAATATTTGGTTTGGTGTCAGAGAGTTTGCAATGACCTGTGCTTTAAACGGCATTATTTTACATGGAGGAACAAAAGTATATGGCGGAACGTTTTTTGTATTCGTCGATTATCTTCGTGCTGCTTTACGTTTAGCTGCTATTCAGAAAAACCCAATTACATTAGTTTTAACACATGATTCAATAGCTGTAGGCGAAGACGGTCCAACACATGAACCAATTGAGCAGCTTTCCAGCTTACGGTCTATTCCAAATGTACAAACGTTTAGACCTGCTGACGGTAACGAAGTAGTTGCAGCATGGAAAGTAGCCATAACTTCTAAAGAAACGCCAACTGTATTAGCGTTGACGAGACAAAATCTACCTGTATTAGAAGGAACAAAAGAAAAAGCTCATCTGGTTTCTAAAGGAGCATATGTTTTATCTTCCTCAAAAAAAGATACACCAGATGGCATTATCATTGCTTCAGGATCCGAGGTTTACCTTGCTATGGAAGCACAAAAATTATTGCTGGCGCAACAAGGGGAAGATATAGCAGTCGTTTCGATGCCTTGTATGGAAGTTTTTGAAAAACAAGATGCTAAATATAAGGAGAGTGTTCTTCCTAAATGTATAACGAAACGTGTAGCAGTTGAAATGGGAGCGAGTTTCGGATGGGACCGCTATGTGGGCATAAACGGGAAAACAGTCACTATTGATCATTTTGGAGCAAGTGCTCCTGCAGATAAAATTTTAAGAGAGTTCGGATTTACAGTAGAAAATATCGTAAACACCTATCATTCTATTTAGAAGAAGGAAAAGGTTTAAGGCAAAAAGTCTTAAACCTTTTCCTTCTTGGAGAGTTTTAAAAAGGAATAGATGAAACATGCAAGTTTTCCTATAAAATATTCAAAACTAGAACTAGTATAATCGGATTGTTAAGGAGGAGCTAATGATAAACATATTATTTGATGTGGACGATACATTATACGACCAACTAATCCCCTTTAAAGATGCTTATCATGAAGTATTTGATCAGTATCAGTATAATTGCTCCATAGAATTGCTTTTTGTAAAAAGCAGATATTATAGTGATGAAGTATTTGAACTGGTGAATGCAGGGAAAATGACCAAAACAGATATGCATATATACAGAATCAGCAAAGCTTTTGAATCACTTGGAATCCAAATAAAGCGGGAAGATGCCTTTTTATTTCAATCCATTTATGAATCGAACCAAAAGAAAATAGTACTCCATCCAGAAATGAAAGAAGTGCTTCATTTTGCAAAATGCCTAGGAATCAATATGGGAGTCATAACAAATGGACCAACGAGTCATCAAGAAAGCAAAATAGCACAACTACTTCTCACTAACTGGATTAAAGAAGAAAATATCTTTATATCTGGTAAAGTAGGAATTTCAAAGCCTAGTCAAAAAATATTTTCTTATGTTCAAGAGAAAATGGGAATAATCCCAGAAAACTCCTATTATATAGGAGACTCTTATATGAACGATGTAGTAGGAGCTAAGAAAGCAGGCTGGAAATCTATATGGGTCAATAGAAGAAATCATCCAATCTCCAATGAAATGGAATACAATCCAGACTATATTATGGATGCTTTTAACAGTCCTACTTCTATTCTGAAAAAAATTTTGATTAAAAATAGCATAAAGTTATAATAAGAATATTGTTTTCTAACTTCATAACTTTTTAATCAGTTATTTACGATATTTAAGAGTGCTCTGCTTTAATAAAGGAGAAAAAGTTTTTTTATATTTTCCTTTATTAAACTTTTTCTTGCGCTATAAAAAACGAATAACGGATTTTTTTTCCATTACTTCTTTTTCAATACATATACTTCATAAAAAATTCCTCTCCTGAGATACTAACGGAAAGGAATTTTTTATTGTTTATTTCTAGGTGGAAATGGTCTTTTTTAAAGTGGATGATTATTTTTCAAGGGAATTGGATGGTTTAATTTCTCCAGTTTTTATTATGATAATAGAATGAAAACAAAATGTTGAAAAAGAAAGTAACGGAGATGATGATAGATGACATGGGCTGTTATAATTACGACACTTGTAGTATGTATGATTAAAGTATTAATGACTTGTCTTCCAACCGGTGTGGTGAACTGGCTTATAAGAAAGTATGAAATGCATTCAAAACTAAATGATGAAAATGCTACGATAACCGTCAACGGAAAAAATATGAAAGGCGAAGAAAAAATCCAATTTATTCATTATTTTAACGAAGCTACTGTTCTCGAAAAATATCAAATATTTTCGGGATATAACGAGCATTTATATCTACATCCAGAGAACGGTGGTACTCCAATAGTCATTAATGCTAAGCAAGGCAGAAAAAATATTAAGATATCTGTCTACAGTTATGACGATCATGTGGATGTTGTAAAGCAGTATAAAAAGAAAATAGTCGCTTACAGCTTGCGATCCGATAACCTTCAAAACGTTTTATGTTAAAAACAGTAGATTTCGTTTAAAAAAGTATTTAGCCATTGCTTCCTGATTTTTAATCGGTGAGTAATGGCTTATTTATTATTATTCTTTTCACTTACATTCATTTATTTCAATTATTTGAGTAACAACAATAGTGTATGTTACATAGGATAAACCATATAGTGTATAACATATAGTATTTAATAAACGAGGTGGGTGAATGGGTACATTATTAAATTCATTAACGACGGAACTAAGAAGGGGAACATTGACATTAGCTGTATTAAGTCAATTGCAAACACCTCAATATGGCTATTTTTTGGTTCAATTACTGGAGAATTCAGGAATAGCGATTGATCAAAGTACGTTATATCCATTGTTACGTCGTTTAGAAAAACAAGAACTAGTGACCAGCATTTGGGATACTACAGAAAGCAGGCCCCGCAAGTATTATGTTTTAAGCGAATATGGAATGGATATCTTTTTGCAGCTGAAAAAGGAATGGTTAAAAAATTCAAAAGAACTATATGGATTATTAAAAGGAGAGGAAGACGATGGATCTGATTGAGATTTATATAGAAGAAGTTATTCGAAGGCTGCCTGAAAAAAACCGTGAAGATATCGGAATGGAATTAAGATCCACTATTAAGGATATGCTTCCAGATGATTATACAGAAGACGATATGAAATTAGCGCTTGAGAAACTAGGCAATCCAGCTACTTTAGCGAGCCGCTATCGGGATCAGCCCATGCATTTAATTGGACCACGTTACTTTGATCTATATCTATCTTTATTAAAAATGATTTTGCCTATTGCTGCTGTTATTTCCCTACTTTCCATGATTACAGAGCATATCATTGGTTTTAACGGGGAAGAAGCAGTCATGAATCTTGTATTAGACATGATCGGAATAGGAATTTGGAGAGTTCTCGAAACAAGTCTCCAAGTATTCTTCTGGTTAACTATCGCTTTTGCTATTTTAGAGCGAATAGACAAAGTCAAAGACACGAAACCTTTAACCACAAGTTTTCAGCTATGGACACCTGATGATTTAAAGAATATTTCTTATATCCCAAAGAAAAAGGCTATCACAAAGTGTGAGGTATTTGGAAGCCTCCTATGGACAGCTATATGGGCAACACTTTATTTTTATGCCAATCATCTTCTTGGAGTATATCAAGGGGGCGGAAATAGGCTTGAGTTTATTACATCAGCGATGAATCAGGATATTTTGCTAAAGTATTGGCCAATCGTTGTAGTTATAATTGGAGCGGAAATTACCTTTGCCCTTTATCAATTAATAAAAGGTCAATGGACCAAAAATATGGCAATCATAAATAGCATTATCGAAATTTTAGCAACCGTTGTGTTTATTGTTGTTTTCAGCCATCCAGATTTGTTAAATAAAGAATTTATCCTTTATATGACCGACTTATTTTCTATCACAGCTCTGCAGCTAAAAGTGTGGATAACCGGTGGAATCATTTCAATTTGTATTGTATTTGCTGTTATTCATATATTTGATGGCTTTAGAAAATCGAGGATTCCTAACCGAAAGGAGTTATGATAGATAAATAGAGCTGTAAGAATGAATAGATTAAAATGTATATAGATTTTTTGAAATCTTGTAAAATTACTGGCATTTACTGTTATATCATCGATAGTTACCAGATAAATTGTTTAATAGCAGAAATGGAAATAAAATTAGTCAGCTAAATTAGGAGTTGACTATTTACTCAACAAATTATAAAATTATGAAAATCAGATAATTCAAACGCAATGATTGGGATTATTAAGGAATATTCATCGTTTAGAGAGCTGTCGGTTGGTGAAAGACAGTCGATGAACTCCCCAACTCACCCAGGAGTGGTAAGACTGATATGTAGGTCTTAACGGTTGACTGCCGTAATAAAGTCTTTAAGCGGGTTCATTTAGTTTTTTAAATGAATCAAAAAGAGTGGTACCACGTAGGCAAAGCCTGTCGTCTCTTATGAGATGATAGGCTTTTTTTATTTTAATTTAAACCAACTATTAAAGAAAAAGGGGAAATACAAAATGAAAAGTATTGAAAAGTATGCTAGGGGTTACTTTATGCCCCCAGTAAAAAGCTTGAAGTGGATGGAGAAGGAGTATATTGAAGAAGCTCCTGCTTGGTGTAGTGTGGATCTTCGAGATGGAAATCAGGCTTTGGTCGTTCCGATGAGCCTGGAAGAAAAGTTAGAATATTTTCAATTGCTTTTGGAGGTTGGCTTTAAGGAAATAGAAGTAGGTTTTCCTGCTGCATCAGAAACAGAATATGCTTTTTTACGCACATTGATTGAACAAGATTTGATTCCAGATGATGTGACCATTCAAGTGTTGACACAGTCAAGAGAACATATTATAAAGAAAACGTTTGAAGCGCTGCGAGGTGTAAACAAAGCGGTGGTGCATCTTTACAATTCCACATCTGTGGCACAGCGGGAGCAAGTATTCAAGAAATCTAAAGAACAGATTATTGACATTGCTGTAACTGGAGCAAAAATGCTTAAGAAATATGCTGCTGAAACCGAAGGAAACTTCCAGTTTCAGTATTCTCCAGAAAGCTTCACAGGTACAGAAATGGAGTACGCGCTTGACATTTGCAACTCGGTACTTGATATATGGCAGCCTACAGCGGATAACAAGGTAATTATCAACTTGCCAGCTACCGTATCCATGTCCATGCCTCACATTTATGCAAGCCAAATTGAGTATATGAGCGATCATTTGAACTTCCGGAACAATGTCATTCTTTCTATCCATCCGCACAATGACAGGGGCACTGGCGTCGCAGATGCAGAGCTTGCAATGCTTGCCGGAGCGCAGAGAGTGGAGGGAACATTATTTGGCAATGGAGAAAGAACAGGCAATGTAGACATTGTCACACTTGCATTAAATATGTTTTCCCATGGAGTAGACGCCAAGCTGAATTTTGAACAGGTCCCTAAAATCATTTCTGTTTATGAAAAATTGACAAAAATGACAGTTCATGAAAGACATCCATATGGAGGGGAACTCGTTTTTACTGCATTTTCAGGTTCCCATCAAGATGCCATTGCCAAAGGAATGAAATGGCGCGAAGAAAAAGAATGCCAGTATTGGAGTGTACCTTATCTATTGATTGATCCGATGGATATTGGCAGAGAATATGAAGGAGATATTATCCGAATTAACAGCCAATCCGGAAAAGGGGGAATCGGTTATATACTTCAACAAAAATATGGATTTGACTTGCCTACCAAAATGCGCGAAAGTTTTGGGTATAGTGTAAAAAATGTTTCCGATCACAAGCATAAAGAACTGCTGCCGAATGACATTTATGACATATTCATGAATGAGTATGTCAATATCAAGACACCTGTTGAGTTTATCCATTACAATTTTGCTCCAAATGAACAGTATGAAACGATTGTATCAATCCGGATGAATAATGAAGAACATGAGTTGACAGGCAGCGGAAATGGCAGACTAGACGCTATCAGCAATGCTCTTCAAACTCAATTGGATATTCAGTATAAGGATTTAGTCTATACAGAGCATGCGTTGGAAATAGGTTCAGGATCAAAAGCTGTATCTTATGTAGGGATTACTACTTTAGATGGTAACGTATATTGGGGCTGTGGGATTGACGTAGATATTATGTCCTCATCTATAAAAGCTCTGTTTAGTGCCGTTAACAATATGATAGCGAACTTAGTTCCTGTTGAAAAGGAGTATATATCCTCAAAAAAATAACGAGGAATTGTTTTGTATTTTTAAAGGCAATCATGTAGGTTAAAACCTAACCTCGTTGTTTCATACAATATAACATCATAAAAAATCCTATACTGCAATTAAGTAGTATAGGATTTTTAGCTTGATAAGGGGAGTTTATGGCTATATCCACTATTTGTTTATATTTATGGAGTAGAAAACAGCGAAATAAAATAAGTGAAGAAATTTTATTAGATAAAACTACTTAAATTAGTGAATCTAGAAATCACATCTCTTGTTTATAGGTAAAAGGAAAATATGAACTGCCAAAACCCGCAAAAATCATTTATAATAATGCTACAATTAATTACATAGCTTATAAAAAAGAAAGAATGGAAAAATATACTAAATAAAAAAAGGTGAAATAAACATGTGGAAAAAGGTTAATGGGAGATTGATTCAAGAAATCGATGAAACAAGAGTAAAGTTTCGCACAAATATCAGCAAAAGCATTATTGCACAATTAAATGAGCTTGCTGATGAACATGATACGCACGCCAATTATTTAATTGAAAATGGATTGCAGCATGTGTTGGCGGATGGAAGCATCACGTTTGATAAAAAAACAAGACCAAAAGATCGAATTCAATATAAAACAACATATGATAAAGAATTATTAAATTATGTAAAAGAATTTGCCCAAAAACATCAATTATTTATCAATGATGTCATTGAATACAGTACAAAATACATTGATTTAGAACATATAAAATCAAAGGATTATCGATATAGAGTGGAGTAAGTGCTGCTTGCTCTTTTTTTGTTTCAAATAACGCCCCCGACATAATATATATTATAGGAAGTCATATAAAAAAGGAAATATTCTGTCTCATTATTAAGTATACTTATGATAGTGAGACGAAATAAAAAATTACGAGTACGTCTATCATTTAATCCACTTAATTTAATACGATACGTTCACAGCAATATTTTTATTGATCACACAAACATTTTATAAGATTTTTTTTGCGGGTGTTTCAATTCATTTTTTATTTGTTCGTTTATGCACACTCAAAACTATTATCGAGTTCCTGCATTTTCAGGTACTATTTATCGACTTGCATAAGCAGCGTTTCTTCGTTGTTGGAACATCCAGAAATATAATATGCTATTATCTGTTCTTCGTTATTCGATTTCTTCTCTATATGGGAACATTCGGCTTTTTCTATGCCCCTATCTTCTCCAGCATAGCTATCCTGTGAGTTATCCAAATGATAGATAATTTTCTGCTTATCTTCATTATAATTAAAATTCTGAAAAATCAGTCTCCTTCATTTGTGTAGCTTGTGATACGAATGGTATCTGTTTGTTTTTCGGCTACTTTCTTTAAAAACTGATCCCATCTCTCTATATTATTATTATTGTTTATTTCCCCATGTATAACAATATCGCCATTTTTGATTGCTTCCTCAGATGAATAGAAATGATGAGGAGCGATTGATTCTGATTTAGAGCAGGCCGCCAAACTATTTATACATAGTATCGCAATGATTATAGCTACATATCTCTCCATTATTATTACGCTCTGCTATTACGTATTTTTGTATGTATATGCTATCTTATTCTGATTAGCCTTTTCAAAATATAAGACTATTTTTTCCAAGAAAAAAGCTTGCCAATCGAACATCAGCAAGCCTTTTTCTTCTGTTATTCGACTTTTCACCCAACCAATGCTGTATTTTTTTGATTAAGCTGCTCTCCAACATAAGCAACCAAATCTACCACTCTTGAAGAATAACCCCATTCATTATCATACCATGCAAGTATCTTTAATTTTTTTTCTCCAATCATCATGGTCGATAAGCCATCGATTGTTGCTGAAACCGTTGTGGTATTAAAATCGCTCGATACTAAAGGTTCATCGGTAATTTCCAAAATGCCTTTTAACTCTTCTTTTTGTGCTTTAGCAAAACAATTATTTACCTCTTCTACTGTTGTGTTTTTCTTTAAATCAACCACTAAATCCACAAGAGAAACATTTTGAGTAGGCACTCTTAAGGCCATGCCATGAAGTTTGCCGTCTAAATGAGGCAAAATCAGTTTTAAAGCTTTAGCGGCACCTGTTGTTGTTGGGATAATATTTTGCCCGCAAGATCTTGCTCGTCTTAAATCTTTATGAGGATTGTCGATATTGTTTTGATCGTTTGTATACGCATGGATAGTTGTCATCAAGCCATTTTCAATGCCAAATGAATCGTCAATCACTTTTACAACGGGTCCTAAACAATTAGTTGTACATGATGCGTTGGAGATAACGGTATGTTCGTGTATATCTAATGTTTCTTCATTTACACCCATTACAATCGTTGCATCTACATTGTCTCCAGGTGCTGTTAATACTACTTTTTTTGCTCCTGCTTCTAAATGAAGAGCCGCTTTTTCCCGGCTATTGAATTTGCCTGTTGCTTCTACCACAATATCTATATGTAATTGTTTCCACGGTAACAATGATGGATTCCGCTCATTTATTAACAAAATGCGTTTTCCATTTACAATTAAAACCTCTTCCTCCCACTCTATTTCTCCATCAAACTTGCCATGTGTTGTGTCATATTTAATTAAATGTGCTAACGCTTCTGCAGAGTAACTAGCATTAATTGCTGCAATATGAATAGTTTCCTTCAGGATAGCTTGTCTAAAGACCATTCTTCCAATTCGGCCAAACCCATTTATCGCAATTGTAACACTCATTAACATCCGCTCCTTTTTATGTGTTATACTAATTCTTTATTTTTCAATAAAAGTATAACACGTTATATTGAAAAATAAAGAATTATGTTTCCATTTAATTTTATTTCTATAATTGAAAATTTTCTTTATTTTCAACTTTTGTGACGTTCTTTTCCCTTTCGTATCCATTTCATTGTCCCTCTTTATAGAGAGAATTTTTTTCTGAAAATAAAAGTTCACATTTTCCTTACAGAATTTATGAGAGTATTATGTTAAAGTTTTAGCAGAAGATACATGTAAAATAGCGAAACCCATAAGTGAAATTGTTTCACATCATAAAGGAGATTCACAAATGAAGCCTATACAAAAAACGATTCCATCCTTAGCTTCCAATTCCGTTCATTTAGCGGTTTTATTAGGAATTGTTGGCGGTTTTTTAGATGCCTATACATTTATTTCAAGGGACGGGGTGTTTGCAAATGCACAAACAGGAAATATCGTTTTATTTGCCGTTAATCTAGCAACTGGAGAGTGGAAAAGTGCCCTCGTTTTTATTCCGCCCATCCTTGCTTTTATTATAGGAGTTTTAGTTTCAGAAATAGTTAAGATTCCCTTTTTGCGGGAATTATTGTACAGCTATCGACGTTCTATTTTGATTTTAGAATGCCTTGTATTAATCATAGTCGGTTTTTTGCCGTCAAGTGTGCCAAACATTATTGTCACAACAAGTCTTGCTTTTGTTTCTTCTTTGCAGATTTCTACTTTTAATAAATTAGATAAGTGGGCCTATAATTCGACGATGACGACAGGAAGCCTTCGGACGGCAACTCAAGCGGCTTATGCAGCATTTATTTATCATAATGCAGAAGCAAAAAAACAGTTTAAACAATTTTTTGTTATTATTATTTCTTTTTTATTTGGTGCATTATTAGGAACCTTTACTACTACCTTTATAGGAAACACTTCGATCTGGATTGCAGCAGGCGTGCTAGTTATTGCGCTAATCCTTTATCATCGAGACAAAGGCTATATTAGAAAAACAGCAGCACTAACAAAACATATTTCTAACGGATAAATAGCATTCAATCATTTATGCCTGTTATGACACGAAAAAAGCGACTAGCTGATAAATCTCAGTTGATCGCTTTTTTTGTTTATATGTAAAAGAAGTGTTCTAGCCTTCTAAATGGGCAAAAAGGCTTAACAGATTGTTATCGGGATCTTTAATAATCGCATAACGCTGCCCCCAAAAGGCATCCCATGGCTCCCGGTAGATTTCATAGCCTTTATCTTTTAATTCTTGGTATTTATCGTCTACTTGTTTTGGTTCATCTACAAGAAAGGCCAGTTCTACTTTAGGAATGGCTGCTTCGTTCTGATTCAGAACATCTTCTAATGGTATTTGATAAACCTCTGAGAGCATAGTGAACAAATTTAATGAAACACGCACACCATTATTGTTCAATTCTGCATAAGTTTCATTAGGACCTCCTGATAAAACACCAAATCCCAATGCCTCATAAAAAGCTAAAGATTGTGCCATATTTTGTACCTTAAGACCAACCATATCCAGTTTCATTTTGGAATTCCTCCTTCTCTTTTTTCACATCTATGGAATAGCTTATTTTTGCTTATACAGTGTACAATTCGACACAAAAAACTTTATGTTAATTAGATATCGGTTGTGTTAGTTATTTGTTTTATACAATTCTTGATACTATCAATGACTACATCAGGTTCTGACAATTGCGGGAAATGACCGCTTTTTTCAGCAACAATATGTTTGCTGTTTCTTGATAACAAAAGTAATTCTAATTGATTATCTAGTCGTTTTTTTCGAACTTCCTCTGGCATCATTCGATTTTCTTTCCCACCTGTAATTACATATACTGGTATCTCGGGAAAAGAGTCTATTTGATGAATTTGATTCACAGTTTCTTTCACAAAATTAACTTCATTGAATTGTTTATGAGAAGACAATGAATCAAACATGGTGAACACCTTATTAATTGCTTTTATAGTCTTACCTTGATATTCATTAAGGCTTAAATCTTTCGGATGGCTGGATTCTAAAAAGACAACTCCTTCTACTTCATTTGGGTAGAGTCGGGCATATAGATTTGCATACAGACCACCTAATGAATGTCCAACTAATAAGAATGGAGGTTCAAATTCCACTATTGTTAAAGCTTCACGTAGAGTTCTAACAATCGTCATGCCATCTTGAGCTTCTTTTGGCTTATCGCTACCAGTAATACCAAAACGATTGTAGGAAAACACGGATGAGAATTCCGAGATTTCTGTAATTATTTTCATCCAACCTTCTATCGGTCCCGAACCGCCGTTAATCAGAACTATTTTTGGCTTCCCATTTCCGCTAATATTATATTGTAACTTCCCTTTTGATGTTTCCATTTTATATTTCTCTATTTTCAGTAGTAACACCTTCCTTTATTTAATTCTCCTTAACCTTATTTACGTTTGTCATAAGCTATTAGTTTCATGATATTTCTTTTTCACGTAATCGTTTCCTTCTTCTTTTGAGAGAAACAGCTGGCAAAGGATAATTTATTTAGTCCATTCTGCAAATAAAAAAGGATAATTAGCCCTCATCATGAACCAAACTATCCTATAAATTATTATCTTCATTTAAATTTCTATCGGTTCTCACTTCCACCGCCCCACAGCTCCCGGCCTCCTGTATGTCCTGTATTCTCGTGAATGTCTTCATCCACTAGCTGCAGAACACCTGGCTCTTCCGAATGATGCCACACATATCCGTCAAGCGTTATTCCATTTTCTAAAGATTGTATATCAGCGGGTGATAAATTCAGCTCTGCTGCTAAATCTGGATTTTCTTGAATCGATTGATAAAAAGTTTCATTGGCTATATGAAATTGCGTCGAATCACTTTCTAAATAAACCTCTTCTACCAGCACCACACTAAATTTGGATTCAAATTCAGGAAATGTTCCCGTCACTTCCGCTCCATTTGGCAGCTCCACCGTTTTTTCTACAAAAGACACACCGGTTTCTACATGTTCCACTCCATTTAACTGATCATTTCTTGTGTCGATTTCTTCTGCTTCTACCATATCTGTTCCATCGATAATATCAACAACGCCTACTGCAAAAGTTGTGACCGCTGCAACTTTTCCGATATTTTTTAAGCCACAGATGATTTGCTCTTTATCCTTATTTTTTACCCCATTTATGGTAATGGCTCCACTTTTCACGGTGTAGATGATTCCGGAACCAATCCCTTTTACTGTGCGTCCGGTTGAATCTTTTATATCCGCCCAGCCTTGTTGTTTATGGTAGTCATTTTGTTTTAACATCCCATATGTTCCTTGAACCGCTCCATCTGCAAATTGCCCAACTGAATCGACCGCCGTTTTGGACGCCTCAATAACGCTATTTCCTACTTCACCAATATATTCTCCCAGCTTCCCATTTTTGCTGGAAACGGCTTTGCTTAGTATGTTTACACCGCTTTTTGCTGTATCTCCAACCACTGTATTGACTACTTTCCCAAGTCCCCGAATAATCCCCATAACCAACGCTCCTTTTTAGCATTCTGTCTATCTGATGAACTATTTTTATTTTACTATTAAAAGGAAAAAGATAGGTTGAAAAAGGAAAATTTTTATAAAAAATTACAGTGGAATATAGAAAAAATGGAGTCAGGCAAAACTATTTATCAAAAATGATGTTATTTTACACAAACTAACGATATTGGAATGCTATATAAGGAGTATATAGAAAAAATTTAAGGTGAAGACATGAGTTCAAATAAAAGAAAAGAGTATAAACGAATATTAATAAGGTGTAAAGTTTGTATTGTTCGGTATTTATTTGTGAAAATGCCATTCTTTCACAGGCCGGACACTTTTAGATTTCTTTTAAACACGAACTATTATAAAATGCTAAAAACGGCTTTTCTATAGATAAACATACAGTATTGTTCTAAGAAAAAATCCCCATTCGCTTTTTTCTTAGGAACGGGGATTCAAAATGGTTTATCACGCTCTACTTGTATTTTAACCTTACATTGAAAATCTGCAATTTTTCAATATGAGCATTAGATAAATATTTTTCTGAAGTATAATAAGTGCAATTATCCAATTATTATAACAAAGGAACTAGGCGACAAAAAGACACTCTAACAATGGTCAGAATGTCTTTTGTTTATTTTTTTGTTGTTCTTCCTTTTTGCTGGTTTTTCTGCGGTAACGTGCACATTTATTTTTCATGCATGTAGAATCTCCTTTAAAACGGAAAAATTCTTTGCAATAACACTTATCAATACTGTTCTTTTCCAAATGATTCACTATAATTCGCTTTTCTTCGGAATACAACAGTTCCTGCTTTTTGTTTTCCATCTACTGGCGTTTTTGGATGAACAATGGATTTCTTAAAATCTTCCAATTCTTGATCCGAAAGCATTTTCTTTACTACTTTAAAATCAATGATATTGCTCATACCGTAACACCTCCAAAAATATCATCAACAATTCGAATCAGTTCATGATTCCCCGCAAATATGGAAATCATTTCTTCTTCCGTTAAAAAACTATCGTTGCCTATCGTAACAGTTATAACTAACTCTTCCCTTATAGGATAACATATTAGATAAATTTTATCACCAATATCCTTGTTTAATTCCATAATCTCCACTTTATCTTGAAAACAATCAATTATGTGGATACGCTCTAAATCTCCTTCTTCTTTATCGGCATTGATATTAAATGGATAAAAATCTTTTTGTCCAATATGCCCCGATACATGTTTTAAACCATCTGTTCCATCACTTCTCCAGATACCTACACCTTCCATATAAGCACTGCTAGGCAGCAGATATGCAGAACGAAACGAAGCTTCTAAGTGATCATAAATATTTTTATGATTCAACTTTATAAGTGCTTTTGAAAGTTTTCTTGTGAAGATAGTCGATCTTCTCTTAATTTTTTGAACCATCCTTGCTTCTTCTAATAATAATTTAGCATCTTCAAAGCGGCCCAATTTTTTTATAATGCCGATTATTTCTCCTGCAGCAGTATTTACTGCGGAAGAATGATTTCCATCACCACGGGATGATTCATAAGTTAAAGCGGTTAATCCGACTAAATCAGAAAGAAGATGGTATCCTTCTACCTTCTCTCCATTCACTTCTTTTGCAACTGTATCTGGAATAATAAAAAATACTCTTTCCCTTTTTAGCCTGCCCCAAAATAAACCCATTTCAAACAAAGTATTGTCTCTTGTAGTATGGTATGTATGTTCGCGTATTTTTGTAATATCATCATTAGAAAATATAAAAACAGCAAAATCATTTTGTTCTAAATGCATTTCAAGCGACTCCATGGTGTATTTCATTCCCTGGAAAGCTCCAGCCGACCATGGTGTAACCTCTGCATGATAGCTTAAATGTCCTTGTAGTGCATTTACATAGTCAATTGCTTCTCTTGAAGAGCCAATAAAAACCTTTGGTCTTCTTTCTGACATATTATCCTCTCCCCATATTGTATGTAAAAAACGATATTGCTTATGATATCGAAAAAATTATAGCATAGATATTTCTAGAATAAAGGTAAATACATAACATATGATAAGAAAGCCCTAGCTAAAAAAGGATGCTTTCTGTTGAAACGAATACTGGCTTATTCGACGACGGCAAGGAAAAGCACGGTACTTTTTGTTTATCCACGTATCCTTTCTATTTTTTAGAATGAAATCCCTTATTAAATCTTCCCATCATTTGTGTATTCCTTTTTTAATTGTCTGTATATTTTAATGAAGTGAGGTCTTCTCTCCTATTCAAGATAAAAGTTGACTTTAAATTACGATGCTGATGATTCTGTTAAAAAAAATCTTTTGATTACATGATACGGAATCAAAAGATTCTCCAACTAAAATGTTATTTCCCCTCACTCTTTACTACCAATTTTCGCTTTTCATTCCAATCCAATAAAAGAAAAATCCATTTTAGTATAGATGGTACACAAAAAAGAATAAACAATAGCCTAAATAGTTGATAGGTTGTAATCACGGTTAAATCACCGCCTACAGATTGGCCGAGTATCGCCATTTCTGCCATGCCTCCTGGAGCAAGGGCAATAAATGCGGTCATCAGTGTGATGCCGTTTTCCAAATGAAGGAGGATACTGCTTAAAACAAAGGAAAAAACGACTAATAAAAACGAAGAAATAATAGCGACAGTGGAAAACATTGCTTTTTTCTCTATTTCTCCAAGTTTTACACGCAATCCTAAATCAATGCCGATAAAAAGCTGGGAAATGCTGATAAGACTGACTGGCAGTGCCGGCGCATGAATCCCTGCTATAACAAGAATCGCGATGATTATAATCGGACCAATTAGGAATGGAGTAGGAAACTTGCCTTTTTTACTAAGAAACGCAGCGCTTGCAGCTAAAAGGATAAACGGAAGGATAGACCATTGGTAAGAAGTGCTCATATGTGTCATCACTTCGCCTGCTTGTTCGTTTCCATGAAGCAAAGGACTATATACAAGAAATGGAACAAGCATTACAACGGACACAATTCTAGTCACTTGGATAATAGTCACTGCCGCAAGATCAATGCCTTTCATTTCTCCACATAAGGCCACCATTTGTGTGAGACCTCCTGGAATGCTTCCAGCTATTGTAGACTTATAGTTTGTATGTGTAATTTTTGTGGTGAAAAATGCAAGAATCAGACTAAATGCAATCATGGATAAAGTCATCGCTAACATGGAGGGCAAATGGGTAAACATTTCGACTAAAGCTTCTTTAGAGAAGGTAAGGCCGATCGTATAGCCAATGGAGATGAAGCCAAGATCACGAAAAAGGACAGGCATTTTTATCAATTGTTTGGTGAGTTTCGTATAAAAAATGGTGCCAATCATTGGACCAAGAATCCACGCCAACGGCAAATGAAAAAAGTAAAAAAGCAATCCGCCAATACAGGCAGAAACAAGTAATTTTAAATAAGACATAGCATCATTCCATTCCCTTCTTGCCTACGAGTCTAGTTCCCTTCTGTTTCATTATACTACTTTATAGATTAGAAAAAGGGACAAAACGAAGAAAAGGTGGATATAAATGCTTTTCTTGTTCAAAGTTTCTAATAAATCTCCCCAATAAAAAAGCTTAAAAATACTACATATATCTAGTACTTTTAAGCTTTTTCTCAGTTATTGTCCATGATGGCTGATTTCTTTCATGGTCATTTTTTCTAATTTCCAGCCTTTTTTTGTTTTCGTCCATATCGTTTCTAAAAAAGCAATCGTATCAACAGGCGCAATCCCACTTATTTTTTGTTTTCCTTTTAAAGCTGGTTTTTCGTGATAAGTGATAACAGTAAGAGGCGAAAATGGCTGGACAATTAACTCCGTCGGCTCATTTAATTGGCCATTATGATACAAACCTAACTTCTCATATGTATCTTTTTTGCTGTATAAATTAAAAAGATAGGTTTTTTGCCCTGAAATGGATAATTCAGCTTTATAATCCGGTTTGAACTGACTAGAAATACTAGGGGTTTCTGGCAATGCAATCTCTTCTACATTGCCCTTTGATACGGAATATAAATAATAAGTGGCTTTGCTCAATTTTTTATTAGTAAAAACGGTAATAAATATTTCTTTTATTTGATCACCATTAATATCCACCGTTTCGAGAGTCGGTTTATAGCCGCCTTCTAAGGGGATAGTATTGGTTTTGTCTGCTTCATTTTTCACTTCTAAAGAAAGTTCTTTAAAAAAATTAGATTCCTCTTTTATTGTGATTCCTTTTAATTGAACCGTTTCATTGGAACCATCTTTTGCAAAATCAATGGATTTCTCCTGCACTATTTTTTCCATCTCTTCTTTTTCTAATGCATATACACCTGTAATCGCACTTAAGGACATAAAAAAGAAGGCAGCAAACGCAAAAAGCAATTCTTTTTTCATTAATTTTCCTCCTAGGTGTTCAACTTGATCTTATCTTGTCCAATTTTGGAAAAAAGATGTAAGAGAGGAAAAAGATTTTACCATTTATAAAAAAACGGTTGAATCATATAGAATAGCCCTTTTGACGGCGCAAATAAGCTATAGATAAGCGTATCAATAGGCTGCCAATGTTTCCACGATTTTATCTTGAATTTGTTTTCCTTTATCATCGTCTACTAAATGATTCAGAAGGATTGAAAAGATATACTTTTTACCGCTTCTGCTTTCCACATAACCAGATAATGTGCTCACAGCAGATAAAGATCCTGTTTTAGCCCGCACTTTGCCTTTGGTATTTTCAGAATGAAGGCGATAGCGCAATGTTCCGCCAACGAGCCGTTCTGTATTTCCTGACACTGGCAAGGAAGTTAGATACACGGGAAACCACGGCTTTTTTTGGATATGAAACAATAAAAGCGACAGATCATTTGCAGTCACAAAATCAATCGGTGAAATGCCAGAGCCATCACGAATCAGCATATGATCAGGATTTAATCCAAACTTTTTCAACTCCTCTTTGACAACAGCAATGCCTGCTTCAAAACTTCCTTTGCCCCTTTTGACTTTTCCTATTTCTTTCAGCAATGTCTCGGCAATGGTGTTATTGCTTAATTTCATAAACGGAATCAGGAGCTTGGATAAGGGAATAGATTCTTGTGAGGCCATAAGAGTAGAAAGCTCTGGTGTAACGCCTTTATGGATGCCATATGTTTGGATTCCCTGTTTTGTTAAGGATTGTTGAAATAAATCAGCTGCCACTTTGCTTGGATCGAAAACAGATATCCATTCTGAGTCAGCGGAAGCATCGATAGGAATAGTGCCTGAAACGATAATTTTTTTCCCATCATGCTCTCTCGTGTAGCGTAGTTTCTTTTTTCCTTGTTTTTCAACCGTTTTGGTTTTATTTATGATAGTTATTGCATTTGTTGCTGGTTTTGCTGTTAGGATGGCCGAAGCGCCCATTTTTTTGGCAGGTGCTGTTTTAATCAAAACCGTTCCTGCATCATATTCTTTAGTCGGCGAAACAGTTAACGGAGAAATTTTTGCCCCGTAATAGGTCGCTTCATCGCTCCAGGCAAGATCAACCGATAAGGGGATAGAATCATACCAACTCGTATCATAGATAAGGCTGCCAGTCACTTTTTGAATGCCTTTGTTTTTCAATGTACGGGCAAGCTGATCCAAATCATCTGCCATTAAGGTCGTATCTCCTTTTCCTTTTAAATAAAGATTGCCATGCAAAATATTATTTTTGATTTTTCCATCTGTGGCTACTTCTGTAGAAAAACGATAATCTTCTCCTAAAACAGATAAAGCAACAGCTGCTGTCAACAATTTCATATTCGAGGCAGGGGCAAGTCTGATATTTCCAATGTGCTCATACACTATATTGCCGCTTTGCTGGTCTCTGATGCTAATGCCTGCAAGACTTCCTTTTAATGCCGGTTCATTTAAAACAATGGATTGTATTTCGTTGTTAAGGGCAAATGAAATAGTGTCTGCCTCTGCTTGGCTATTGCTCCAATTTTGCGTCAATATAAGTACTGTAACCATACCTGCTAATAAAATCTGTTTCATTTTTTCCATGCACTCTCCCCTGATTGAGCTTCTTTTTAAATCAGTGTTGACACAATCAAGTGGCATTAAACCAAGCTTTTTAAAATTGCCAATCTAGGCAGCGATAGAATTTTTTAGTAGAACTTTTCATTTGAATCACCGTATTCGCTCATTCTTTTGCAAGACTGGCGTTTGTATGGGCTTAACAAAAAATAAGCTGCTAGAAAAAAGACAAAGCACCTCTTTTTTCTAGCAGCTTTTATTATAAAATGGAAAAGCATTATTTTGCTTTGATTAGTTCAAAGCCTGTTTGTTCTAAGGCAAATTCGACTCCTTGTTCTAATGTAGAAAAAGATGGAATATCTTTTAAGTTGACTCCCGATTGAATGATCTGCAGACTGAAAGAAGCGGAAATGCCAACCAAAATACATTTTCCCCCTACTAATTCCACTGCTTTCACCAGTTTTTGCAAACGGTCAACGACGTATTCATCAAACCCATTAATGGCCGTTAGATCTAAAAGCAAATAATTGGCCCGTTGTTTCGTAAACTCAAACAATGCTTTTTGCATAAGATCTTCCATGCGTTCATCATTAAATTTTCCAACAAGCGGAATCACCAACACCCCTTGCAGTACTGGTAAAACAGGGGTAGATAATGTTTTTACAAGGCTAGTTAATTCTTTTGTACGATTATCCACTTGCTCTTCTAGCTCCTGGATATATTTTTGTTCTTTTTGTCTTGTCAGAGCATGAATATTTTGATTTGGGGTGATAGTAGACAGAAAAATTTCTACTTCATCATATTCATCCCCGGCTAATTGATTTTTCGTCAGCTTATACCACATATTTTCTTCAAGAAGACTAGAGAATACTCCTGCCCAATGACTTGGCAAAAGCACAGACGCTTGATCCTTATCTAATAATTTGAAAATACGGTGCTCCCAGCTGTTTTTTAAACGGACAATTATTTTTTTCTCTTCTAATGAAAAGTAGGCAACTTCTATATTGCCCCAGCCAGCATTTCGATAAATATCGCTATATTGAGTAAAGACTTCTTCAATGTCAAACTTGTCTTTATAATAGCTGCTGACAAGCTTCCCCATACGGAATCCAGTCGCTTCAAATACAGTGGTTGATACATCAGGGCCAGAAACTTCCATAATTGTCTCAATAAATAACTCAATGGCAGTATCCCAAAAGAGAAGAGCAGGTGCACCATCAAAACTAAATAATCCGTTCTCTTTATCCCAAGTAAATTCGTTTTTATTTACTTTTACACGCACGATGGAGTCTGACATACGTTTCCCTCATTTCTTGCATTTACATAGGTAAATAGTTTATTCATCCAAATTTTTTCCATTGTTTTCCACTATTTTACTGCTTTTTTTCCAGCTCTTCACCTAATTGGAATAAAAATAAATAAATAAGCTGCAATACGTCCCCTATGTTCATTTGATTGGAGAAACCTGGAATGGCTTCAATCGGTAAGTTGACATCCCACATTCCATCTTGTGCATTAAACATTAAATTATAGGTAGTATGGTTCCCTTCTAATGTTTTTTCGAAAAAGCTACGGATCGCTCCTTCTGCTTTTTTGGGAATTTTTAAACCGAATATTCCTTCATATGTACGAAAAACAGAATCTACTTCTAAAGAGAGGGATTCTACTCCAACAATGACAAAAGCATCTGATTCTACGTATAAATATTCTTCTATCTTTTTCTCGAAATAGTGAATTTCTGTTGCTAAAAAAGTGGAATCGACATTCTCTTCGATCGTTTCATCTGTTTCTTTACTCGCTAATTCTAAATATATATTAGGAAATCTTTCTGCAGTGTTTTTTTCCTCTAGCTCCTTCTCTACAACAAAAGAGTGTCCAAGTAGATATTTTTTTTCTTCTGAAAAGAAAAAAAGCGATCCATTTGTTTTTGTCTGTTGTTCTATATATATTTGCATCTGTTTTTTTAACATGTTTTGGTCTCCTATTCATTTTCGTATACTATGTAAGACATCCAGTAGAAAAAGGGAATCTACCGGATAAAGTGAAACTTCAATCAGGCCTTTATGGGCAGTTATCCCCCACCTAGATTTCTCGTTTTCCCTTACCATCCCTTAGGTGAGGGTCAAAAGCCCGTTAATGCGTGATAAAAATAGTTGATTAGCGTTTTTTTGATTTTTTCGGCTTAAAGATGGCACTGCCAGTCGTTTTTTTCTTGCGTGCTTCTTTAAAGCGCTCAAAAGCAGGACTCGTTTCTTTTTGTTTGGTTTCTTGTTTTTTATTAGAAGCATTGCCTTTTTCTTGTTTTGAAGAAGTAGCGTCTTTTTTCGCCGGCTTGCTTTTCCTTTCACCTTTAAAGGTTCCTTTTTTTGCATGCTTATTTTTAGAGTATTTGCTGACCTTTGTATGGGTATGATCTTTAGGCTGTTCGGTGTCATTTCCGTCTTTTTTCAGCAATGGTTTTTTTTCGATGGTAATGTTTAATTCTTTTTCAATAGCATCTAATAAAGGGCGGTCATCGGATGAATAAAACGTCACCGCAAATCCTTCTGCCTTCGCTCTGCCTGTTCGACCAATTCGGTGGACATAGCTTTCTGCATCCATCGGCATATCATAGTTAAATACATGGGTAATGCCGTCAATATCCAATCCTCTTGCTGCTACATCTGTTGCAATCAACAGCTGGAATTTCGCTTCGCGGAACTCTTTCATTACTTGTTCTCTTTTTGCTTGGGAAAGATCGCCGTGAAGTTCCCGGCAGGAAAAACGATTAGCGCGAAGCACTTCATATAATTTGGATACCCGACGTTTAGTGCGGCAAAAAATAACGGCCATAAATGGCTGCTCTTCGTTAATTAGGGACATTAACGCACCTTGTTTTGCCCGTGGCGGTGTGTGCATGCTGATTTGTTTTACGGTTAAAGCAGGGCCTTGTTTCTTTTCGACCGTTATATATGCTGCATTTTTTGTATATTTTTTGGCCAATTTTTTTATATCCGATGAAATAGTGGCGCTAAACAGCATCGTTTGGCGATCATTTGGTGTTTGTTTCATAATAAATGCAATTTCATCCAAAAAGCCAATATGAAGCATTTGATCTGCTTCATCTAACACAAGGAAAGAAAGCTTGCTTAAATCAATCGTTCCTCTTCTGAGATGATCGATTAGACGTCCTGGTGTTGCGACAATGATGGAAATCTGCTGTTTTAAACGATGGAGCTGTTTTTCCACATCTTGTCCGCCATATGCAGCAAGGACGGTTACATCTTCTTCTTTTATTTTATTGATTTCGTCTGTTATCTGTAAGGCCAATTCTCGTGTTGGACTAAGAATAAGCGCCTGTGTATAAGGAGCATCCTTTTGGATTTTTTCCAGTATAGGCAAAGCAAAAGCAAAGGTTTTTCCTGTACCTGTCTGTGCCTGTGCAATTATATCTTGTCCTTTTAATAAGGAAGGAATCACTTTTGTTTGTATGGGTGTCGGGCTAGTAATCCCGTATTTATTCAATTCTCCTTCTAATCTGGAGGAAATACCTAAACGTTGAAAATCTTGCAACTAAATCCCTACTTTCTTCTATATAAAACAATGTAACATTCCTTATTGTGGCTTTTCTTAGCATAAATAGCAAGGAAAAGGTGGAGGAAACGAGAAAAAAAGGCCGACTCCAAATAGAGTCAGCCCCAGACTGTTGACAAACGCCCGTTTTTTTTGTTGCTTACCTTGTTTAGCTGCTCATTATTTAAACCTAGTAACGCTGCTTATCGAAAGACAGACACTTTCAATCAGCCTGAAAATGTGCATCTTTTTTGTCTACACTCTGAGGCTCGTTTTAAATGAAATCAGCTAATTTTCTTTAATATTTTTTTAATTCCTCTAAGATTGCTGTTAACGCATCGTGTTTATTGTATTGTTGCATTGCTTGCTTCATGGTTTCTTGTTTTTCCTCCAACTCCGCTAGTTTCGCTAAAAAAGTTTGAGAAGTAAGCTCTTCTTCTTCCAATGTTAAAGAAAATCCTTTTTTGGTAAAAGATTTAGCATTTAATATTTGGTCTCCTCGGCTTTGCAGCTTGCTTAATGGAATGATTAACATCGGCAATTTTAGAGCGAGGAATTCAAAGATGGCATTAGAACCGCCGCGTGTAATCACAAGATTTGTCGCAGCAAGGATATCTGCCAATTCTTCATGGACATACTCAAGCTGATTATAGTTTTTATTGTTTGTATATTCTGTTGCAATATTTCCTTTTCCGCATAAATGGACAATTTGATAAGTTTTGGTTAATTCCTCTAAATTTTCCCGAATAACTTCATTTATTTTCCTTGCCCCTAAGCTTCCGCCCATCACGGTAATGATTGGCTTAGTGCTAGTAAAATCTAAAAAAACTCTTCCTTTCACAGCAGAACCTGTTAAGATATCTTTTCTAATGGGGGAACCAATGACTGTGCTTTTTTCCTTAGGCAAATAGTTGATGGTTTCATCAAATGATGTAAAAATTTTCGATGAAAAACGGAGTGCAATTTTATTGGCAAGTCCTGGCGTTAAATCACTTTCATGAATAATGACTGGGATTTTCATCATGTTTGCAGCAATTACAACGGGCACAGACACAAATCCACCTTTTGAAAAAACAACAGCTGGTTTTATTTTTTTTAAGACTTTCCGTGCATCTAAACAGCCTTTTAGCACTTTAAAGACATCTTTCGCATTTTCCACTGATAGATAACGTCTTAGCTTCCCACTTGAGATAGAATGATAGGGGATCTGGATTTTTTCGATTAATTCTTTTTCAATTCCCGCTTTTGAACCAATATAATGGATTTCCCAGTCTTTTTTATTCAGCTCATTTATAATAGCGATGTTTGGCGTCACATGCCCTGCCGTACCGCCGCCTGTAAATACGATTTTTTTCAAAATAAATCAAACTCCTATCGTAAATTCCTTCTATTAAAGGCATCTATTCCTTATTTTATGTATACAATCAATTAATCATTATAAATTATTTTCAGCAAAAAAGCTGTATGGATGTGGAAAAAAACAAAAAACGTTTCTATTTTGTTAGAGAAACGTCTTTGTTTTGTAAAAATAAGCGAAGTTGCCATCTGAAAATTTATACTAATTTTAAAATATGTTCGATCGCATACGCTACGCCGTCTTCATTATTGCTTTTGGTTAAATCACTTGCTCTTTTTTTGATTTCATCTGGGGCATTTTCCATCGCAAAGGAACGTGTGGATACTTCAAATTGAGTCACATCATTGCCCCCATCACCAAATGAATAAATTTCATCAAAACTTAAGTTCTTTAAGTTTTCATATCGTCTAATCGCTTTCCCTTTTTGTGCTTCATTAGAAGTAATTTCGCAGTTATTTGGAAAAGAAGAAGAAAAGGAAATAGAATCGAGTTTACTCAATGTTTTTTTGACATCAGCAATTTTTGCGATATTTGTTTCGTCGACAACAGCGATTAATTTATAAATTTTTACATTTTCTAAATGTAGGATGCTTTCATAATTTTGGTTATCAAACATTGCCTGAATCTCTTCCCATGCTTTTCCTCTTAATTGAGGCAATGTCGCTGGAAATCCTCCTTGATTTGTATAGACAAGAATGCCGACATTCAACGGTTGCAGCACTGCCAATAACTCTTTATATAATTCAATGGATAAAGTCGTCTCATACAGCAGTTCTCCATTTGGCGCATACATCATACTGCCATTTAAGCAGAAAATTGGTACCTCTAATTCGGAAACGCCTGCAACTTTTACGACATCTGGGTATTGTCTGCCTGTATTTAATATTACTTCAATCTTATGTTTTTTTAATTTTTCGATGATGTTTTTATTGCCATCAGATATTTGATGCAAGTCATTTAATAGCGTGCCATCTAAATCAATCGATACACATTTCATTCATTTCTCCCCCTAAGTACAATTGCTTCTATATTTTAAGTACATCTTCACTAATAAAATGCTACACTTCTTGTCTGTATGATGTCAATGTAAAAAAAGCGAAAACCATAATTGGCTCCGCTTTTGCTCTCTAATCATGATTTATCGCTGTATCCAATGGTTTTAGCTTCTTTTCAATTTCGTTTCGTTTTGGCTCTAAAAACGGAGGAAGAGCTAAGGTTTCTCCTAAATGTTCGAGTGGCTCATCTGTCGCAAAACCTGGACCATCTGTTGCTAGTTCAAATAAAATTCCATTAGGTTCTCTAAAATAGAGAGATTTAAAATAGTAACGGTCAATATATCCGGAATGCTGAAATCTTGCTTCATTGATTTTTTCTATCCAGTCGTATAATTGATCTTCATCTTCTACTCGAAAGGCTACGTGATGAACACCGCCTCTTCCTAATCGCTGCATAGGCAAATCGTTTCTTTCTTCTAGATGTATTTCAGCTCCACTCCCTCCTTCCCCTGTTTCAAACACATGAATGACAGGTTGCCCTGCAATAGTCGAAGGAAAGTCTTTTTTAAACCGAAAACCCATCACTTCTGTTAATAAACGAATAGTAGAATCAGGTTTGCGAACAGTCAACTGAACAGGTCCTAATCCAATGATCGCAAATTCTTTTGGAATGGGTCCTTTCTCCCAAGGCACGCCTCCTTTAACCCCTATATTTTGTTCATCAGAAATGAGGAAAAAGCGCTGGCCTTCAAAATCAAAAAATTCGAGCGATTGTCTTTCGGCGCGTGTTTGGGTTTTTCGATGTTTTACTGCTAATTTTTCAAATCGGTCGGACCAATAATCTAATGCTTTATCTGTCGGAACCCGAAGGCTTAAAGCAGAAATGCTGCTTACACCTTCTCTGTGCTGTGCAAGGTTTGGAATTTCAAAAAAAGTTAATTCTGTCCCCGGATTTCCTTCTTCATCTCCATAAAACAGATGGTAAACAGATGGATCATCTTGGTTCACTGTTTTTTTGATAAGGCGCAGCCCTAATACTTTTGTATAAAAATGATAGTTTTTTGCTGCATTGGCAGTCATGGCAGATACATGGTGAATCCCCTTAAAATTCATATATTTCTTCTCCTTTTTTATTTCGAATCTAGTCTAATAATAGTTTTAGCATAATGGTAAATGCATCGTTTTGCAAAAAAAGAGCATTGCTTCTGCCGATTAGGCATAATGCAGTCATGGGAGAGTTGATTATGGGAAAATAGAAGAAAAGCTTGATTAACATAATGGAAGAACGATTGCTCTCGACAGACATTCTATTTATATAGTAAAATTTAAAACTGAAGTAATAAAAGGAGTTGGAATATTAATGAAGAATCAATTTAAAGAATTAAGCAGCTCCACACAAACGGCACATGTTTATTATGCTACACAAAAGCAGGAAAACTATTTGGAAAACCTTGCAGCCTACATAGTAGCAGGACTAGAACAAGGAGATCATATTATTTTAATCGAAAATGATCGAATTTATTCCTTGCTACAGCAAAAGCTATCAGCTTCTTTGTCACAGGAAGATTGGAAAAAAATTTATCCTATCAATAATTTTGACTATTATTTTTCTAGCGGAGGCTTTAATCCCCCTTATATATTTTCCTATTTGGACCGTGTGCTAAAACCATATCTCGAACAAAACCTATCGTTTCGAATATGGGCGCATGTAGAGTGGAATAAGGAAGAAGAAGTTTTGCATATTCTAAAAGAATTTGAACACGAAGCAGATAGATTAGTGAATGAAAATAAACTAATGCTAGTATGTGCCTATAATAAAGAGAGAGTGCCGACTTCGTTGGATAAATCTTTGATGGAATGTCATGAATATATTTTAACCGAAAATGAAATTATCCCATCGAAAGAATATTTGTATAAAAAATAAAGAGAAAGCAGATGGATGTTCCATCTGCTTCTTTTTATAAATCTTTGCTCATTACTAGATCTCTTGTTTGAAACTGCATTTTTTTATATAAATGAATCGCTTTTTCGTTATGGGCAAACACATGAAGGGTTATTTTTTTGCCCCCTTGCTGTTTTATATGGTCATCAAGTATTTCTAGAGCCTTTGTACCATACCCTTTTCCTTGTTCTTTTTCGTTGATGACAAAATCATAAATAAAAGCTTCCTTAAATCGATTATTAAGATCTAAATGGTACCAAAGATAACCGACTATTTCCTTCGTGGGCTCTTTTGTAATGCTTAAAAAATAGTGGCACGGAGAGTGGACCCCTTTAGGCAAAAGAGTTTGCAGCTGTTCTTCCGCTTTTTGGAGGGCTCCTTCTTCTGCCCAAGTTCCTGCTTTTATTTTATCTTTGGCATACTCTTTAACAAGTGTTTTTTGATAGAGGGGAAAATCTTTTTCTGCCATTTTTCCTACTATAATCGCCATCTGCTAATCCCCCTTTTGATTGAGCATCTTCTATCTTATAGATTGATGGACAATTGTACAGGGCAATGATCGCTTCCCATAACGCTACAATGGATGTCTGTATCAACTAACTTGTCTTTTAGTCGTTCCGAGACAATAAAATAGTCAATTCTCCAGCCAATATTTCGCTCCCGCACTTTGGCCATATAGGACCACCATGTATATACATCTGTTTTTTCTGGATAAAAATAACGGAATGTGTCAATAAAACCATTGGACAATAATCGACTCATTTCTCCGCGTTCTTCTTCTGTAAAGCCAGAATTGCCGATATTTGATTTTGCATTTTTCAAATCAATTTCTTGGTGAGCCACATTTAAATCGCCGCAGTATATCACAGGCTTTTGTGCATCAAGTCCTGCTAAGTATTGCTTCAGTTGCTTTTCCCATTCGATTCGATAAGTTAATCTGCTTAAATCGCGTTTTGAATTAGGTGTATACACATTTACTAAATAAAACTGCTCAAATTCTAATGTAATCGCACGGCCTTCGTTTTCCGGAAAATCCTCTCCGATGCCATATACAACAGAAAGAGGCTTTTGTTTGGAAAAAACAGCTGTTCCTGAATACCCCTTTTTTTCTGCATAATTCCAAAACTGATGATAGCCGTCTAATTCCAATTGAATTTGGCCTTCTTGCAATTTCGATTCTTGAATACAAAATATATCTGCATCTATACTTTCAAAAAAGTCTAAAAACCCTTTTTTTACACATGCTCTAATGCCGTTCACATTCCATGTAACTATTTTCATTTATTGTAAACTCCTTAGCCGTAATCTGTTTTCTAAAGGTTTATCCTATCATGAAACAATTGTTCGATAAAGCGTTTTGCACGATGTTTTCCCTTAAAAACGTTTTTTAAAAAGGAAAAAGCTACAAACAGTAGAGCATCACTGCTTGTAGCTTTTTCATAAAAAGGAGAAAAGTGACTAGCATCGTCCATCCAGCTAGCTTTGTACCCATTGGTAATCAGGGAAAAACAGCCTATCCAATTGTGGCGAAGTTCTCTCTAAATAATTGATTTTAAAGGTATTGAACAAATTCTGAAACTGGTTTACGATAACCTCTAGGCTGTCTGCTTTCCCTTTTTTCTTTCCCAATAGTAATCATCATAACCGGTTCGATCTGTTCCTCTAAATGTAAGATTTCCTTTACTTTATTTGCATCAAATCCTATCATCGGACAAGTATCCCATCCTTTATTTTTAGCCGCAAGCATAAAAAGCATTGCCGATAACGAAGCATTGCGGATTGCTTCATCCCGCTGAAAAATAGGACCTCTTGTCAAGTAAGTTTCGACTGTTTCCTTTACCATCGAATCATATTGGCATTCATCTAAAATTCCAAGCATTTTTAATCCTTCATAAATCGAGCCAGCTTTTTCATATGCTTTTTTATCTCCTGTTACCAAAATTACGGCCGATGCAGAATGAACTTTATATTGTCCAAATGCTGCTTCTTGCATTTTTGTTTTTATTTCTTTATCTTGAATGACCATATAATGAGTATGCTGCAAATTAAACGCACTTGGCGCAAGTTTTACTTCTTCGAATATGTCATTTAGTTCCTTTCTGCTAATAGGTACTCCCTCTATAAAATTATTGGCAGATCGTCTTTCTTTAATTAATGCTTCAAATGCAACCATATCTATTCCCCCTAGTACTTTTTATCTATGTGAATAAAGCTATTATAAAAGACATATATCTCGAAATCAAAATATATGATTAAAAAAGAAAAAAACCTCTATTGGGGTCCCACCAACAAAATGCTAATTTACAACGTTAAGGCACTTCGGCTTTGTACTATAGTTGATGTAATGGATGAAGAGCGTCTACTGGCACTGGCATGCTGTAACTTCTGTAAGGCACGCTTACGCAACTCCCCGTCGATGGCTCGAGCGAGTGCATTCATCGCTTCTTCCTTCTTTAAACCGCGTTGGATTCAGCGTCACATGGGATCATTTGAGATATAGTCTAAGAGAAAAATGGTCTTCTCGATTTTCCCCAGTTCCCAAAACTTCTTAAGCTGCCGCTCTGGATTTTGATTCTTAGCTGAAACACAAGCATATCCTAATTTTAAGCTTTCTTCCTTCTCTAAAACTATGATTCTATTTCAAAAAGCATATCATTTTTCTGACATATTTCAAAATAGAAAAATATACTTTATAACACATCAAATTCCTTCCGTTCTATACTGTGTCACAAAGTATAATTTTTGACAGTACCATACAAGAAAAATACGCTACACACTGTCAGGTTATTTAATACGAAGAGCCAGATTATGAAATGGCTCTCGGTGGGAGATTTGGATATTCATGAAAAAAATAGATTGCGAAGGAAGGCAATTGAAGTAATTAGCAGTTTAGTTCAATAAGAGCGGAATTGCTACGGGTGGGGTAGTTTTAAGAGAGGCAGCGGACAAAGACTTTAAAATTAAAGTGCTAGAAGACGCTTGTCTTGATCCAGATCCAGAGGCTCACCGGGTTCTCACGGAGAAAATATTTCCACGTCAAGCTGATGTGTTGACGGTCCAATCCTGGATTGATACATTAAACTAAACAAAGAGGAGCTGTTTCCGTTATGGTGAAATAGCCCCGACACGTTTGCCTTTCCGTTTTTTTATGATTTATACAACTATTTTTTATAGTTCCTGAAACCTTTCAAGATTATATGAAGGAAGGAATAAATTTGTCTATATTTAGTAACAACAGGAAGGCTACAAATAAAAATCATTTTAATCAAAAATTGATTGCTCCAATGGTTTTAGGTTCCATTCTAAATCCTATTAACTCTTCCATTATTTCAGTTGCTTTAATTCCAATTGGGCAAGCGTTTGATGTACTATCTTCTCAAACAGCATGGCTTGTTTCTGCGTTATATCTTGCTACGGCAATTGGACAGCCAGTCGTAGGGAAGTTAATTGATATTTTTGGTCCAAGACTTCTTTTTTTAATCGCAGCATCACTAGTAGGTATCTCTAGTTTAATCGCGATCTTTTCCCCTAATATTTGGTGGTTAGTGATTGCCAGAGTTTTACTTGGTTTTGGAACCTGCGCTGGTTATCCCGCCTCTATGTATCTTATCCGTAGGGAAGCAGAGCGAACCGGTGAGGAAAGTTCAACGAGTATTCTTACATTAATTAGCGATTTCTAGCCAAACGATTGCCGTTGTTGGACCTGCCTTAGGGGGGCTACTCACTGAATTTGGTGGTTGGCAAAGTACATTTATCGTAAATATTCCTTTGTCATTAGCTTGTGTGTTCTTAGGCTACTTCCGGTTTCCAAGGGTTTCTGAAGATTTCCTTAGAAAAGAGGATAACATTACTTCCATTGATTTTATTGGTATCCTTTTTTTTGGAATCACTTTAATTTCTGCTCTCCTTTTCTTAATGAGTCCGAATTGGCATAGTGTATATCTATTAATAATTGCAATCATCTTCGGTGTCATTTTTACTGGATTTGAGTTGAAAATAAAAAATCCTTTTATGGATTTACGCTTATTAGCTGGGAATACCCCTTTGTTATTAACGTATACCAGAGGTTTGCTTTCAGCTACTGTATCATACAGTTTCCTTTATGGATATCCCCAATGGTTAGAAACAGGTAGGGGGCTGTCCCCTTCACATTCTGGTCTGTTGCTATTGCCGATGTTTTTAACGTCGATCATCCTTTCTAAAGCAACTGGGAAAAATCCTGCAATCCATATGAAATTGATTGCAGGGAGTATCGTTCAGTTTATTGCTATGTCACTGCTGCTATTTACAAATCATTCAAGCAGTCTTATTTATCTTATTGTCATTGCTATACTATTCGGAATCCCCCAAGGTATATTAAATTTAGCTAACCAAAATGCTGTCTATTTTCAGGCTTCTTCCAAACAAATGGGTGCTTCAGCTGGTTTATTAAGAATCTTTATGTACATGGGAGCTATGCTTGCTTCTTCTGCCAACGGATTGTTTTTAAAATCCGAAGCTATTACAAACGGGCTTCACTATCTAGCGATATTCAGTTTAGTAATTTGTTTTATTCTAATTATTACCTTATTAGATCGATATTTGAGAAAAATTGAAAAAAATACATGAACTTGTGAAATAATGTACCTACACTAAACCGTGCTTATCTTAATTAAGATTTTAGCAATGATATTCCACAATCGAGCGCAATTGTGGAATACTTAAATCCCAATTTCTCATTTATATCACTGAGCGATTGGGATTTTTAATAGTGAACTATCTTTAATATTATAAATCTGCGTTTTGCTGGTGATCCCCCTCTATTGAGTCTTTTTAGTTTACATAATATTATTATCGTATTGTAAACTTTCAATTTTTTGACAAACATTTTTGGTGAATTCTTCGGTTAGTTCTTCTAACTTTGGCTCCAGTATGCTGTTCATCATCGCGGCAAATGTTCCTAGTGCCTCTATTTTTAAAAAACCAGTCATTTTTGTAGCTGACTCCTCTGCTTTTTCCACCAAAAAATAGCCATTCCCAATAAATTTTTCATTTATGTCTGTTAATTGAAACGTTATTTTTGAAGGTTCTTGCCAGGTTAAAATATCGACTCGCAACTGAATTTTTTTTTTGATTAGCCCAAAATCTGTTTTGAATTCCCATGTCGAAACCTTATCACAAAGAATCTGATGATCAATATATCCAGGTACAAGGGGAGCCCAGTTATCCATTGAACACACAAAATTCCAAACTTGCGGTACTTTTGCTTTTACAATGATATTATGTTTTTTTTGTGGCATTGCAACACTTCCCTTATGTTGGCACTATAATATTATGCATATGCTCGTTCTTTTATAAATATGCTGATGAATAGGAAGGTTTCCAACACTTTTAAGCATAATGGCTGCCTCTATTGCTGTAAAAACAACTAGTTTACATAATATTATTATCGTTATTTCTAAAATAGTCGGATACTTCCATATCCATTGCTTTTTCTTTTTGAGCATCCGATACATGGGTGTATTTTTGTGTTGTATTTAAGTTGCTATGACCCAACAGCTCTTGAACAGTCCGGATATCTCGTCCATCTCTTACTAAATGGGTAGCAAATGTATGACGCAATTTATGGCTAGATATGCCCTTTGATTTCCAATTATAGTCTGGAAATGCTTCTTCTACGGTTTCGCAAATTTTTTCTGTGATTTCTTGAATGCGCCGCCGGGAAATTCTTTTGCCTCTTCTAGAAATAAAGACAGCATCTTCATAACCCTTCATCGGAAAAATTCGTTCCTCTTTAATATACTCCATCATTTCCTCATAAAGTTTTGCAGGAAGTGGGATATAGCGGGACTTATTTCCTTTTCCTGTCACGAGGATGCCCTTTTTTAAGGAGTGAATGGAAGAAATATTTAACGTATGGATTTCTGTCACTCGAAGGCCTGCGAACGCCATCAGACCAAGAATCACCTTATTTCGTTTGATATGCTGCTTTTGGGAAACCTTTTCGACCATCGCAAAAAAATCCCGCAATTCCTCTTTTTCCAAATAACTCGGCAGCTTCCCTTTTTGTTCTTTGGCACTTTCATATTCGCTCGCAGGATTGTTGCTGACAAGTTCATAATCCACCAGGCATTTATAAAAGGATCGGATTGCTGTTAAGCGTCGGTTTCTCGATGCTGCACTATTGCCTCTTTTTGTTTTTAATTCATTCATAAATAGTGTTAAGGTGATTTTTTTCACTTCTGATAATTCTACTTTTTCTTGTTTTTTTCTTGTTATGTATTCTAAGAAAAAGAAAATATCGCGTACATAATTATCAATGGTAAATTTACTATAATCTTTATTATCCATCTCTGTTTGGAAAATCATCATCTCCTCGTTATACCAATCTAACAATCTCTCTTTTTCTATCATTCTGCATTTCCCCTGCCTCTTTTTTCATTACCTTTAGTATACTACAAATCATAAAAAACCGCACATAAGAGATATTATGCGCGGTAATGCAGTGAAAAGCGATACAAAGGAATTACTTTTTACTTCACTAGCATTGATCCATCTAAATTTATACCTATTTTTAGGATAATAAGTAAAAATAAGGATGTTTCAGGAAAGACTATACATGGAGGTGAAGTGGTGAAATTTTTCTTTTTGTTTCTTAGCGTATTGAATATGCTGGATGCTTTTTTTACATATATTGGATTGCGTTACAACCTCATCTTAGAGTCTAACCCATTGATGAATACTTTATGGATGGTCTCTCCTTTTTTGTTTCTTTTTTTAAAAATTTTATTATCTTTGCTATTGATTTTTTTCTTTTTCTTTTTTACGGCAAAAAATAGAAAAAGCTGGTGTATTATTTTATCCATTCCTGTATGTTTGTATTTCGTTACGTTAATTCTCCATATTAGCTGGGTAATTGCGTTAATTTCTTTTTAATTCACTATAACTATATTATGTAAACTAATTTATATGAATACTCTTATTGATCAATAAAAATGCTATTAGTTTACCATAATCATATTATGTATTCTTATTAATAAAAATACTTTCATTTTTCTGTTTTCAATATTAAAATAGGAAAAGATACATAAAAAAGGAGCTAAAACAAAAATGAGCGTACATAAAGCCTTAACCAAACATGTGGAAAAAATAAATAGCCGCGTTGTCTACTTTCAGCAATTGGATGCCAAACGCGAAGCATATATTGAGGAAGCCTTGCAAAAATGCTTAAATGGTGAAGAATTTGCAGTAGCCCAAATTAATGCTATTACAGAAGAAATGAATGAACTTGCCAAACAAGGTGTGGTACCAACAAGAAAAATGGTCACAAAAGAAATGGTGCAGGAATATGCAAAAACATTAAAATAAATGGTTTCTAAATAAAAGGCTAAATTTCAAAATGAAATTTAGCCTTTTATTTCTACATATTTAGGATAAGTTGATTTTAGCTATGTTTGTTATCAGCCGCTGCACTCTATTAAAAGTGCTGAGACACTTCTGCTGGGTTCTTTTTATTAAAGATGAAATCAAGCAGCTAGCTATATTTTTTACAAAGGGCTCGGTATTTTTTCATCGAAGAATTATACTATTTTCATTTCTACATATAACGATTCTTCTCCCTCCTCCCTCGAAGGATATCATGTTTCTTTTGCTTCAAATGACATAACAGCACTCATGTTTAACCTTCCATTCTAATTTATATAAGTAATGGTCAGGTGAAAAACAACTAAAGAAATGAATCGCTCTCTCCTTACAAGAAAAACTCTTCTAGCATAAATCATAAACAGCAGTTATGTATGTTCTTAGGAAGAAAAAGATTGTACAAAAAACGTGTCTTCATTCTTCATCTGACGTATGATAGGCTTAGGGAGGGGTAGAAAAATGGATAGTATTATATTTGATTTAGACGGAACAATATGGGATTCATGCGATACGGTTGCACTTGCTTGGAATAGTGTCTTGAAACAAAATAAACATATTAATAAAGAAGTGACAAAAAAAGATGTGCAAAATGTTATGGGGCTACAAACACCAGAGATAGGAAAAAAGCTTTTTCCTGAATTGGATGCATACACTAGAGAACAGCTGATGACGACTTGTGGTGCTGTTGAAAATAAATATATGGAACAGTATGGTGGGAAATTATATGAATATGTTGAGGATGCATTAAAACAGTTATCAAAAAAATATAAGCTATATATTGTGAGTAATTGCCAAGATGGATATATAGAGGCATTTTATAAATATCACCAGTTAGAAAAGTATTTTTTAGATTATGAAAATCCAGGAAGAACAGGACTTTCAAAAGCAGAAAATATTTTATTGATTATGAAACGGAACCAGTTATTAAATCCTGTGTATGTTGGTGATACGATAGGTGATGGGAATGCAGCAAAAATCGCAGAGATTCCATTTATCTATGCACAATATGGATTTGGAGAAGCAACAGAGTTTCATCATGTTATAGAAAATTTTAGCCAGCTGCTCGAACTCTTTGAATAAACATTCTAAAAAAAGGGCAAAGAAGCAGTTGCGAAAAAGAAAGGTGCTAAAGAAAAGTTTTTTCTTAGTGTTATCATTTGATCATAAACGATAGAAAACAGCTTCAAAAATAATTTAGTAACGATTAATATATAGGATAATTTAGAAAGCGCCTAATGCGGATAAGAAAAAAATGATATTTCCATGCTAATTAGAAATATACTAAGGAGTATGGAACGATTAGACATGCAAATAATTCTTTTATAGTGGTTGTTTTTTATTTTTATGTTACATACTGTGATGGAAGAAAAAGCAACCACAACTATTTTATATCATAAAACATTGCATTTAATTAGCCAGAATAAAGAAGCGGAAAATACTAATTGATAATCTTATTCAGCATAAATACAGCTGACTTTAAAACGATTTTTAGGACCTAAATAAATGTACATCTTTCAATTGGTCTGTAATTTTTCTTTTTCACTTTTATAAATAGATGTTCCTTCATAAAATACTTCTATTATTCTTCCCAATGTATCCGCCTATGCTGGTTCTAAAATTCTTTACGAGAAGGTTGCTGCAATCCATAAAACTAGGGAATTATCCTCGACAAATATCTCTGTTCATAAAGAGCACTTTTAGTAGCCAGGAAGATGTTTTTTTATTTAATACTTGTTAAGTAACCTTATTCCATCCTTGTATTATCATTCTGGTATGGGACCCTTCACTTGATACTTTAAGATATTGTTCACTTTAAATTGAATTTTACTAATATTTTATATGTAAAATCGTTTGTGTATCTTCTAGGTTGCTTCCGTTTCGAGAGTCGTTAACCAAAAAGTGATTATTTCCTTCTTTACTTTTTATTTGATCTAACAATCTAATTAATGAAATAAATATTCGTGAAGACCAGAACGTTATAGTAAGATATATTAAAGTATGAAGCCAACTCCACTTATTGCTGTACTTTACCAATCCAGTTTTTCTTTCAAGCAGCTCCTCAATTATTGTCATTGGCACGCTAAGTATAAAAACGAATAATAATGTTTTAATGCCTTTCATTTTATTTGTTAATTGGCTGTAAAGTACACATACCAGAGGAAATATTACATAATCGAATATAATGTTTGTATCATAAGATCCAGGAAAGTATCTCTTTGGGTATTGAACCAGTTTTTTCTTTGCTATAGGTATATCAATCAAAGTAGTAATGGTTGCCTTAAATAAATAAACAAGCAGCCAGTCTTTTACCGGTCCTTTTCGAAAAAATATAGCCCAACCACCTACCCCTATTAAAGTGATGATATTTAGTATTGTTTTATCTTTCATTTATGTAAAACCTCCATTTATATGATAGTGTGTCGTTTTTTATTATGATATCCATTCTTTTTTAAATAACTCTTTAATCAGCGTTTACTTAATAATATCTAGTGCATCATTTTTTTAGCTAAAATACTGATTGGGTTAGATATGTGGTGATCTTCCTCCATCAAATACTGTTGGCTATTATTCAGAATGGTTTTCTTTTAGATAAAGTTGATTTTTCATTAGACAAAAACGATGGAACATCAAAAGGATTCGATAATTTTAACGAGGAATTGTTGTATCATCTGAGTCGGGATCATATCCATTTACTTGGAAAACATATCATTTTAATGCAAAGAAAATGGTCTCGCTAGCTTATTTAAGAACTTTAGAACTTCCTTCATATTGTTAAAATCGGGGGAATTGTCAGGGGGATTTACTTAGCGTTGGCAATCTGCATTTTCCTGATTCTCCCCTATAATAAAGTTTACCTTAAGTGGAGAGTCAAATTTTCCAATGATTTTCCCCCTTTATATTTCCATCTGTATAAAAGGAATTTATCCCTAATGCGTCTAATTCTATAAGGAGAAAGAGGAGACAACAAATGACGGAATCGAAAGAACGGAATAAATCAAAAGTTGAGCCTGATATGTGTGTTGGCAGATCTTTAGGAGCCTTGGAAGATAGTAAACCAAATAAAAAAGGAATAGCAAAAGCGATTATTTTCTTTACACTGTTTAAATAAAATCTAAATATACGCCTATCCATCATATGGTGCTAAATCACTAACCCTTTCATACAATATAGTAATAGTTGTGATGATTCATTGAATTCATGCGTTTTTCAGCCTTATTTAGAAAAAAGGAGGAATTGTCTATGAATATCGAGGAAAAAACATCGATTACTTTTCGAAACTTGCAGGAAAGGAATATGTCCTTTGATACAGTATTTACACGCATTGTTTCCTTTATGAACCGGAATCCAATTGGTGAATATCGTCTCATGATTGGCACAGACTCACAAGTGCATGCAAAACATACGACTTTTATTACAGGAATTGTGATACAAAATAAAAGAAAAGGTGCTTGGGCTTGTATCCGAAAAGTTATTGTTCCCCGTAAAGTGCTTCGCCTCCACGAAAAAATTTCTTATGAAACGACGTTGACAGAAGAAGTGGTCAGCTTATTTACAGAAGAAAAGAAAAATCAATTAATTGATATCGTCCTTCCCTATATTTATCAAGGCTCGACGTTTGCCATTGAAGGCCATATAGATATTGGATCAGGTGCTCGGAATAAAACGAGAGAATTTGTTAATGAAATGGTCGCCAGAATAGAATCGATTGGCATTGAGCCTAAAATTAAACCGGAATCTTTTGTTGCCTCTTCTTATGCAAATAAATATACAAAATAAAAAGCCTGTCCAATAGATGAACAGGCAAGTATCATGTTATTCTTTTGTAGAAGCAATTTCTTCTGAGAATTTTTTGTTTTTATTAATAAAGTGGAGAATAAACGTAATAATAAAGGTAATGATTAGAATCGCAAAAAATACATAATGATTTAGTTCATAACCAAAAACGCTTGCGAACATTTTTAAGGCAATAATGCCGATCAGAACATAAGCTGTTGTTTCAAGCTCTGGCACTTTTTCAATTAATACTAAAAATAACTTTGCAACAGTTCTCATCATTAAGATGCCAATCATTCCTCCAAGAAGGAGAATCCAAACCTCTTCGGAAACGGCAAAGGAAGCTAAAATGCTGTCAACTGAAAAAGCCAAATCCATTAATTCAACAGAAATAACCGTTGCCCAAAAAATGCCGAATGTGCGCACAAGCAAACCCTTCTTTTTAACGCCAGTTGCTTCTTCGTCCTCTTCCCCTTTCCAAAAATGCTTAATCACAATCCACGCAAGATAGGCAGCGCCCAATACTTTAATCCACATAAATTTAATTAAATAGACACCAATTCCGATGAATATAAAACGGAAGAAATAGGCTCCAAACAATCCATAGGTTAGTGCCTTTTTTTGTTTATCTGGCGGCAAATGTTTGACCATAATGGCAAGAACTAGCGCATTATCTGCGGAAAGAAGTCCTTCTAATATAATCAATGTGCCGATTAATCCCCAAGAAACAGGATCTGTTAAAACCTCTGCCCACATCTCAAAGTCAAAAAAAGATGCATATGTCGCAAAAACTTCATGTAAAAATCCCACTAGGAAAGCCCCCAATATTTGTTAAGATGTTAATATTTAGATTATTATACTCCTAGTTTTCGCCTATCGCAATATGAAGTTAATGCTTCCTGTAAAAAAGCAGGCTATTCTTAGATAAATAAACTGGGTGTAGACCGCTAGATAAAAATCACCCTTTCATTTTCACTATTGCCCTTTCCTTATCTGTTTTTTGGATAATTATGTTAAAATATAAATTATATCTTAATGAGGAGGTATAAATGGAATACTCGTCTTTAGAATTTGTATATTTACGACCGATTTTTATTGCCTTGCTTCTGTTTCTTTCCCTATTATTGGTTATTATACTTATACAAAAAGGCAATAAGCTAATGAATTCTTTTTCTATTTACAGCATATTAATTGGCATGATAGCAGTATCCTCTCTTACCCTTGTATGCGAAGGCTATATTGTCGATGCTTATGGATTAGGTGGCGATGCTGCAACTTTTTATATGTGGGAAGGCATTGTCGGCTTGTCGGCTGTAAATTTTATTGCTTTTCAGTTCAAACAAAAACAAGGTGTTTCATAGTGGCAGGAGTATTGCTATTTATATTTAACCTATCCGAAAGGGTAAATATAAATGACTAATCTACATGAAACCCCAAAAAAAGAAGAGATTATAAATAAACAGGATACTAGCATCTATGTTTCTGAAGAAATAGAAGCGTTAGGTAGGACAACTGGAGATAAAGGAATACAGCCTTTTTCCAATAAATCATTTCCAAAACCGATTAGATTCATTGGCTATTCATTGATAGCCTTTCTTATCGCAATATTTCTTTTTTTCATGATTGCAAATGTATTTCTTTAATTTAAACCTAACTATAAAAAAGAACTTAGAATCAAAATGTCCAAGTTCTTTTTTATTTATTGCTAATGAAATAGGTTAAACTGCGGAAATACTGTTTTTCTTTTCCCTCTTTTTACTATAGAAAATTCCTATCAAACATCATTTTCTATCACTCTTAATTCCCCTTGTTGTCTAATATCTTGAGAGGAACTTCCGATGGAAATTGTAAACAAACCCGGTTTGACCACCCATGTTGTGTACTTAAGATTATAAACTGACAGGGCTCTTTTGCTGACTGAGAATTTTACTGTTTTGGTCTGGCCCGGCTTTAGAAGAATTTTTTTAAAACCCTTCAGTTCCTTATAGGGTCTTTGAATGGTTGAATGCTTATCGCCAATATATAGTTGAACGACTTCCTTTCCCTCTGTGTTCCCTGTATTAGAAACGTCTACTGATACAATGAGTGGTTTATTCTTATCCAAGTCTATTTTATCTGAACTCAATTGAAGATTTTTGTATGTAAAGTTCGTATAAGAGAGACCGTAGCCAAATGGATAAGCTGCTTTTATGTTTTTGGTGTCATAGTAACGATAACCGACATAGATTCCTTCTGTATAATTTATTGTATGGATAGTGGGATCTCCGAAGTTTCTAGATGTTGGAACATCACTGTATTTAACTGGGAAAGTTTCAGGAAGCTTTCCAGAAGGATTGATCTTTCCAGAAAGGATATCGGCAATTGCATTGCCTCCTTCTTGTCCAGGTTGCCAAGCGAGCAGTATCGCATCAGCAAAATCTCGCCAGCTTGCAACTTCTATAGGTGCACCAATATTCAGTACAACCACTAATTTTTTTCCTTCAGCATGATAAGCATTGGAAAGTTCTTTAATAAGCTGAACTTCTTCGGGTTTCATATTCATATGGGAGATATCCGCACCTTCTGTTGACTCTCGCCCTATAGAAACTAAACCAATATCTGTATTTTTTGCCAAATAAGCAGCAGTCCGGGTATTTAAGCCTTCCATCAGCTTGTCTCCATTGGCAAAATCAACTACCGTATAATTTGCATTTTTTAAGCCTTGAATAAGGGAAATAATATTTTTAGGTTCTACATTTACTTGAGAACTTCCGCCTCCACCAATGATTATTCCTAGTTTATTATTAGCTAGGTCCACAACTGCATTTTTTCCAGCTACCGCAATGGAAGTAATTCGATTGAAGGGCAAGGTATTATCGTTATTTTTCAAAAGAACCATTCCTTCTGCAGCTGCTTTGCGGCTTATTCTCAAACTTTCATCTGCAGTTTGCTTAGTAAGAGCAATTTTTTGTTTATAATTTACATTTTTATATTCCCCTTTGAATGTTGGTGTCTTAACAATCAGCTTTAAAATATTGCGAACTCTTAAATCAAGAGTATTTTCACTAAGTGTACCATTCTGAGTGGCCATTTTTATTAAATCCGCCGTCGGAGCCGATTCCTTCATGTAAACTTGTTTTATTAAGTCAGGCATAGGAAGAGGTCCTCTGTATACACCCGGCATGATTAGATCATTTCCTGCTTTCAAAGCAGCAAAAGGATCTTTTACGGCCCACCAGTCTGATAGAACAAGCCCGTCAAATCTCCACTCATTCCTTAAAATATTGGTTAAGAGATAGGAATTCTGAGTAGCGAACGTACCATTCACGGCATTATAGGCACTCATCACTGTCCATGGCTTTGCTTGTTTTACGGTCATTTCAAAAGCAGGAAGATAAATTTCTCTTAGTGCTTTTTCATCTATCACTGCATTATAAGTTGTTCTATTGGTTTCCTGATTATTTACAGCAAAATGTTTTAAAGAGGTACCTACTCCGATGGCTTGAACTCCCTTAATAAAAGCAGTAGCCATAGTGCCTGAAAGAAAAGGGTCTTCAGAGTAGTATTCAAAATTTCTTCCACCTAAAGGATTGCGCTGAATATTAACACCAGGTGCTAATAAAACATCCACTCCATATTCTCTTGATTCATGGCCCATTGCTTTTGCCACTTTTGCGATTTGATTAACATCCCATGTAGCTGCAAGCAATGTTGGAATAGGAAAAGCCGTGGCAAATCTTGGAGCAGCACCAGCAAAGAAACCACCTATTCTGACACCAGCAGGACCATCTGAAAAAATAATGGATGGTATGCCTAAACGAGGAATAGGATGTGTTGCTCCTGCTGTACCATTTGGACCAGGATAGTCTGATCCAATAACTAAACGTGCTTTTTCATCCAAGGTCATAGCTTTTATTATGTTATCAATGGATGCTTCGTTCACTAATTTCAAAGTTTTATTATTTTCATGTGCGGCAACTCCCTCTCCCCTCATAAGAAAAATAGCAAAGACGACGGAGCTTACAATCTTGATTAATCTATCACCCATAATATCCTCCCAGCAATAATGTAAATAGGTTACACTTATTAAAAAGCTGTTGTTTTCGTTCTTACATATTTATTTTCTATGATTAAAAGATCTTCCCGTGTAGTTTTTGTAGTTTCTTTGATTTTTATCACCTATCTTAACAATTAGCCATTCCATAACTTTAAATATTCGTTCAACAGGATGGTTTGAAAAAAGAATCAGGGTACACTTCCATAAACGTTTTTGGATTTTTAGGATAAACAACTATGATGTCAAACATCCGTTTTGTATCTTTTACTAATAATCAGACTTTTATGGACAAGTTTCTGCCCATCTAGATTTCTGACGATCTTGAGGTTAGGATCAAAAGCATATTAAATAGTGATAGATAAGTTAAACTGCCGGAATATGCTTTTCCTTTTCCTTCTTTTTATTTTTAGATTTCTAACTAAATGAATAAAAATAGAATTCTAGCTTTTGATAAAGGCATCTTATATTTTTAAAAAGCATTTCTCCATGTATATAATAAAGACATGCAATGACAGGCATGGAGGAGAAATAATGGTAGAGAAAATAGAGATAAAAAAGATAAACAAAGAACAAGTTTGGCAGGTAAGGCATGTAGTGATGTGGCCGGAAAAAGATCTGCAGATATACAATTAAAAGACGATGATGCAGGGATTCATTTTGGTTTATTTAAAAACAAGCAATTATCAGCTGTTCTTTCCCTTTTTATTAAAGAAGATACCGCTCAATTCCGCAAATTCGCCACCCTTCAAGAAGAACAAGGCAAAGGATATGGAAGCATGCTGCTGACATATGTAATGGATTATGCAAAAAAACAAGGCGTAAAAAAGATTTGCTGCAATGCCAGAGGAAATAAAGTGGCGTTCTATCAAAAATTTGACTTAGAAGCATCTGATGGCACTTTTGCAAAAGGTGGCAGAATATATGTGATCATGCGAAAAGATTTGTAGTGTACCATTTGATGTATTGCTAATAAACAAAAAAGCATAAAAAACTTCCCGAATTTGAGGAAGCTTTTTATGCTTTTTAACATCTATCTAATTTCATCCAAATAATTATAAATCGTTTGTTTTGTTACTTTTAATGTCTCGCTTATTTGCTCAATAGCTCCGTTTATTAAAAAAACTCCTTGTTTATCGAGCTGTTTGACAAAAGATACTTTGTCTTCTCTTTTCATTTTATCAATAGGGATTCCTATTTCATCAAGAGTAGTTCTGATGAAATGCTGGAAAACTTCGCCGATATCTTTTGCGTACACTTCTGGTGTTGTTTCCATGCTTTCGATATCTGGAGTCATGGATAAATCATTTAAAATTTGAGTCGCTGTTAAAATAGAGGTAATATCAAAATTAATGCCAATACAGCCGATGACTTTTCCTTCTTCATTTCGTATAAAAGAAATGGAAGCTTTTAAAATTTTTCCGTCTTTCGCTCTTGTCGTAAATCCAGGCATGTCTTTTATATTATCTCCATATTGATAAAGCTCTTTCAGCATGACATCTGTAATAGGCGCCCCTGGTTTTCTCCCTGTTACATTCCCATTTAAGTAAATTAGCGATGATTGATAATTCCGCAAATCATGTATGGTAACTTCACAGAATTTACCGAAAGTTGCGACAATCATATCTGCAATGGGAATATATCTTTCTAAAATGGGATGAAACTCTTTCTGTATATCGTTCATACCTTACTCCTCTCATTTGCCGTTTCCTAAATTAGACTATTAAAAATTATATCATATTTACTTCAGAAGCGATGACTCTTCTTTTTTTTGTTTTACAAAAATTAAAAACAATAGTTTTATTTTATAAAAATTAAAAAAAATTTTTATTTTTTATAAAATAATAGGTTAGATTTTCTGACAACTTTGTAGCGTTATTTATTTTTTTGCCTTATTATTACTCCTATAAGAAAGATAATTTTTACTTTAAAAGGAGAAATGCAAAATGAATAACCATTGTATCAACTGGCCAAATAATAAAAAAATGGCGGTATTGCTTACCTTTGATGTAGATGCGGAAACAGCGCATGTAGCAGATCCCCATAATATTAATCGTCCCTCCACTTTATCCATGGGCACATATGGAAGAAGAATTGGATTAAATAGGATTTTACAAATTTTAAAAAAACATGAAGTTCCGGCAACGTTTTTTGTGCCAGGCGCAACAGCAGAACTCGATTCAACGGTATTAGAACGGATTATGGCAGAGAATCATGCTATTGGCCATCATGGCTATTTGCATAAACGATCAGATTTGCTGACGGAAGAAGAAGAAGAAAAAGAATTGGTAAAAGGTTTGGACGTATTACAAAAATATACCGGCAAAAAACCAATTGGCTTTCGGGCTCCATTATGGGAAATGCATACAAGAACTCCTGCCCTTTTAAAAAAATATGGATTTCTTTACGATTCTAGTCTTCAGGCAGATGATGTTCCCTATGTGATTGATGCTGGAAATGGAGATACACTGCTTGAAATTCCAGGGACATGGCTGCTAGACGATTGGGAACAATTTGCCTTTTCTGGTGACTGGTCGATGCCCTTTTTAATTGAAGAACCAGATAAAGTATTTCGATTATGGAAAGCCGAATTTGATGGATTATATGAAGAAGGACGCTGCTTTAATTTAACCATGCATCCTCAATTAATTGGCCGCTCTTCACGAATTGCCTTGTTGGATAAACTGATTTCCTATATCAAAACAAAACCAGATGTTTGGTTTACAACAGGAGATGAACTTGCAAATACATGGAAAAGCCATAATATTGAATTTTCCTATATCCCGAATTTAGATACTACTATTTTATTCCCAGAACCAACAACAACTGCTAACAAATAACCAACTAAGGAGATGTGTTTAATATGATTATTAAAAATAGCAAGCTTTATGGAAAAAAAGGATTGTGGGATATTGTTATAAAAGAAGAGAAAATATTTTCTATTACCTCCTCATCATCAGTATCTAATGAAATAGCTGAAAATGTGATCGATGTACAGGGGAAAGTAGTGCTCCCTCCCTTTGTTGAACCCCATATTCATTTAGATTATGTACTGACAGCAGGCACACCAAGATGGAATCAATCTGGTACACTATTTGAAGGTATTCAATGCTGGTCAGAAAGAAAAGTGGCTGTTCAGGAAACAAAAGAAGAAATCAAAAATCGTGCATTACAGGCACTACAAATGCAGATGAAACATGGCGTTCAGCATGTCCGAACACATGTGGATATCACAGACCCGAGCTTCATGGGCTTGGAAGCCATGCTTGAGATTAAAGAAGAAATCAAACCGTGGATGGATTTGCAGATTGTAGCTTTTCCACAAGAAGGCATTTATGCGTATCCAAAAGGGGATGAATTATTGGAAGAGGCACTAAAAATGGGCGCAGATGTAGTTGGGGCAATTCCCCACTATGAATTTACAAGAGAAGATAGCGTTTCTTCAGTCAAAAAAGCGATAGAACTTGCTTATAGATATGGAAAAATGGTCGATATTCATTGTGATGAAATCGATGATGAGCAGTCAAGATTTTTAGAAGTTGTTGCAGCAGAAAGCTATAAGCTAGGAATGGGTGAACTTGTGACAGCAAGCCACACTACTGCAATGGGATCCTATAATAATGCATATACCTACAAGCTTTTTAAACTATTAAAACAAGCAAACATTCACTTTGTTTCTCTTCCGAAAGCCAACTTACATTTGCAAGGAAGATTTGATACATTCCCAAAACGCAGAGGAATTACACGTGTCAAAGAACTTTTGGATGCAGGTATTAATGTATGTTTTGGCTTAGATTCTATCATGGACCCATGGTATCCCCTTGGAGATGGCAATTTGCAGCGAGTAGTGGAAGTTGGGCTGCATGCATGTCATATGACGGGCTATGAGGATATTATCTCTGCCTATGATTTAATTACGATCAATGGAGCCAAAACATTAAATCTCCAGCAGTATGAAATAAAAGAAGGCAGTAAAGCCAATTTTATTGTGCTGGATACAGATAATGAATATGATGCCGTTCGATGCCAGCCATCTGTTCTTTATTCTGTTCGAGAAGGAAAAATAATGGTAGAAACAAAACCAGCAGAAACGCAAATGCATGCATCTATTTTTTCGAAAGAATTTTCCGAAAATTAAAATAAAGGAGATGGCTCAATGACAGCAATAGCATTGGAAGCAAAAACGAAAAAAGGAATGAAACAAATTCTCGGCGGCAGTGCATTTGGCAATATGATTGAATGGTTTGATTATGCATCATACGGATATTTGGCAACTATTATCGCAAGTGTCTTTTTTGCACCAGGCGATAAAACAGCAGCTTTACTCAGCACCTTCGCCATTTTTGCCTTATCTTTTCTTGTGCGCCCAATTGGCGGCTTAGTATGGGGCCATTATGGAGATCGATTAGGCCGGAAAAAAATATTAGTTTTAACAATGTGTTTAATGTCCTTTTCGACTTTTTTAATCGGATTGATCCCGAGTTATGAACGTATTGGCATTTTAGCGCCAATTTTACTTTTGTCATGCCGAATGGTGCAAGGATTTTCTGCATCTGGGGAATACGCAGGTGCTTCTCTTATGATTGCAGAACATGCTCCAAAGAAAAAACGTGGTCTGCTTGTTAGCATGGTTCCCGCAAGCACCGCAGCAGGCATGCTTTTAGGAGCTATTGTTACTTCTCTGCTTGAATCTATGCTGACAGATTCTGCTTTACATAGTTGGGGCTGGAGAATCCCTTTTCTTTTGTCTTTGCCATTAGGGTTAATCGGGCTATCGATTCGATTAAAAATGGAAGACTCACCATTATTTAAAGAGCTAGAATCCAAAACAGAACAATCGCTTGTACCGCAATTAGGGGTAATGGAAGGAATTCGCAAAAACAGAAAAAATATTTTTATTGCTTTTGGTGTGATTTGCTTAAATGCAGTTGGATTTTACATCATTTTAAGTTATATGCCAACCTATTTAAGCACCGTTTTAAAATTTGCACCATTGCACAGCACATTAACGACCATCTTTACCTTATTTTCCTATGTGATCATGCTTCCTTTAGTGGGGATGTTAACAGATAAAATGGGCAGAAAACCTGTTTTAATCGCTGCTTGCATTTTATTTATCGTGTTTACGTATCCAATTTTTGCACTAATGTCCATGGGAGGTGCTTTCACTATTTTGGCCATGATACTCCTTGGAGCAATTTTAGCCTGCAATGACGGGGTTCTTGCCACCTTTTTATCGGAAATGTTTCCAACTGAAGTCAGATACAGTGGATTTGCACTTTCCTTTAATACAGGCAATGCCATTTTTGGTGGAACAGCTTCCTATGTAGCAACTTTCTTAATTGCTTCAACTGGAAATGGATTTGCTCCCGCTTTTTACTTAATGGCTGCGGCAGTTATTGCCTTATTTGCCTTAATAAAATCAGCAGAAACGGCCAATGTTTCGATGATAAAAGAGGAAGAACCAGTGATTGCTCCCTTTCAAGAAGTGGCAAATAAATAATAACGTTCCATTGATAGCTTTAAGGGGGGGGACGATTGGAAACAAAGGACAAAGATTTTGCACTGCATCCTATTCCAAAAGACCATCGCAGAGGTTTTCTATCCATGTTTTTTTGTAATGCTAGGATTTACGTTTTTCTCTTCTAGCATGGTAGTAGGCGGAACATTAGGAAAAGGTCTTGGTATAAAAGAGTTTATGATGATTGTATTACTCGGCAATCTTATTTTGAGACTATACGCAGCATTATTAGGCTTAATTGGAGCAAAAACAGGATTGACCACGCCTATGCTGACAAGCTATTCTTTTGGCAAAAAGGCTCTTACTTAACATCTTTTTTATTAAGCGCCATTCAAGTAGGCTAGTTTGGGGTCGGTGTTGCAACGTTTGCTTTGATGGTAAACAAAGCTACTGGCATTTATTTGCCCTTGCTTATTATCATTTCTGGAATCTTAATGACATCCACTGCATACTGGGGAATGAAAGCATTAACTATTTTAAGTATTATTGCAGTACCTGCCATTGCGATTTTAGGAAGTCTTTCTATCTTTAACGCTACAAATGATGTGGGGGGATTTGCAGCACTAATGCAATTAGAACCTTCCGAACATATGTCGTACACTTTAGCTCTTTCAATTTGCATCGGCTCCTTTATTGCCGGGGCAACCTTGACTGCAGATTTCACAAGATTTTCAAAAAGCAAAAAAAGATGGCTTTTTGACAACATTTATTGCGTACTTTATAGGAAACTCTTTAATGTTTACATTTGGCATGGTTGGAACATTGGCATTAGGTTTTGCAGATATTTCGGAAGTGATGCTTGCCCAAGGTTTAATCATCCCTGCGATTATTATTCTAGGTTTATTAGTTGGCTCACCATCCTTGGATCGACTATTCCATCGATTGGAGCAATCATTCTAGCAGATTACTTTTTGCTTAGAAAAAATATAGGCTATCAAAACAGCCACATAAAAACCATTAATATTAGTGCAATTATTGCTTGGATTGTTGGAATCGGGGCAGCTAATTTTATACCAGGCATCCCTCCTGTCAATGCAATTATAGCGGCAATCATTATTTATACTGCGTCAGTTGTATTGGGGAAATTACGAAGTGAACAAAAAAGATGGCCTGAAAAAATTCCTTCCCAGATAGAATAATAAATAACGGAAAAGACGAAGAAAAACTTTCGTCTTTTTCGTAATGATTACGATTAAATAGCGAAATATTGATTGATTTGGATAAAATTGGCCAGCAACCTATGGATTGCGGTATGTTAAAAATCTTGCTCTCTTCCCTTATTTTATTTCTTCTATCTGCCATTCCAGCACCGATTGATATTCCCTCTCTAATTCATCTATTGTCAGCTCATACAATTGCCTGTCATCCGATGACTTAAAGCAATCCATGTGCAATAATTGAGCAATTAGTTCTTCTTTATGTTGATGTTGATCATTCACTAAAAATTTTCCATCTCCACCACTTCCTTTTTTAAATCTTATATTGAACCCTTCGTTTTCACCGTCTTTAAATGTATAGTATATGCTGATTTTTTTTATTTATTCATTCATATTCCATTTCATCTAATCCGCAGCAAGGACAAAGCTGGCAACTATCTGTTTGAGTGGCAGCGAACATTTCCTGGCCCAGTTCTTCCTTAAAACCACAGCATGAGCAAAAAAGCATAATCGTAAGTAAGCCCCTTTCTCATTTTAATTTATAGAGTGTATTACTATTTTAATTGAAAATGATTATCATTGTCAAGGAATCTTCTTTTAGCATAGATGCATAAATAAGATAAAACAGTTTATTCTTTTTCCTTCGTATTGGTTCTTGTATAATAATCGGAAGTGGTCAATAAAACTTAGAGGTACACAAAGTGTATCTAGAGGATCTTATAGGAAAATAATTATTGGCGGCATTTTTTACGACTATTGTAATTGTTCCTTTTTCACTGTCTGGATAATATGGCAAGAAAAAAATGCAAATGAACTGAGTATGTAATAGGGAGTGTTGTGCTGCTAGATAATAACCTTGTTTCTTTAGGCAAGAATATCTACAAAAAAATATTTGAAGCAATCGGTTACTCTATATGGCATTGCATGGTTTATTTGGATTATCCTTAGTTCTCCTGCTGCAAAATATTACGTTAGCTATAACCGTAATGATTGCCGCTTTACTGTATGTGTTCGCGGATTGTGCAATAGGAAGATTTCAATAATTGAATCAAGTTTATAAAAACATTGTTTCTACCGCAGAACAGTTATTTCTCGAAAATGGACTAGATATCGTCCAAATGCAAGATATCGCCGATGCAGTAGGGATTGGGATTGCTACACTTTTTCGATACTTTCCTAAAAAAGATAAACTGATTGTGGCAGTTGCCGTTCAAAATTTAGAACGAACCTTACCCCAATTAGAACAAATCGTACAATCCAAAAAATCGGCTTACGAACGCTTAGAGGACGTGTTAAATTACTTATTGAAAAATCAAACCGCACAAAAAATGAACGCAACAAAATTTCGTGAAGCTTTTGAAAGCTACGCATCGTTTACCAAAGAGCCGCTTGCTGATATCGAATTCTATATAGAGATGCAAAAAAAAATTGCTAATATACTCATACCACTAATGGAAGACGGCAAAATGGACGGATCCTTTCGAACAGATATACCAATCAAGGAAACGATTATTACAATCATCAATGCGTATGGAACATTTGGGAATAATATTGCATTAAAATCGCCTATTACATATACAGAAGAAGATATCTCACCACATGTTCAACAAAAAGCATTAAAAGAAATTTTACTTTCCTATGTCCGGCCAAGATAGCTCCTCTATTTATATGAACTTGCCAAACGATAAAAAAATCAGCCTTCATAACGGCTGATTTTTTACTATCTTTCTCTATTGCTTCATGGATCGACTTCCCTGAACCCCTGAAATTCAGAATTATGGTTAACAGATGAAACTTGTTTTTTATACAATTTTTTTTCTGGAAGTAGATTTTATAGCTGAGGATAGTTTCTTTTGATGAACAAAAAAACTTTAAAGTATTTCTAATCGCCCATTTTCAAAAGAAGTTTGTGATGTATAACTGTCCTTTGGAAAAATAAACGTCCAAGGCATACTCACTTGGGATGGGATAGCAATCGTAGGTAGCGTGAATGCCTTGTCTGCAATGATCTCTCCTTGAATGCTGTAAATTAGCCTTGTATTATTAAAAGTAAGCAGATGGTCCGTAAAATTATGGACCAATACAGACACTAGTAGTGCCTCATTGTGGTTGATTGCTTCTCGTATGGGAGAGCAAATAATGTTGGAACTGTTTAGATGTTTTGTTTCATTAAAGATTCTTTCAATATTTTGTCGGTCCTGATTCGCTAACGCTTTGTCCCAAGACACTTCAAATTGTAAGTGCTGCATAACTAAAACCACCTCTTGAAGTTTAAGTGTAACATAAGGGAAAGAAAGACTGGATTAAACTTATCTAGGTTTTTACTTCAATAAGAAAATAGAGATTGCCTTTATTTCTTAATCACTCTGTTAATATACGTAAAATAACTTGCAAATTTACTTATATATAAACTTTTAGTGTTATTAGTTAATCAGATGTTCAATTAGAAGTGAGTCACATAATAAAAGCCACTCTCGATACTAGATGAGTGACTTTATAGTTTCTTTAATTATTGCCTATTTCAAAAAAATTCAGTGATTACCTCAAGATTTAAGGATCTAATAATGAAAGAATAACAATTGCTTTACACATTTATCAATGTGAACTCAACTTATCCTTTTGAATATAGCTTACATTTGGGCGTTCAAGACCCAGATGCTCCCTAAGTGTATTACCTGTGTATTCTTTACGAAATAACCCACGTTTTTGTAATACCGGTATGACATCATCAACAAAATCATCAAGGTCTCCTGGAATAACTGGAGGCATAATGTTGAAGCCATCGCAAGCATATTCATCAAACCATTGTTCCATTAAATCAGCTAATTGATCTGGAGTTCCAACAAACTGTATATGACCACGGGCTCCCAACATCTTTCTCCCAAGTTCAAGAATGGATAAATTTTCTTTATAGGCAGTATCCAAAAGGAGTTGTACCCGGCTCTTCATCCCATTTGACTGATCTGCCAAATGGTAAAGATTGTCTGGTAAAGGTTGATCATAGGGATATTTAGATAAATCATAATTGATAAATTGTGATACTGCTTGCACTGCATCTTCAGGAGAAATTAGATCTTGCAAGGTTTGATGCTTCTTCCAAGCTTCCTCCTCTGTTGCACCTATAATTGGAGAAATCCCTGGCATAATTTTTAAACTATCATGGGAACGCCCATATTCCTCAAGTTTTGCATGGATACGCTGATAGAACACTTTTGCAGACTCAATGGATTGTTGTGCCGTAAAAACAACCTCTCCATAACGGCCGGCAGAATCAATGCCTGGTTCAGAAGAGCCTGCAACGACAAGAACCGGATAACCTTGAGGAGGACGTGGTACATTCAATCGCCCTTTCGATGCATAATAATGCCCTTGGAAATCAATTTCTTTTACTTTTGATTCATCGGCAAATTGCCCTTTTTTACGATCCAAAACAAGAGCATCATCTTCCCAGCTGTTCCACAGTTGTTTAGTTAAATCTACAAATTCATTCGCCATTTCATAACGAAGACTATGATCAGGATGCTTTGGCTTGCCATAGTTATGTGCCTCAATATCGAGCTGTGATGTGACAATATTCCATGCTGATCTTCCACCACTTATATGGTCAAGCGTAGCAAATTTACGTGCAACATTATATGGTTCGTTATACGTTGTAGATACTGTAGCAGTTAGACCCAGTTTCTCAGTAACAGCAGAAAGAGCAGCTAATAAAGTTTGTGGATCAAGCATACCAGATGCAGCTTTCTCAACATTAACGGCATAAAGCAAATCAGCAAAAAACATCATATCAAACTTGCCGCGTTCGGCTGTCTGTGCTAGTTTTTTATACATATCAAATCTAAATAAGTCTTCGACACCTGATTGTGGATGGCGCCAGCCTGCAGCATGATGGCCGCTATAATAAATAAATGCTCCTAATCGAAGTTGTCCATTTCTTTTTCCCATGTCAAACAATCTCCCTTACTATATGATTAAAACTTAACCTTTGAATGTATCTCTCCATCGAAGCCACTTTGACTCTAAAATTCGAACAATGGAATCAGAAAGTTTGCCCATAACAGCAAATAGAATGAGACCAATAAATACAATATCTGTTTCAGAATAAGCTCTTGCATCTTGAATCATATATCCAATACCTGCACTTGTTCCCATCATCTCGCTAACAACCAGTACTAACCATGCAACACCAAGAGCAAGTCTAACACCGAGTAAAATATTGGGCAGCGCTGCTGGAATAATCAGTCTAGTGGCTCTTTTCCACCCTGAAAATTGTAAAATGCGTGATACCTCATACAACTTCCCATCCACACTGCGTACGCCAAGAAAGGTATTAACATACATGGGGAAAAAAGCACCTAATGCGATCATTAATACTTTGGAAAATTCCCCCACCCCAAACCAGAGAATAAACAATGGGATCAGTGAAAGTAATGGCACTGTCCGCAACATCTGGAGCGAAGGATCCAGCGTTTTCTCCACTAATTTACTAAGTCCTGTTAGTAAGCCCACCATTAATCCAGTTAGCCCCCCGAGAAGAAAACCGACTCCTACACGAAAAAGACTAATTTCTAAATGGGTCCACAATTCCCCGTTGGCAACAATCATTACAAATTGCATCACAATGACAGAGGGGGCAGGCAGTATCTTTGGGGACACTAATCCAAGTCCTGCGACAATCTGCCAAGCTACTACCAGAACAAATGGAAGAATCCATGCATGTAAATACTTTGGAATGTAATCAAGCCAGTCTTTAGAACTAGCAGTTCTGTCTCCAGGCTGACGTAAAGAAGGAGTCTTCATTCTTATTGGCCTCCTTTAAAAGTGTCCTGCCATTTTAAGCATTTTCTTTCTAAAAATAACACAGCTGAATCAGAAAGCTTGCCGAGAAGAGCAAACACGATAATTCCTACAAATACGACTGTTATTATTGAAAACGCGCGGGCGTCATTAATCAGGTAACCAATTCCAGAAGTAGACCCCATCATTTCAGCTACCACAAGACCTAACCATGCAACGCCAATTGACAGCCTGATGCCAAGGAAAATATTTGGCAATGCAGATGGCACAATAAGCTTCGTAATAATTTTCCAACGGCTAAATTCTAGTACGCGGGCAACATCAAATAATTTACTATCAACAGAACGAATTCCTAAAAAAGTATTCACGTATAATGGGAAAAACGAACCTTTTGCAATTAGTAATATTTTAGAAGACTCGCCAAAACCGAACCATAAAATAAATAATGGTGCAATAGCCAAATGAGGAAGAGTTCTTAGCATTTGTAAAGAAGGGTCGAGCAAACGCTCTGTTTTATATGAAACCCCAACCCAAATTCCTGCAGCAAGTCCTAGACTTCCTCCTAATAAAAATCCTAAAAAGGCTCGCCAAGCAGATATTCCTAAATGTCTTGCTAATTCACCTGAATAAGTCAGTGCGGCAAATTCTTGTAAAATATCGCTTGGAGTCGGTAGCAATAGAGGATTCAACAACCCCATTACTCCAGCTATTTCCCACGATACAAGAAGCACAATAGGAAGTGTCAAACCCAATAAAGCATTGTTAAGTTTAATAGATTGTACATTTCCTTTTGTTCGCTGTTTTTTCCTTTGATCAGCTTGACCGATAAACTTTTTGCCAACTACTTCTGTTTCGCGCATTATACCCCTCCTTTTTATTCTTCATTGTTTTTTTATAATATAGTAAATAAACTCGCAGGAATCTATATACCTTCCTAAAGTGCTTCTGTAAGGTATATAGATCCCAAGAACATCATATTCAACTGTTTATATGAAATTATTTTAAAGCTTCTTCAATATATTGATTGTCAAATACCTCTTTCACATCAATTTTTTGGCGAATGGTTTTAAGCGAATATTGAAAGTCTGCTGTTTTTTGCTGTTCTTCCATAATTTCATCGCTGACCGGTATATTGATGATTAATCCTCGATCTAATGTTCCTTCAATGACATTAGTTGGTGTGTTGCGTTCTTTCGCATAACGTTCAATTGCTTCGTCTTTATTTTGCTGTTCCCAGTCTAGAGCTTTGTTGAATACTTCTAAATACAATGTAACGAGATCTGGATGTTTTTTGGCGAATTCTGTTCTTACAATTTGGAAGGATGGAGATAGAATGCCAAGCTGTTCTCCGTCTACTAGCACCTTTGCTTTATCTGTAAGTACATTAAGTGAAATATATGGATCCCAGGTTGCCCAGGCATCTACACCGCCAGACTCAAATGCTGCTTGAGCTTCATCTGGCTGCAATTGAATAATTTCTGTATCAGCTACATCAATTCCAGCTTCATCAAGCCCACGATACAGAAAGTTGAAAGCATTGCTTCCTTTTACAACAGCGATTTTTTTTCCTTTCAACTCTTTAATACTAGTAATCTTGCTATCCTTAGGAAGAATAATACCTACATTGTTCTTTCCATCAATTGTTTGAGAAATGACAGTAAATGGAATGTTTGCTGCTTGTGCTGCAATAATAGGCATGTTGCCAAGCAATGCAAAATCCAATTTATTAGAGGCCATTGCTTCTGTCATTGGCGGACCGCTTTGAAACTCTTTCCATTCAACCTTTGCGCCTTTTTTAGCAAATTCTTCTTCAAACCACTTTTCTTCACGTGCCTTGCCAAATACACCTCCACTGCCTTGAATTCCAATTGTAACAACAACTTCGTCTTTATTATCATTTGACTCACCGTTTGTTTCAGAGCTAGCACATCCCGTTAATAATATTCCCGCTATTAAAATAGTGAAAATTGAATACCAAAAATTTTTCATAAAAATTCCCCCATTTGTTTATATAAAATATCTAGTTTAATCTCTTTTATTCTCCAATACTTAATTAGCATTCGTTTAGCTATTAAATTCCAGCTCCTGAATTAAAAACTGTTTCTTCTACTTTTTCAAACTCATTTAAGACTGTTCTGCGTACCTCTTGGAATCCAATTGAAGTTCTTTTTCTAGGAAAAGAGAGTTCAATTGGCAATACAGACTGTATATGACCTGGTCTCGGCTGCATGATCACGACCTTCTGACCAAGGAAAACAGCCTCATCGATGTCATGTGTTACAAATAACATGGTTGTCTTGTTTTTTTGCCAAATATCAAGCAACACTTCTTGCATATGAGACCTTGTAAATGCATCTAATGCGCCGAATGGTTCATCAAGCAGCAACACATCTGGATTTCTAAGAAGTGCTCGTGCTATAGAAACACGCTGTGCCATGCCGCCGGAAAGCTCCCGGGGATAAGCCTTCTCAAACCCTTGCAGACGAACGAGTTCAATTAATTCATCCACTTTTTTACGTATATCCGGCTGTTTTAGAGATAAGTCACCAGCAATATTGTTCTCAACCGTCAGCCAAGGAAATAACCTAGGTTCTTGAAAAATAATTCCTTTTTCAATACTTGGTCCATCAATTGGCTTATCGTTTAAAAGAACATGACCTTCGTATTCAGTATCGAGTCCAGCAATGATTTTTATTAATGTGCTTTTTCCACATCCGCTTGGGCCGATGATTGTATAAAACTCCCCTTTTTTAACCTTTAACTGAACATCATGTAAGGCGATTATATTACCTTTCGGTGTCGAAAATGTTTTATTTAACTGTTCAATGATCAGAGTTTCTGTAGACATCAATTTTCACCTTTCTTATTAAACTTATTTACTCTACCTGTTTAGTTGGAATTAGACAAAAAAATAAGAGACTTAACGAATTGAATAAAGTACATAAATACATACTTTGCATTAATCAATCATCAAATCTCCAGCAGTCTGGTCAATTTCTCTTAAAATTTATGTAATTCTTACAGGTTGAATTTAGATTCACTTTGTTTTCATTATTCTAACATCCGATTTTTATAATTGTCAAACTTTTTTTGAAAATCAGTAAGTTTTTTGTGCGAAAAGTTGAATAATTCCTTCTACATCAATATTAACAGGAATTTCATAACCAGGTACCCGCTGGAGTGTTAATCCTTGGATGAGACTTACAAAATAAAAAGCAAGTTCCAATGGAGCACCATCTTTTATAGTTCCATTAGCCTGCCCTTCACGTATAATAGCCGAAATTGGTTCTAGGTTACGTGTAAAGCGCTTTGTTACTGTATCTCTTAGTTCACCATGCACGGTTTCATTGCTGCGTACGCTTTGAAGCAAAATGGTATATGCCCAGTTGCTTTTTAAATCTAGCCAAATTGTGCATATCTCTCGTAATTTGTCCAAAGAATTCATATCAGAATTTTCAGCAATGTTTTTTGTGAAAATACGGTATTCCTCCTGTCCTTTTCTTACTACTTCTTTTAATACATCATCTTTTGATTTAAAGTAAGTATAAACACTTCCTACACTGATTTTAGATTCTCGAGCGATATCTTTAATCTCAACGGAACCTACTCCTTTTTTTGCAATGGCATGTAATGCACATTCCAAGATATGCTGCTTTCGTTCCCACCTCATTTGTTTATCTTTTTCAATGTTTCTAGCCATATATGGCACCTCTCCTTTTATTCAATATTGAGACTATTATACAAGAAAGTAAATACTAGTAAAATTAAAAGTATGCCGTTGATTACAATTTTTGCAATAGGTGGGGGTTGTATGGTTTTTCTTTTGAAATGCTCTTTTATTTGTCGACCATTTTGGAGGAAACCTGAGAGCTTCTTTTTAAAGTAATAGTTTTTGACTTTCATACTAATCATCATAAAGATTTTCATAAAACTTAAAATTTTGTCTTCTCTCCTTTTTAATAAAAAAAGCACCCTGATTATTAGACTATGTCTAATAATCAGGGTGCACTTCATTTTTATCAGATTATTCGTTATGAATCAATGACTCGCATAAGCTTCATCCACATGTTTTACATGCTTGTGGTTGCATGCAATAAAGATAACGGATAATAGCACAAATGCAGCTCCTACATAAAATGGAACACTTTGATTAAACCATTCTGCCAGTTTCCCTGCAAAATATGGCGCTAATGCACCGCCGATGAAACGAAGGAAGCTGTAGGCAGCAGAAGCTGTTGCTCTTTCGACTGGTGCAGAATTCATGACAGCTGTCGTAATGAGTGTATTATTATTCCCCAATAAAGCTCCAGCAATAATAACGGCAGCAATGACGACCCATTGTGTGGAAGTCCAAATTCCCATTGCAAGTAATACAAGCGCAAATAAAGTTAACATAAGGCACATTGCTTTAATGGTTCCCATCCATCTTTGCAGAATTGGTGCAGTGAAAACAGAGGTGACGGCAAGCAATACTCCCCATCCAAGGAATACAAAACCGATTCCATGTTCATCAAGCCCCATCACAAACGGAGCATAAGCGAGCAGTGTAAAAAATCCAAAATTGTATAGAGCTGCTCCTACCCCAAAAATTAATAAGGAACGGTGCTTTAAAGCCAGAAATGGATCCTTAATGGAAATTTTCACTTGTACGCCTTTTTGTTTGTTTTTTGTGTTTGGCATTAAGGTAATTAGTCCAATAAATGCAATGACCATTAAACAAGACACACCAAAAAATGGTCCTCTCCATGACATTCCTCCAAGCCAGCCTCCAAGCAATGGACCTACTGAAATGCCAAGACCAATGGCTGCTTCATAGAGAATAATTGCTTTTGCGGTACCGCTTGTAGAAAGAGAAACAATAGCTGCCAAGGCTGTTGCGACAAACAATGCATTGCCTAGCCCCCAGCCTCCACGAAATCCAACAAGGGCCCAAATATTATTCGAAAGTCCACCAAGACCTGCGAAAATAGCGATAATCACAATACCAGTCAAAAGTGTCCATTTGATGCCCAGTCTTGAAGAAATCATGCCAGTAATCAGCATTGCCACTGCCATTACTCCATTGTAACTAGTGAAAAGAAGGGTTACTTGGCTTGGGGTGGCATTAAGCTGCTTAGAAATAGCTACTAAAATGGGATCAACAAGACCGAGTCCCATAAAGGCAATAATACAGGCAAAAAAAACAGCCCATACTGCTTTTGGCTGACTGAAAAAGCTGCTTTTTTCTTTCGTTAAAAGATTATTTTGCGAGGATATAGAATCTGTCGTTTGTGTAGATGATGACATATATCATTCTCCTTTGGTTATATTTTTATAATGTTAAAGCAGTTCTTTAAAGGTATATCTAATGACATCTCCCCGGCTAATGACACCGACTAGCACCCCATTTTGTTCAACTGGTAGCTTTTTAATGCGTTTTTTCCCTAATAGGGCTGCGATATTTTCCACTTCTTCCTGAGCAGAAACAGAAATCACCTTTTTTTGCGCAATGGCTAAAACATTTAAGTTTAACAATCGCTCCTGTCTTTTCTCAAATCCTTCATTATCGCCTTTTATGGAAAACGCATAGTAGAAAGAGTCAACAATCCAATCTTCATGTTTGCCGATGTAACGCAGTATATCTCCATCACTGATAAAACCTATTATTTCATTTTTGTCATTAACGACAGGCAGTCCGCTGATTTGATGTTCAATAAACTTTTCAATAACAGTTCGAACTGTATCATCTTCTTTTACTTTATAAACTTCTGAAATCATCATTTCGTATGCTTGCATATTATCACCACCTTTATGTGTATTTAAATAAAGTTGTATGATGAAACTATATGATTGTATTATACAACTATTTTTCATTCTGTCAATACAGTGAACATTGTGGGAGGTCTCTTGTTTTGATGCATTACAGCCTTATGGTAAGATAAATAAATATATGAACATAAAAAGTGAGGAAAAAGATATGAATGATCTATCTGTAGAAATGATTGATATTGAATTGTCGGTACTCATTCGGCGTGTTACTTCTGCAAACAGGAAAATAGGCCATCTTGATCGTTCCGCTTATCTCTTGCTCCACCGCATTCTTTCACAAGGACCTGCCGGTGTAAAAACGCTTGCCGAGGAATCGCGTTTAGATATTTCTACTATAAGCAGACAAACCGCTGCACTAGAGCAAAAAGGTTATGTAATAAGAATTCCTGACTTAGTGGACAAAAGAGCGTATTCCCTGCAGATTACGGATTTAGGCAGGAAAGAATTTGCCGATCACCAAAAACTCAGATTTTCAGCAATAAAAGAAGTGTTAAAAGAATGGCCAGAGGAGGAACAGCAACTTTTCGGAAAGCTTTTAAGAAAATATAATTTAGCTTCTTTTAATAAAAAATAATTCTTTTGTCACGAAAAACTCCTGACTCTTTTGGAAAAGACAGGAGTTTTTCGTGAATGTTTTCATAGACTTTCTTTTATCAAGGATAAAAATTATATATTATTGCAGCACCCTGTTATCCATATGTTCTATAAAAACCTTTAAAAATGCTTTTATACGGGCAGATGGATTGTTTTTTGCTGCATATATATTTATTTCGACCTTATTGAAAAAAGACTCAAACTGTTTATATTCAATGATATGATTTGTGCAAAATTCTACGGGGAGAACAGCCATACCTTTTCCTGATTCGACCATTGCGAGGATAACATCTAATGACTCTATTTCAAAAATTTGTTTATTTATTTTATATGTTTCAAGGAATTCTAATGTTGCTGATCTATATGGACATGTTTTATTTTGATTGATTAGTATGATTTTGCAAGTATCAAAATGGATGTCTTTTGATCCAAGCCATCCTATTTTTTCATAAAAGGAATATATATTTTCTATACTCGTATCGTGCCATTTTTTATTGATGAGAACAATATCTGTTTGATTCATTTTTAATAAGGAATGCATTTCTTCAGAAGTCCGCATATATAAAGAAAAGTTTGAATTAGCTGTAATTAGCAATGGTGAAAGATAAATGTTACTTATTGTTTGAGTGGCTCCAACTCTTAGTATTGGACTTTGATCTTTTATCTTTAATTTGGCTTCTTCTATCGTTATCATTATTTTAGTTGCATACTCTACTAATAATTCCCCAGCTGGAAGCAAAATTACTCCTTTGTTGGTGCGTCTAAAAAGAGGCGTATTTAATTCCTCCTCTAGTATTTTCAGTCGACCTGTAATATTTGGCTGCACATATCCTAATGCTTCTGCGGCCTTTGAGATAGATTTTAATTCTGCTATTTTCAGGAATATCTTTAAATCATTTATTTCCATTTTTTCACCTCTTGGTATCATTTTAAATGATAATAACTATTCATCATAGTTATTATACAAAAATCTAAATGGAGAGTATGTTATATCTATCAAGTAGAAATGAGGGATTTAAATGATAGGCATGCAATATAAGGTAATGTTGCCAAGTGATTATAACATGGAGATTATTAGAAAAAGAGTTGCTGAGAATGGCGTTCAAACAGACGGATTTCAAGATCTGATATGTAAAGCCTATTTAATGACAGAAAAAAATAAACATAATAATCTCTATAATTCCTATGCCCCCTTCTATATATGGAATTCTCATATCGGCATGAATGCTTTTCTTTTTGATGGCTATTACGATAATATCTTAAAATCATTTGGATGGCAGCAAATTCATATAGGGATACCGCTTTACATTGACTTTACTAAGGATTTTTTTAAAAGCAATTATCTGCTGGAAGTAACAGGTACCATTACGGAAAAGCATACGTTACAAACATTCAGCAAACAGCAAGAGCCACTAGAAACTAACTATGCCCTTCTTGGTGAAACATGCATCTATAATCCAGATAAATGGCAATATAGTAAGCTTTATTTTTTCGAAGAAGTTCCACAAAATCATCAAGAGATTGGTCGCATTTTTGAAATTTTGCATATATCTCAAGGTAAATAACAAAAGGCGCTGGTTTTAACATAATCAGCGCCTTTTGTTATTTTATTATTCTTCATAAATCATCTTTACCGTCATGCCTCCATCAACGGTAAGGTTTGTGCCTGTGATAAAATCATTTTCTTTGTTTGTTAAAAACAAGCAGGCTCTGGCAATATCTTCTGGTTTTCCAACCCGTTTGGATAAATGCTGCTCATGGTCTATTTCTCTTAATTCCTCATAATGTTTTGTTTCAATCCAGCCAGGGGAAATGCTGTTTACGGTAATATGGTCTCCTGCTAAACTATTGGCAAGTGCATGAGTAATGGCCATAATACCTCCTTTGCTTGCGCTGTAGCTTTCCGTATTTGCTTCAGACATATAGGCGCGTGTAGATGAAATATTGACAATTGCCCCGCCCTTTGTTTCTCTCATATATTTCGCCGCTTCCCGGGAGCAGAGAAAAGCACTGCGCAAATTCGTATTTAAAACATCATCCCATTCTTCAATGGTAACATCATATACAGACTTAAAAAGCCCCTTGCCGGCATTATTTATAAGAATATCAATTTGGCCATATATATCTACGGTTTTTTTTAATAAAGCGAGAATATCTGCTTCTTTTCTTACATCTGTTTTAACAAAAATCGCTTGATCTGCATTTTCTAACTCTTCTATAAATGCTTTTCCTGCAGCCTCATCAATATCAGCAAGAACCACTTTCGCTCCTTTTTCTAAATAGGCTTTCACAATTCCTTTTCCAATGCCATTGCTTGCCCCTGTCACAACAACTACTTTATCAAAGAATGCCATAATAAAAACCTCTCTTTTTAATGATCACTTTGTTTCATAGTAGCAAAAGAAAAGGACAATGGCGAACAAACTGCTTTTGACAAGGAAAAAAATCATCTGGTTTCACTTAAAGAAAAATAGACAAAAAACAAAAAATCCTCTATCTCATTAGTATTTTTTATTTAACACTTGCATCATCCAATCTAATTTCAGCCACTTCGCCTCCCTTAATGCACCAAAATTCTAAAGTTACATCATGTTTATGGTCAATATATCCAATGATGTCTGCTCCTTGTTCATTACTTTTATAATAATTCCTGCAAAAGTGCTGCAAACAATGCAATCATTAGAGTGGAAAAAATAACAACTCCAGCAATAATGGCTAATCCAGGATGCATTGCATGTTGAAATGAAAGGAAAATAACTCCAATTAGATACAGAATCACAATAATGACGGCACTATTTCTTATATATCCCAATGCAGTTACAGCGAATGAGGAAAAAGCATTTTTCTTTTCAATAAAGTGCAAAATCTTAAAGGTTTGATAAAGAGCTGTGAAAAAAGGGACTACCGTTCCATATATCCCTAACAGCACAGGGATTTTTAAATGTTTATAATCAGGATTCGCCATCGCAGCTTCTTTTGCTAAAAATGGCAAGAAAAAAATGCATAGTGCAAACACCAGTATTCCAATCATCAAAATAATCACTTTTAGAATACTCGTTGTGCTTTGATTCATACAATCACCTCAATTTTTTATGTATAAAATAAAAACAACAGTTTATTTATTGTTTTTCAATAAATAAACTGTTGTTTTTCAAGGTTCCCCAACATTTTTTTCTATAGAGAAAAGTTTTAATATTTATTAAATATATTGGATGCGTAAAATTAATTTTTGTTGCAATTTTATATCTTTAAAAAGACCAAATAGAGAAATATATATTTCCTACCCTTTTTGGTCCTTTTTTAGCATAAACGAGTTTTATTTTTAATTTGCAGCCTGATAGGTGAGCGACAGCATTAAATACACTTTTTCATCAGAACGGTTTATATAGGTGTGCAATTCGTCTCCTTTAAATTTAATAATATCCCACTGGTGCAATAAATGATAATTTTCGCCTACCTTCATTTCTAATTGACCATTTAATACAAGCACTGTTTCCTCAGAACCAGCTAAATGAAACTCGCTATACTCACTATTTGCCTCTATGCAAGCTCTATACCATTCCATCGTGCCTAACGTCTTAAATAAAGGGTCAACAAACCAATCATTATTTGGTCCATTGAAGTGGGGATTAGAACAAAATCGATATACTTCTGTTTTTTCTTCAAAAGTAAGCAGTGAGGCCAGCTGAATATTTAATGCTCTGCATATTTTCCAAAGAATATTAAGTGTTGGATTTGCTTCTCCTCTTTCTATCTTGCCTAAGGTTAATTTACTGACATTGCTTTTCTCCGCCAATTCTTCTAGACTAATTTTTCTATTTCTGCGAATTTCTTTGAGATTCATTCCAACCTGACTATATAATTCTAGATTTTCCTCCTTCATATCTCCCCTCTTTCCTATTGCTTTCACCCAAAAAGTATATTATAGTATGCAAATGAGTTAATTATAGTATATCAAATAAGTATTTATATGTTCAAAAAAGGAGCTTTTTATAATGGACCAACCAAAAAAGATGTATATTATTTGGAGTATTTTTGCTTTGTTTATGATATCCATGAACTTGCGGGCTTCCATCACATCCATTTCTCCAGTTTTAGAAAATATTAAGACAGACTTGCAGATGTCTAGCATTTCTGTTAGTCTGCTTACTTCTCTTCCTGTTTTTTGCATGGGGATTTTTGCTCCTGTTGCCGGAAAACTAAGTGAACGCTTTGGACTAGAGTTAACAATTGCATTATCTATTCTATTAATTGGTGCTGCAACAGCTCTGCGCCTTGTTGCATCTATTCCTTTGCTTTTATTATTGACCGCTGTATTTACTGGAATTGGGATTGCTATCGCAGGACCACTTATCTCTGGATACATCAAAAAAAATTTTCCTGCCTCTTCCTCTTCTATGATCGGTGTATATTCAGCTGGAATGGGAATTGGCGCATCGTTAAGTGCGGGATTCGTTGTGCCTGTTATGCATGCATTCCACAATTCTTGGAACAATGCTTTAGCAATCTGGGCATTATTTGCTGTCATTGGCTTCATTGTTTGGGTGCCAATTATTAAAACAGCTCATCAGCGGACAATGACGGAAGAAAAATCAATCATGAAAAAAAGCCGATTGCCTTGGGGAAATCGATATGTTTGGCTGCTTACCATTATTTTTGGCCTGCAATCTGGCATCTACTATTCTCTTGCAACATGGTTGGCTCCAAAAGTGCAGGAAATCGGATATAGTGCCACATATGCGGCAACAGCAGTTACTGTTTTTTCCATTACCCAAATGATTGCCAGCTTTATCATTCCCATGTTAATTAATAATCGTTCAAATCGAAAACCTTGGATGATGTTATGCGCTTTGTTTTCTTTTGTTGGAATTACCTTATTGATGATTGGAAATATTCCCCCACTCATCAGTGCTGCCTTGATAGGAATAGGTTCTGGCGGATTATTTCCAATAACCATGATTCTTCCTTTGGATGCAACATCTACACCAAAAGAAGCCAGCCAATGGACAGCAATGATTCAATTTGGCGGCTACATGCTAAGCGGTTTTATTCCGATATTTGTTGGCGCAGTAAAGGATATAACCCATACGTATAATATTGCATTTGTAGCCTTATTATTTATTTTAGTCACATTAATGCTGATGACTTTGCAAGTTAAATCAAAAAAACAAGCTGCTTCTTCTCTTGATGAGGAGATAAAAACATTAGGAGCCTAAACAAAATCAAATCCCAATCTTTCTATTTGCGGCAAAAAGATTGGGATTTTTACTATGCCAAAAAATAGCTTCATTGCTTCTATTTTTAATTATTTGCATCAACTTTTTGAAATAGTTATTTTCCGGTAAAATTACACACGACAACCTTTTTCCTTTTGCAGGAATCTTTATAAAAACCTTCTTTTTTATGGATAATATTGTTAAAATATTTATGATGGCGTTTTCGGAATACTCAACTAAAAAGGGAGGAAATTTATATGTTATTATTTGTGCCGCTAGGTTTAGGATGTGTTATAGGAATATTCATTTTAGGCATAACCATTATGTTAAAGAAAAAATTCACCAGCAATTCTTCTATTATAAAAATCCCTGCGTATATTGGCGCAATTGGCTCTATTCTGCTCATTAGCATCGGTTTATTTGTTGTTAGAGGCTTTGAAGGTGCTGCATACCTTTTTCTTGCCATCACGATTTTGGCATTTGCTGTTATGACGTTTAAACAACTGGCAAAGTAGCCTATTAATATCACTTCAGCAAAAAGAAGCCTTATGTCTCTCCTATAACAATCGCGACATATTTTATAATAAAAAAAGTTTCTCTAAAAACTTGTCTGGTTAATAATTTATTTTGAGAAGAAAAGTAATAAAGAAGAAAGGTAACTCCGAACCGGTCTTACCCCATAAATAGACGCGGGAATACAGCTTACTGCTTCTAAATCTCTTGCATTTAAATCTATAAAAAAGTGCTAACTATTTGAGAATATGAAACTCTAAAGAAATTTTTTCTTAGTGCTTTTTTATGAAGTCGTAGGTTTTCACTCTTTCTTTCATAGTAATAGAAATAAGATTTGGAATGTATAAATATTACGTTTTTTAACAGAAAATGAATCCCCTCTTTCCTTATAACTGGCAATCCAGAAAATAAGGAAAAAGGGGGTTGGATACTTTACTTTTTATTTCTGTATGAATAATTCCGTTTATGTCTATTTAAAGAAAACCTATATTTCCCAAAAACTTTTTGCTGTGACTTATAGATTAATGATTGGAATTATAACACTCCCAAAGAGCTTTACCTTGTATACAATTCAGTACTTATATTTTATAAAAAACAAAACTCTTTTCCCTTAACAATCGCCATGCTTTTTAAGGTGTAATGGCGGAGGTATGAGCCAGCCCTTTTCTTTATTTAAACGAAGTACTTTTGCACCAAGTGCGGCTTTTTGGTTATGGAATTGTCCATACATCATGGCTACATCTTCCCTAATTGATTTGCCTATTACTTGACTGCATGCCACTAATCCTGCAGCAATATCTGCAGAAAGTGTAGCCGAAATAGCTGGATCAGGAACTCTAGCTCCTACTGGAATATCCTCTAAACATGCTTCCGGAGGCTCTGGCGAAGCTGGAGGCAAACCAATTCCGTTTGCTTTTAATATTTCTTCTATTTGTTTTTTTTCCTGCTGACAAGTATCTATTGCTTCCAATAATAACTTTTTTAAATCTTCATCCCCTGCATGATTTATCATCGTCTGATATCCTGCAATCATACTATTCCCTACTAGTATTGAAGTCCATAAATCAAAAGCTTCTCCGTAATGTAATGGCTCTTCTTTAGGATTTCCACTTAAAATGCCCATTGTTGCCCTCCTTATATTATAAGAAAATTTATTCATTTACAGTGCCGCCTTTCTGTGAAGCACCCCCTTAAAAAGTTTGTCCATCTTCCTTATAAATTATCTATTACTTTTCTTCATCTTTTTTCCGACTTTTCTCTTTCATAGAACGGTAAATTTTGGTATACATGCTTCCTTGAACAATATTTTCAAGAAAAAACTTACCAATAATCTTTTGATATTCTTCTTCTTCAAACATCTTCTTGCCCTGCAATTCCATTTCAGCTAGTCCCTCATATGTAGAAAGCATCGCATAAGTATGATCTTCCCCTGTTATAGGTGTTAATATTTCGATTTGTTGGCCATAATTTTCTTTGCAAAACATTTTGATTTCATTTAAATTATCTATTGCTTCTTTAAATTTATCCTGTTTTATTATAAAAGTTTGGTAGACAAAAACTGTCATTTCATTACCTCCTACTTATTTCATACTTTCATTATAATTTCCGATTTATTTAAATTAATTCCACTCTTGTTTACATTGAAATATATTCCGTTTTATACGTTGAGAAATTACACATACTAAATACACATTTAATAATAATATTTGATGAATGGAGGGAGATAATGGACTTTTTCACATGCAGTTCAGATGTAGAGAAGAATTCGTCAAAGGGAGAAAAACAGGGTCATTTATTATGGTGGCAATTATCCTTAATAGGAATTGGCTGTACAATTGGTACAGGATATTTTCTTGGTTCAGGAATTGGGATTAAAATCACAGGACCTTCCATGGTATTCTCCTTTATACTGGCTGCAATTGGCACCTATATTGTTTTTCATTTTCTCGCAAAAATGACAACCGCAGATCCCCAAGAAGGCTCATTCTGCTACTACGCTAGTAAAGCTTATGGACGATGGGCTGGTTTCAGCTGCGGCTGGAATTATTGGAGCTCCAAAATATTAATTATGGGAAGTCAGTTAACCGCGTTATCCATCCTATCTCGTTTTTGGTTTCCAAAGATTGCTTTATGGGTTTTTGCATCAGGATATGCGGTTTTAGCCATTATTGTCGTATTATTAGGAACAAAAGGCTTTGATAGGATAGAAAATATCCTTGCAGTGACAAAAACTGCAGCAATTATCATGTTTATTATTCTTGCTGTTTCCGGATTAATTGGATGGATACACGGCGGAAGCAGCGATCAGCCTGGAATACCAATGACTGTAAATAAGATATTTCCTGAAGGATTTCAACCCTTTTGGTCGTCATTAATTTATGCCTTTTATGCTTATGGAGGCATTGAGACAATCGGCCTTCTTTCCATGCAGCTAAAAAAGAAAGATGATGCACCAAAATCTGGTAAGGTTATGCTCATTGTATTGACTGTAATATACGTTATTTCCATTATTCTTGTTATCAGTATGGTTTCCTATCATTCCATTAATCAAAAGGAAAGTCCTTTCGTCACGGCTATGTCAGCCTATAAACTGGCCTTTTTTCCGCATGTATTTAATGGAGCAATCATTATAGCAGGATTTTCAACCATGACTGCTTCTTTATTTGCAGTAACGAATTTACTTGTAACATTGTCGAAAGACGGAGATGCACCAGCACTTTTTGGAAAAAAAATCAAAAAGCTTAAAGATCTTCCACTCCCGTCTTTAGGGCTTGCAATAATTGGACTCTTAGGCTCCATTATTACAGCACTATTGCTCCCAGGCAAAATTTATGGATATATTACTACAGCAGCTGGAATACTGCAAATGTATAATTGGGGATTTATTATTATTTCTGCTGTGAAAATACTTAAAATCAAAACGGGAGATATTGTTCTATCAGTAATTGGTCTTTTATTACTAATAGCTGCTGTAAGTGGTGTGATATTTGAGAAAAGTATTCGGTTTGGTTTTTTTGTCAGCTTGCTGTTAATTGCTCTTATAGGTGCTGTTACCTTCATTATGAATAAAGTATGGACAAAAACTCAAAATGATAGTGAGGAAGATGATGCGGAAAATTCAAATGGTGCATTACCACAAAAATAGAGAAAAACAATAATAATGAAAGAAAGCCGACTCCGTTTTAAATGGAACCGGCTTTTACGACTTTTTAATAATAGAAATTTGCAATAATAGTCTCTTATAATAACGTAATATTCCCTTTTTTACACTCCTCAATTATTCGATCATTCCATACAGACGCTTGAACTTCACCAATATGAGCTTTCTTTAAGAAGAACATGCATAATCGTGATTGCCCGATGCCTCCACCAATTGTATAAGGAAGTTCTCCCTTTAAAATGGATTGGTGAAAATCCATTTTAATTCGACTTTCTGCATTAGAAAGTTTTAATTGTTTTAAAAGTGTTTTTTCGTCGACTCTAATTCCCATAGAAGAAATTTCCATCGCTCTTTCTAATAGTGGATACCACAAAATGATATCTCCATTTAGAGACCAATCATCATAATCAGGGGATCGCCCATCATGTTTTTCACCAGAATGGAGCTTGCCGCCAACTTGCATAATAAACACGGCACCCAGCTCTTGTGCAATTTCATTTTCCCTTTCTTTTGGTGTTAAGTTCGGATATTTGTATTCTAGCTCTTGAGTAGTAATAAAGTGAATGTCTTTTGGAAGAACAGGTACAAGCGATGGATACGATTTATACAGGTAATTTTCAGTAGACTTAATGGCTTGAAATATCTTCTGTACTTCATTCTTTAGTGTCTTTAGGTTTCGTTGTTTATAAGTAATTACTTTCTCCCAATCCCATTGATCTACATACATGGAATGCAGATTGCTTAATTCTTCATCTCTCCTAATTGCCCTCATATCTGTGTAAAGTCCTTCACCAGGTGTGAATCCATACCTAGAAAGAGCCACTCTTTTCCATTTTGCTAATGATTGAACAACTTCAATTGTAGAGCTACTTAAGTCTAAAGCATCAAAGGAAACAATGCGTTCCACTCCATTAAGGTTATCGTTTATTCCAGTTCCAGATTTTAAAAGAATAGGAGCTGATACCCTTGTTAAGTTTAGACTTTCTGATAACTCTCTTTCAAAATTATCTTTTATATTTTTTATTGCGATTTCTATTTGGATTAAATCTAATTTAGGTTGATATACATTTGGTACAAAAACTGCGTTCTTCATAAAAATGAAATACCCCCATTTAACCAATAATTAATGGTTTCTTTTCTTTTTGTAGATTTTTAACTATGTTTACCATATGAATCCGCTTTTTCATTTGCCACTGTGTTTTAGCCTATTTCTAGAAATAAACGGACGGAGCAAAAAATGAAACTTCCATCAGTGAAAGCTTTTATGGTTAGTTAAGTTAATCACGTATTTACAGGCTGTTTCCCCACACTTAAGCTTCATTGTTTTCTCTAATTTTGAACTAGAAATATTAAAGCTCATTATTGATTCTACAAAGATATAGAGAGTATGGTATCCTCTCTACACAAAGGATTCTGAAAACATTTCATTTATTAGCATGAATGAATATATTTTTCATAAAATGTACAAGTTGTTACATTAAGCAGGATGGAGTGGTACTTTGAGTATAGGAATTCTGGTCAGTTATATAATTTTGGGATTTACTTTGGCAGCTCCAATTGGTCCAGTAAATTCTGCCCGATTGGATAAAGGGATAAAGAATGGGTTTTGGCATGCGTGGGTTGTAGGGGCTGGATCCATGATTGCAGATGGTATCTTTATGTTAATGGTTTATTTAGGGATGGTTCAATTTCTTGGAATTCCTATCGTTCAGATTTTTCTTTGGCTATTTGGCGGCTTTGTTCTTATCTATTCCGGATTCGAAAGCATTAAAAATGCAAATACGATTAACCTTGCTTATACTCGAAATAAAGAATCCTTATTTAGGTGCTTTCTTACAGGATTCATCATGTCTATTACCAGTCCACTATCCATTTTGTTTTGGTTAGGCATTTATGGATCTGTCTTAGCAAAAACCGCTCAAACGAATGGTACCGAATCCCTATTAATTTATAGTAGCATGATTTTTCTAGGCCTAACTTGTTGGGATATTTTTGTGGCTGCACTCACTTCAGGCTTCCGGAAGTTGCTCCATATAAAAAGTCTAATCACTATCTCCATTATTTCGGGAGTATCATTAATTTTATTTGGCCTATATTTTGGATATCAGGGAATGAATGCACTATTTGGTTAATGCGTTATTAAGTTTTTATTCCATCAAAGTATGTTGAAAGTCCACAAAATTTTAAAAAAGACACTTTTAAATTAGTTGAAAAAAAGGATCTCAGCATTTTTATTTTACTGCCGTTATTCCTTTTAACTTAATCTATTAGATAAATAGATAAAATAATAGCCGTCGAGAAAATCTCGACGGCTGAGAACTAATCTATTTAGGACTAATTTTTTGTTTTGCCCAATACCTTTTTATATACACTCTCTTTTAGTTTTCTTCTGGAATCTTCACTTTAAACGATTTAAAGTCAACTGACTGTAAAGAATCTCTTTTAAACTCCAGTTCATTAGATTCTCCATTTTCACCCCATTCTATCCCTCCACCGTTCTCAGGAAGGGCCAAATAAGGAATAATGGTTAGTTCTTTTATGTCTGAATCAATAGGATCAAACTTTTTGGTGCTTGTAAAAACTATGTTATTTTTTATAATTTGTCCCATTCCTCCGCCAGAATAACTTTTCACTTCTTTTCCATTTTGATCGACTAACTTAAATTCTATAAAACTTGCGCGATTTTTTTCAAAATCTGTTCCTTTTTCCGAACTCTCAAAAGATAAGCCCACCCCCGTTTTGCTTAAAGTAATTTCCGTTACAGTAAGATTAATTCCGCTTGCTTTTTGGGAATGCTGAATAGGAATTTTCTTAATGTCTGTAATTTTCTTAATCGGAGCAGAGAAATACCAGGTTTCCCCCTTGTCTCCATGTAATACTATTCCTAGTTCAAATGCATTTGGCAAATCCTTTGTTACTGTTAACTCTTGAATGGCAGTCCGAACCGTTGACAATTGAATATTTTCTCCATATCCACCCGAACCTACAGGTGAATATGTTTTATTAATAGTAAAATTTGCACCAGAGCCAAAATAGTTTTCTCCCAATTCTTTTTCTGCTTCTATTTTATAACCAACTGTAATGGCATTTTGATCATATAATATTTCTTCAATCGTAACAGATATTCCATTGATTGTTTGTGTTTCGCCAATTTTGTTCGTCAGCCCATTTTTTTGCGCTTGTTTTAAACCAACTACATTAGAATCTCCAAATACAGAACCGATAATAGGAATCTGAGATAAGCTGCTTGCTAGTGCTGGCGAATGATAAGAAGAGCCAACCAATATACCAAAAGCAGCAGCCAGACCAGCTAATGTATAGACTATGTTTCGTTTTCTAATGTTTTTTCGATTACGATGCTTATTATTTATGTAGACATTCTGCTGCGCTTCCGCCTGGAGAATGCCTGCGCGTATAGCGGAACGAACTTCTTCTTTTGGAAAATCATTTAAATGATCAGGTGATTTTTGCATTTATTTTATAACTCCTTTCTAAATCAGTTTTTAATGTTTTCTTTGCCCTGCGCAAATAAGTTTTTACTGTTCCCAGCGGCTTTTCCATAATCTCTGAAATCTCCTGAATAGAAAGATCATGATAATAAAATAAAAGAATAGCTGTTTGATAAGAAGCATTAAGTTTAGATAGTGCCTCGCTTAAATAAAAAGAATCTATTTCTATATCCTGTTTGCTATCTAATTTTTTTAACAGATCACTTTCTTCATATGGAATGACTTGATCTCGCCTTTTAAGTAGCCTATAACATTCACGTATAAGAATTCTAAATAACCAAGTGGAAAAAAACTCTGGATTTTTTAATTGACCAATAGAAAGAAATGCATTGCAGGAAGTTTCTTGAATAGCATCCATTGCATCTTCTTTATTGCCAATATAAGAAAGTGCTTTATAATAGAGCATTTTTTCTTCTGCAAAAAGCAGTTCCTCAAAGGCTTCAACGTCTCCATGAATTGCTTTTTTTAATGTGTATATATCATGTTTCATTTTGTTTCCCTCCCTTCTTTTCATTAATTAGAGTGATATAGATAGACAAAAAGTTTCATTTTTTTATTTTTTTTTGCATTATATGGAGTTGTTTATAAAACAAGATATTTTAAATGATTTAGAAATCTTTTAGAAAAAAATTTATTTTATTTATTGTTTTATTTTAATATATAATTATTAATTTGTATTGGATGCGTAAAATTAATTATAATTTTAGTCATGTTAATCCAAATTAAAAAGAGTGTTCCAAAAGCACCAACTTTTAGGACACTCTCCTCTTATTTTTTTGATTTGCAAAAGCAGTTGATATTCTCTGTTTAAACTACTTCATTCGAAAAACTTCTCCTTTTGCTATAAATGGAAGTCTTGCTCCTTCTGGCAAAACAAAAGCATGAGTTCCTGGCACAGACAGCCTGTCAATTTCACCGTCTGTAATAATAAGGATAGGTCCTTTTTTAGGAAAGTCTTCTGTATTTCTTAAAAAAGAGATGGCTGGCTGCAAAATGGTGCCACCCCTTCCTTTCACTTTCACCTTATCCATTAATGCTTCTGGTGCTAGGTATCCTGCATCATAGTAGAATGCATCACAGTATATGACTCGCACACGCTCGACATCTTTTGCAATTGCGTAGCTTGCAATGGTGCCTAAAGCTTTTCCGAGAAGCCCCCGGTCCATACTGCCGGAAGTATCAATCACAACAGCAAAGGTTCTCCCATCTTCTTCATCACTTCTATTAATCCATCTAGGCCTTGCTATATTAGGTGTAGAACCTTGTCTTCTGCTTGGCCTCTGGTAAGTTCTTATTTTTTCAATCGGCTGGAATAATCGATCAAACCATCTCGAAAGCTCCACATCCCATGGAATCGGCGGTTGCGAGAGACTTTTGATTTCTTCTACTAATCCTTCGGGCAAATAGCCCCTATCTTGGGAAAAGTGATAGGTTAATCCTTCTCGCAATGCTCGCCGATAAAATGCATCTAAGTCCATTCCTTTCGAATGATCCCAAAAATCAGCTTCAGTTCTATCTATTATATCCACACTTGAAATCCCGCGGAATGTCCTTAATTTTCTATATAAACGCATGTCGACTACCATTCGGTCGTAAATGGATTCAGCGGACAGTCCTTTTAATTCTGGGTCATAAAGTCCCCCTATAGCTGGCATATCTCCAATTTGCATGTCAATCAGCCAGCCGTTTATAACAAAATCACATGCTACATTCCAAAGATAAGGATCTCTCCCTCTCCTTCTTTTTGAATGACTTAACCCTGCATGGAGCAATTCATGTGCCATCACAAATTTCATTTCTTCATCCGTCAAATTGGCAGCAGCATTTATATAGATTTCTTTTGTCTCCATAGAAATGGCTGCAATCGAAACTTGCTCCCTTATACAAATTTGCGGGTCTTCTATTATGTCAAATGTACTGGCTAAAGCTCCCAATAACGGATAACTGCTTAAAAACCATTCCTTTGCTAATATAGCAGATGTTTTTCTTCCTTCACCAGCTATATTGGCAGTATGTCCACCTGCCACGCTTACTGCCGCTTTTACCGCGTTAGTTAATCCTTCTTGAAATAATTGCTCATATGTTACATTGCTTCTCCAATAATAGTCAAGCTCCCCATTATAAAACATATCCCTTTTACCGGGCATTGTGCTATATCCCTTTAAATAATCCGGAAATTCTTCTGCTAAAAGCTTTTCATATAAAGACTTTTCCGATTTTATATTCTCATAGATTGGATTGGCAAACGGCTGCGGCGCTTTGCCAAATTTTAATTGCGCAAGAAAACTAGTTATATACACATCACATGCAACATTCCAATATTCTTGATTTTTCATCGACTCTTTTTGGGGATGATTTAGTGCCAAATGCAATAAACAATGGGCAATAATATAGGACCATTCATCTGGAGCAGCTTTTTTATTACTATTTAAAAAAATGTTCCCGCTACTTTCTACATAGGCCCACTCTTCCTTCTCCATTTCAAGAAAATCTATATCAACTGCCTCAAAAATCGGCATAAACAATGGAAAAGAATTAACTAGTTTTGCTCCTTGTTCTATTAGCTTTTTGTTTTTTCCATCTTGTGAATTTATCTTTTTTTTGCTCATAACTTTCCATCTCTTTTTCCAACCAATCTTGGAAGATCGCGGATAACCTCCATCATAAACCAAGAAGGAATAGATTCTCCTTTGCCTTCAGACATCACCATTTGAGCCATTTCTAAACTAATCGATGAAAGTTCTTTGATTAATTCCTTTGCTCGGATGGCTAACTGCCGCTGATTTGTTGAAACAGCGTCCTTTTCAATGGGCAGTTCTTTGATTAATTGTGCGCGAAAAGACTGTGCCAAAAAGTATAATACATCTCTTTCTTCTAGTTTCTCTGGCCATTTTAATTCGCCCGATATAATTTTTGCAATGGCATATCGATTGCTTACTTGTTTCATAAATGCACGAAACTGTACAGCTGTGTGTGGAGACAAGCAGGAAAATGTCAGCACTTCTAGCTGTTGTTCTGTTATATTTTCTCCGTACTCATACATACAGTCACTTAAAATATGCCAAGAACGAGGGGTGGAAAATGGTTCTTCCATTTTTGGAGGCTCACTCCATAAATGATCTGGCCTAAGCTGAATGTACTCTATAACATATGGATGGATTTCCTTTTCATAAGCCCACTGCAGCCAATCTTTATGGGAGGCTCTTAATTGTACATGCACCATGCGATTAATTAATGCAGAAGACATTGGTTTTACAATAGCGCTGTCTTGAGCCCGATTTCCAGCTCCAATAACAATAGACCCTTTTGGCAAATGATACTCTCCAATTCTTTTATCGTGTATTAAACTATAAAATGCCTTTTGCACTTCTTGAGAACATGCATTCAGTTCATCCAAAAACAGCACATATGGTTTTGTTCTTGCAATTTGTTTAGGTGGACAAAACACACTATATCCATTTTCTATTTTAGGAACACCTATTATATCTTCTGGTGCCAGCTGACTTCCTAATAAAGAAACGCAGTCCATCCCCACTTCATGAGAAAAATTTTCTACTATCGAAGATTTGCCGATCCCTGGGGCTCCCCATATGAATACAGGACGAACTGGTGCAATATTTAATAGAAATTCATATAATTCGGTTTGTGTAACGGATAAAATATTATTCAATCCTTTATTCCCCACTTTGTTTTTTTCCATTATTATACCATTTTTGTATACTGCCATGATTATATTCCCTTTATAAATAAAAGCTTTATGTTGTTATTTTTCTTTAAAGATATTTTTTAATATATAATAGTTGTTTTAGATTTAATATTCATTTGGATGCGTAAAATTTATTTTTAAAATAAACAAGAGGGCTTCTAAAGTAATTAGTTCTTTTATTGTAGGGAAACCTAAAATAACAAGCTAATTAACATTAGTATTGACTGGTTAATTTACAAACTCAAACTCAGAGCTTATGAGTTTGAGTTTGTCTTTATATTACACTTATTTCATTTAATCCCGTGTTAGTTGTATTTCAGCTACAGCATAGAAGTTACTGCCAAGTATATCAAACCCGTTACTATAACCAAAAACACCATAAAAGAACTTGAATACAATAGAAGTTTCTTTATAAGTTTTGGCTCTTTTAGTTGTTTATAAGTGATAAACCCTAATACAATTGAAGTCAACCATAAAATTACACCCCCCAATGAGAATAAGTGCGGAGAATTTGCTATCCAAAATACTGTAATAAGTAAGTAAAAGAACATCAATCCCCAAGCTAATACCTTCATATCTCTCCCTCTCAAAAAAACTTTTAATTCCATCTTTTTGCTTCTATTATATTTTAACATAAATTACCTACTGCTTTGTTTTTTGTCATTTCACATATCAATCCTAATCGCATCCTAAACACCGAAATGACAATGATGTTTAAATCCTTTTAATTGCATGCTATTTCACTTGCTAATTTGATAATAAAAACAGGGAGAACCTTTATACATCAATAAAAAACCGAGTATAAATTCATACTCGATTCTGAATACTAATTCTATTGTTTCTCCACGTTATCTGAACTACTTATCCTAAAAGCCCCCTGCTTTATTTCCCTATAATCGCTTCTGCTTTTACTGGATCAACTTGTGTATTTTTTATTACTGTAAGTTTATTTGTTAAAATTCTTTTTACTGATTCATCAATTCGTTCTTCTGATAGCTTTTTCGATTCAACTGCTTTTATTATTCCATTGAAAACTCTCTGTTGATTTTCAAATGTATGACAGACTAATAGCATATCTGCTCCCGCTTTTATTGCGTTATAACCAAGATCTTCGTATGTGAAATATTTGTTGACAGCTCCCATTTCTAAATCGTCCGTAACAACAATTCCTTTAAATCCAAGTTCTTTCCTAAGTAAATCTTGAATAATAATGGGGGAAATGCTTGCTGGATTTACTTTGTCATACGTTGGATACTTAATATGTGTAACCATTATATAAAAGCGATTATTGTCCACATTTTCAATCATTTTTTTAAATGGGTAAATATCTTTTGTTTCTAAATCTAATTTATTCGCTTCAACAGAGGAAGTTTCAATATGTGGATCCACATTGCTTCTCCCATTCCCTGGAAAGTGCTTTAACGTTGCAACCATTCCTGAATCCATTAATCCTGTGACTACTTGGCTGCCAAGAGTATTTACTTTTTCCGGATCTGTGCCAAAAGAGCGGCTATCTGTATCCGATAAATCCAAAACAGGTGCAAAATTCACATTAAACCCCATCGCACTGAGTTCTGTACCTGTATGATAAGCAGTATCATATACTGCTTTTGGATTATTTTTTTGTCCTAGACTTTGCTGAGAAGGAATAGTGGAAACTTGTTCCCTCATGCGGACAATTTGCCCACCTTCCTGATCAATGCTGATTGTCAATGGAATCTGTTTTTCGTTTTTCATCGCAAGATTCTGCAATTGATTATTTAGTGAAGCAACTTGTTCTGGATTTATCATATTACGATCAAATAAAATGACTCCGCCTACTTTATAGTCGTTTATCATTGTTTTAATATGCTCATCAGGTTGGTTGCTTTGAAAACCTACCACCATTAATTGGCCAATTTTTTCTTGCAGTGTCATCTTTGCCACTAAGTTAGTTACTTTTTCTTCTATGGTAGTATTTTCATCAAAAAAGGTAGTATTCTTATCTTCCGCTCCAAGAGTTGCTTCGCTCTTTTGCTGTTCTTTGCTAACCGATTGTACTTCTTTCGCTGATGCCACTTCCTTTTTATTCTCTGCATTTTCATGGCTGTTTTTTTCAAGAGAGGTATCAGTACTTTCCTCTTTTTCCTCTTTTGCTTGAGATGACCCAAATAGTAGATAGAAGATAAGGCTTAATGAAATGACTGCAAGAACAACAGCTATTAGTAGCGGAAAGGGATTTATGGAACGCTGTTTTGACCTTGATTTCCTCATTGTTCTTCTACCCTCGAGTCTACTTTTGAAAGATTTGGTTCATCAAGCACCCATCTTCCGTTTTCTTTAACAAGATTCCAATACCCTGACCAATCTTGAACCAATGTCGTCCCATCTGTATTATCATCATAGGAAGTCATTTCAATATAGACTTTTCCTTTATTTTCATCTGTTTGCTCTACTTGGATATTCGTTATTTCATCATATATATTTTGCTTTAGTCCATCTTCCCAACCTTCTTTTGACATTTTCTTTTTTCTAGAAGAAGAAAATAAGTCATAAGCAATTGTAAAATCATTATTGCTGATGCTGCCATAATGCAGTCTCACCATGCTTTCAATGGCGCCAGTGTCATCTGTTTCATTTCCTGACTCCATATTATCTTCATATAAGTAACTATTATCATATTCTTCATCAGAAAAATCGTCTTCGTATACTTCGTTTGTCTCTTCAGCATCTGCCTCTTGGATTGTTTCTGAAGACAATTCTTGCGTGTATAGCAGTTCATTCACAACTAACTGCCCATCTTCCCCTATATTAATAATATAGGAACTATTAAACTCTTTTTGTTTTTTAGAACCGTCATCATAAGAAATCTCATATTCTTCCTGTGTGGTTACTTTATAAGAAGATTGGTTTACTGTGAGTATATCTGTTGCCTTAAAGCTTAATAAATTTTCTGTTATGTTTTTTTTAGCAATATAGTCAATATAGTCACGCTGTTCATTGTAGCTTTTGCCATTAGGATCAAGTAACTGATCTACGCGAGAAAAATCTTTTTCATTCAGTGCGGCAACACTAGCTCCTACATATTTACTGATAAATCTCTCTACCTCATCATCCGTATATGTAACAGCAGGTTCCTCTTGCTCCTCTTGTAATTCTTCTTCAGCATTTACTTGCTGGACATCCTTCTCTTTTGCAGGCTCTTCTTTTTCTTCTGTCGACTCTTTTTCTGCTACCGTTTGAACCGCAGATGTTTCTTCATCTGGTGCAGTCTGATGCTCCTCTTCCTCAGAACCCATAAATTGATTGATGCCGTACCCTAAAACAATAACAGCTGCTGCTCCCACAATAATATTTTTAAACCAAGCTGTTTTTTTGGTTGATGAAGCTCTTGTACGCCGCTCGTTCTGTTCTGTCGTCTTTTGTTCATTTTCCACTGCACTACTTTGAGAAGTTTCATTATTTCCTTTCGGTTTATCGTGCTTTTTTTCCTGGGAAGAATCATTTCGTTGCTTCTCTTTTTCATATGCAATATCAGGTGGTAGCACTTCTCTATTTGTTTGCACTTGAACGTCTTTTTCCGCCAATGAACCTTTCCTTTTTTCCTGGTCTTGCGGTGCCGGCTCCTTGGCTTCTAAAAGAATCGTTTCCAATTCTTCAATAGTAGTTGGGTTTTCAATCTCCAATTTATCCATTATTTCTTCATTTACAGATGAAAAGGTTTTAATAATTTCTGTTAAACTTTTGATATCAAAGGATAATTTATCATTTGGAGTCTTGCTTAATGCTTTTAGCTCTCCAGCACCATATAATACAATATTGCCTTTAGGTGTTAACCAAATATTCTCAGCATGGATAGATCCATGGGCTATTTTTTTGCGGTGAAGATGCCGAACTGCATCAATTAACTGAGAGATTTGAAGAATAGTAATCAATCCAGAATTTTTTAGCATATCACCTTCTTCGTAATTTAGAATTGTATAAACTTTCGAATCATCTATCATAGTAATTTTTGAAACTTGAGGCAAATATTTATAATTTGTAATGGTTGACTGGTATTGTTCATATACTTCATACCAATTATCGATGGTCCTTCCAGAAGCATTATTGCTGTAATCTGCTAAGCGGATTTGAACGGGATTACCGCTTTCGTCTTGTGCTTTGTATACTTTAAGGCCTAAAGTATTTGAATATAGTTCTTCTTTTATGCTAAAACCTTCTATATTCAATATGCTCACCTCACTCTTCTATTTTTCTAGAAATTCCTTCCTGCCAATTCTCAAACAGCGCAGGCAGCAATATCCCCACCTCTAGATTATTAAAAATCCGAGATGAGGATTTGCCCCTTTTTATATCAAGCATAGTGCACTTGTAACTAAGTGAGCTTTACATTCTCTACTTTTCTTATGTTGCTGTCTTTTTGAACAATGGTGACAGATACCGACTGTTGCTGATTAATGCGAAATGTAATTTTGATATCTAATTCTCCAGCAGGACGCTTTACTAAGCCTGGCACATGAATGGTACCAATTTTTTTATTATTTTTTATAAATTTTGAAGAACCTTGATAAAGGTCAATATCCAATTCTTCGCAATCATTTGAATCTGTCGTAAAAATACGGGTTTCTTCGCATGGAGTGCGGCGATTTCCTGGAATCAGCACACTTACTCTTCCATTTCCTAATCCAACTCCTAAAGCATGTGCAGTAGCTGTTTTAATTTCAATTTCTTTTGACCATTCAATCCGCTCATCGAGATATGCTGCATAAATACTTGCGCCTTGTGCTACACAAAGATCAGGATCAATATTTCCAAAAGTCTTATTGCTTCCTAATTTTTGTGTAAGCAGCTCATCTATTTTTGGAATGCGACTCGAACCGCCAACTTTAATGACACGGCCAATATCCTCTCGGGACAATGAAGCTTTTTCGATAACATTATCTATAATGGCATCCATTTTCGCAAAATAATGTTCAATGCACTCTTCGAACTCTTCCCGTTCAATCTCAATTTCAATATGCTGTCCTGGAAGAATATTTGGCTTAATAATATCTGTTGTTTCTTCAAAAGATAAAATTTCCTTTGCCTCTTTTGCAGATTCTAATAATGCAGATTCTGCTTTTAATTGATCAGTTTCAGATTGTCCAGCTAATTTCAAATTTGCTTTTTTCTTAATTAATTCAGCTAAACTTTGATCAAAGTCAAGTCCTCCAAGTCTATCATCACCGCCTGTTGCAAGCACTTCAAACGTCAATTTATCTGCTCTGTTTGTAAATCGGAAAACAGTTAAATCAAATGTCCCTCCGCCTAAATCAAATACCATAATAATTTCATCATTCAGCGTTTCTTCCTCATGAATTCCATATGCAAGTGCTGCTGCGACTGGTTCTTGAATAATGCCAAGGACATTCAAACCAGCAAGTCTCGCTGCTTCAGATGTATTTGTATTTTGTACAGCAGTAAAATAATAAGGAACTGTTACAACAACACCAGCAGGATCAAATCCAGGTGTTGTTTTTTCCGCATATTCATACACATCTCGTAAAATCATGGCAGAAATATCAATAGGACTAAATACTTGATTGCCCAAGGAAATTTTTTGGTTTTTATCATCCATCATTCGCTTTACGCCAATGACTGCATTTTCTGGATCAATTAATGCCCTTTTTAATGCTAGATTTCCTACCAATGGTTTTTCCTGACGTTCATCGTAATAAACAACCGACGCCCATGTATATTCCCTTCGAGGATTTTGATAGACTTTCGGACCTTTTTCTGTCCATCTGGAAATAGCAGAATACGTTGTTCCTAAGTCAATTCCAAGTACAGGTTTTTTCTCATTATCTATTCTCATTGTTCATTTCCCTCGCATGACTCTTTAACTTCCACTTTCTTATTCTTCACTACGATTACTTGTGCTGGGCGCAGTAGATAAGAAGATTCATTTGTCATCTCTTTTTCAAAATGAAGCCCATAGCGAACAACTTCTTTTATTTGTTCATCCTCTAAATCGGCTGCCTCAATCACACCGATTGGTTCTTGTTTATTTTCATCAAAAAATGAACCTCTTTCTGGAGCATATAGTTTAATAGAAAAACGTGCAAAAAGCTCCTCAATTTCATTCATTAAGGTATCGTAAATAGTAAGCCATTGCTTTGTTTGATTAAGTTCTTCATTGTTGTTTTTTTCCAACTGTTCTATTAAATCCAATGCATATGCTTTTCCGCTATAGAGACCGTCTAAGACTGGAGCAACTCCTTTTTCAATAAACTTGAAAAATCTATTTTCCGCGCTTTGCAGATGCTCTTTTAGTTCTATTAAAATACCATCATTAATTTGAATGGCGTCTTGAATAATTGTCAAATCACTTTTGTTTCCTTCTGAAACTTCTTCTACAACGGAATTCTTTTCATTTTGCTTTTTCTGACTGACGGTGTTTTCTTTATTAATTGCTCCTGTTTCGCTAATAGCAGCAGAAATTTCGTTTTCTATTTCTCCTTGGACAAACTCATTCTGCTCTTCTGCCGCTTCTTTTATTGGCGAGAACTCTCGAGCAGCTAAAATCTCTTTAGCCAATTTTTCATTTGCAATAAATTCTTTCTCCACATCTGTTAATGGTTTTTCCGGAGCTAATTTCTTTAAAAGTCTGCTTGCACTTTTCACAGATAGACGTATGCCTTCTCTTCGATTTTCCAATTTCCCTCTTATATCGGAAGAAAAATCCTCTGTCAATTCAGAGCTCTCATAGTGTTTATGGAATGATGCTATTAAGTTTTGAATCTCTGTCTCTAGCTTTTTGAAATCTTCTTTCCAATCATCCATACAGCTTCTTTTCTCCTGATAATTCCCTTGACTTTCGTTAAACTTGCTTAATAATTCTTCTTTATGATTCATGCTTCCGGCTCCTAATCCCTTTGAATTGTAAGTTGATTCGATACTCCTTCATCTCCTTGAAGACTTGCTGTTACGATTACTTCGTTTTGAAGATTCACTTCAAAGTTGACATGAATTCTATGAGTTCCTTTTGGAGCTGCTGGAATGCCAGTTAGAAAAAACTCTCCGATGCAAACACATTGTTCATCACTTACGTAGTCTACATGTTCTGCACTTTGGAATACAGATATACGCATCTCCGTCATATCATCCTCCGGAGTGCTGTATACTTTTTCGCATGATACAATTGGCTGTTCATCTGTTAATTTCAATCCCTTTTCAATGATTCTATTAAAACGGCCACCTCTGATTTCAATGCCAAGATAGTGTGTAACAATATTATTCATTTCAATTTTACTTTCCGGCTTATCTTCTTCGGCTGTTTCATTTGTTACATTCATTTTGTCTGTCGGCACCCCGATACTCGCACCGTAGATAGCAGCTCCTTGGGCAACAATTGTATCAGGATCAATATTCGAATAAGGTTCTTTATTCAAAAGCTCTTTGATTTTTTTGCTGACAAGAGGGATTCGCGAAGAACCGCCAACTAGTATTACTCGTGAAATATCTTTTGCCCCCAGCATTGCATTCTCTAAGGCTTTTTTCATTGTATCAATTGTTTGTTCAATCAATGATTCAATTGCCTTCTCAAAATCCGCTCTTGTTAATTCAAAATCAATATTATATATCGTTCCAAATTCATCTTTAATCAAATTAGGAATTTCTATTGCGGCAAATTCCATTTCCGACAATTCTTTTTTCGTTTGTTCACATGCTTCCTGCAGTTTCTGCTGTGCTTCTAGCAATTCAGTCACAGATATTCCTTGGTCAGCTTCTAGATCAAATAAATCGAGTTTACTTTTTTCTTTAAAATCGTCTCCAACAAGCTTCATGATCGCTTGATCTATATCATATCCTCCAAGAGCAGGATTTCCTTCTTTCGCCAAAATGGTAAATGTTGCTGGGGAATCTTCGGATGTGCTGTCCACTTTAAGGATAGACACATCAAATGTACCTCCGCCAAGATCATAGACCATAATTGTTTGATTTCGGCCAACTTCCATTCCATATGCGATAGCAGCTGCAACGGGCTCTTCTAATAAATAGGTTACATTCAATCCTGCAAGCTCAGCTGCTTCTTTTGTTGCACGCTTCTTATTGTCATCAAAATTTGCTGGCACACAAATCACCGCATAAGTTGGTGTCCCTTTTAAATCAAATTCTTCTTGGCTAGCTACATATTCTTTTAATTTAGAAAGAATTTCTGCTGAAATATCTTCTGGACGATATGATACTCCGTAAAAATCACGCTTCCAATCGCTACCCATTTCCCTTTTAATAAAAGAAATCGTATTTTCTGGGTCAATTAGAATTCGACGTTTTGCTGCATCTCCAACTTGAATATCTTCTTCTGTTCGAAAACTGACCACCGAAGGAATTGTTGTTTCCTTCCCAAGTTTTATCATATGAGGCTTCCCTTTACGATAAATGGAAACTGCTGAATTGGATGTTCCTAAATCAATTCCTAATATATATGGACTGTTTTTCTCTATTATAGCCATGTTGTTTCCTCCGATTATTTATTTGTATCGATCGTTACATTTTTTAATTTGATTTGACTGTTTTCAATCATGCTTGCAAGTTTTGCATAGTTGATTTGATCCGTTTCTGCATACTCCTTAACAAGAGGGGAAGAAGTTGGAATTTCAGCACTTGATAAAACTAATATGCCGTCTTCATTCAACTCAAAAATTGCCACTACAGCTACAGGATCCTGCTTTGGAGTTACCTCTAAAAGCAATTCTCCTAATATATCTTTATCATTCGGTTCCGTGGATTCTGTACGGTAAACTTTTAGCCTGACTGCTTTTTGATATGGTTCCATTGTAGAACCAATAGTTGCTCCAATAACAGGAACTGCACTATTTCTCTTAATAAGATGGACAACTGAATAGACATCATCCAAATACATCGCTATTCCTAAAGAATGAGCCGTAACATTTTCCACTTCAATCGGAACCGGCGCTGTATCAAGATCAGGTGCAGATAAATTGGCTGCCATAATCGCTGCGCCTTGTGCTACAATTTCATCGACATTATCTGCAATAAAAGGTTTTTTGATTTGCTGTGTAACAATTTCCTGCACTGCTCTCATCCTCGAAGAACCGCCTACTAAAATGACACGGCTAATATCTCTTTTCGATAGTTCTGCAGCTTTTAAAACTTCTTGAATTTTTTCAATTGTTCGTTCTAACAGCGGTTGAATTCTTTCATTAAATGTATCAATCGATAATTCTTCATCTATATGTACTCCAAATATATCAGGAATTGTAATATCTGTTATATCGCTTTCAGATAGTTCCTTTTTTGCTTCCTCTGCTGCTTCCTTTAAACGCTGAAGAGAATGGGAACCTTGCTTCAGTGCACTAACCCCATTTGTCTGTTGAATTTTCCCAAGTACATACTGAACAATTTCATCATCAAAGTCATCTCCTCCAAGCATCGCATCTCCATCTACTGCGACTACTTTAAAAGAATTACCTTCTACTTTTAAAATAGACACATCAAATGTACCACCGCCAAGGTCATACACCATAATTGTTTGATTTCGTTCTTTATCAAGACCGTATGCTATAGCAGCTGCTGTTGGCTCAGGCAATAGGCGCAGCACCTTTAACCCCGCTTGTTCCCCTGCTTTTTTTGTCGCTTCTCTTTGTTCGCTTGTAAAATAGGCAGGAATTGTAATAACCGCTTCTGTCACTTCTTCGCCCAAGTATTTGCTTGCTTCTCTTTTAATCTTTTGAAGAATTTCTTTTGCAGCATCAACTGGTGTTAACATATTATTTCGAATTTCATATATTTTGTCAGGATCCCCCATATAGCGTTTGGATGAGGCAATACTATTTAATGGATCAATATAAAGTCTTGACTTTGCTGTATTGCCGACAAGCACACTGCCATTTTCCTTAAAAGAAATAACAGACGGAATAATTTTCCTGCCATCAATAGGAATCGTTTCCACTTTTCCTTTTCGATAAATTGCTGCAGCTGAATTGCTAGTGCCTAAATCAATACCGATTGCTGTTCCCATGAATCTACTCCTTTTTTCTGATTCCATAATTGATTAATATTTTTTATTAATTATTTACTAATATTTACAAAAATTATGTATGGACTGTCCAGATACAAATCATCCATATCATTCCTATTATGGCATATATTTTTATATAATCTTGTCGAAAAAGGACGAAAAATGAGTACATCGATACATTTTTCCATTGGAGTTTAGTTATGTATAAGCAAAATTACTTATGCACAACTAAATTTGGTTATTAACCATATTGGATGCGTAAAATTATATTAAAAAAATAAAAAACAGAACAGCTTCTAAAAGCCGTCCTGTTGATTTACTATTATTCAGTGATTTCTACTTTCTCCATTACATCGCCGTTTCTCATTGCTTTTACAGCGTCCATGCCTGAAGTTACTTTTCCGAATACAGTATGTACTCCATTTAAATGTGGCTGTGGATCATGAACGATAAAGAATTGGCTTCCTCCAGTGTTGCGTCCTGCATGTGCCATAGAAAGAGAACCTTCTACATGTGTATGAGGATTTCCTTGTGTTTCACAGTTGATTGTGTAACCAGGACCGCCTGTTCCAGTTCCGTTAGGACATCCTCCTTGACTTACAAAACCAGGAATCACGCGGTGGAATGTTAATCCATTGTAGAATCCTTCTTTGATTAATTTTTCAAAGTTTGCAACCGTTCCTGGTGCTTCATTTGGATATAATTCAAATTCAATTTTTTCGCCATTTTGCATTAATATGTAACCTTTTTCTGCCATATTAAACAACTCCTTTTTCAAAATCAGCTTTTATCATACCATTTTTTTCTGCAGAAAGAAAACTTTTTACTTAGCGATTATTTATTTATTTCAGGTTCTGGGTATTCTTCCCCTTTTGTATCGACTGTTACTTTTTTCATGGTTACATCTTCTAATGGTTTATCATTTTCGTCTCTTCCCACGTTTACGATCGTATCTACTGTGTCCATGCCACTGATTACTTTTCCGAATGCTGCATATTCTCCGTCCAAACTTGCCTGATCTGCGACCATAATAAAAAATTGTGATCCAGCTGAGTCAGGGTCATTTGATCTTGCCATACTGATAACGCCTCTTTCATGTTTTAAATCATTATCAAAGCCATTCGAGCTAAATTCTCCTTTTATGCCATAGCCAGGATCCCCTGTTCCATCTCCGTTTGGATCTCCTCCTTGAATCATAAAATCAGGAATCACACGATGAAACGTCAAACCATCATAAAAACCTCTCTTTACTAAAGAAACAAAATTGCTTACTGTATTTGGAGCTACCTTTGGATACAGCTCTATTTCGATTTTTTTTCCATCATTCATCGTAATGGTCACCATTGGATTTTCTTTAATTTTGTCTGCGTAATCAGCATTAGAAGAACTGTTTTTTTCTTCCTCTTTGTTTCCACATGCCGCAAGCAAAACAAGCGATACTAACATAAGCAAACCGAATAAAAGGGATTTTTTCATTATGTATGTACTCCTCTATTTATTTTTTATGTACGGTTATTATTGTATAGAATTAATAATAAAGAGACAAGTGTGAGGAAAAACAACAAAAAACTTAACCTCACAATAAAAAACCCTTGTCTAATAAAACAAGGGCTAACATTCTTCCTCTATTTTTTTCTTTATCCCTGCATGCTCTTCTAATTCATAACGGATAAAACAAGCAATCATCGTTCGATAAACTTGCTCGATGATAGAAGGGTCTACTTTATTTTGGCCTGCTAGATGTCGCACTTTTTCAATTACTGCTTCTACCCGTTGCGGTGCTTCCACTTCATGTTCATCTTGTTTAAACTTCGCAGCTTGTTTAACGTATTGGCTTCTTTCACTAATTAACCCTACTATTTGATCATCTAATTTATCGATATTTACTCTTACTTCTTCTAAACTTTTGCACTCATTCATCTCTCTCTTCTCTCCCCTTGTCTATATTTATCTGCTAATTAAATGCATTATATATCTCCTTTGTCTTTTTATTTACTCCATACCATCCATATGTTGCTGTATGGCCTACATTTGTTTTGGGATCATCAATGACCACCTCAAATACATGAATAATATAATTGTCCCCGTCCATATGGTCATATTCTACATGCATTTTTTCATTATTTAAATTCAAATAATTTTTAACTAATTGTACTGCTTCGCTGCTCGTCAATTCTGTTGTTTGCTTTTCTTCTGTCTGTTTGGTGTCTGTCTCTTGTTTTGGTTCTTGCGGTGCTGAAGTTTTCTTTTGCTGTACAGTACTGGAACTTGCTGTTTTTTGTTCTGTTTGTTGGACTTCTATCGAGCTGGTTTCGGCTATTTGCTTTGGTTGTGGTACCACTGTTGTTGACTCTTCTTCTTTTTTCTCTTCCTGTGCTGCGGCTAAACGCTCAGCCGCTTGTTGTTTTTGTTTCTGTTCTTCAGCTAAACGAATTGCTTCTTCTTGCGCTCGTTTTTCCGCTGCCAAACGCAGTGCCTCTTGTTTTTGTTTTTCTGCTTTTTCTTTTGCGAGCTTTTTCTCATACGCTTTTTTAGCGGCTGTGGTTTTATCCATTAAATCAGCTAATTTTTTGCTTAAAGCTGCAATTGTTTGATTATCCGCCGCTCTATCTTGATTCACTTTTTCAAAAATATCATAAGCTTTCCCAAATTGCTGTTTTTCCAACATTTTTTTCCCCTGAGCAATTCCTTGTTCCATTGCTTTCTGCTGACTAGACAGGATCTGACTTTCTGAAATCAACTGCTCTGCTTGCTTATCGATTGTATTTTTTATTTCCTCTTTGCTATTTATCGCTTGAACTTTTTTGGCTTTTTGTATGCTTTGATCAAACTCTCCTCCCTGCAATGCTTCTGCGCTTTCATTCAATAAATGCACCGCTTTAATAAATACTTTTACTTCTTCTGTTTTTTTCTCATTTTGTGCTTTTTCAAAAGAGGTTAATGCAGCAGCAAAGTTTTCTTCTTGTATCTGCTCTTGTCCGGCACGAATATTTAAGGAGTATTCTTTTGGAGTACATGCCGCAAGCAACAAAACACAGCCAGCTATTAATAGTTTTTTCATAAGTTACCTCCACCTTACTGTCTAGTGATGTATTCTTATTCAAGCGCTTCCTTTATACTATTTTAGTATTTCACCTATCATTACTATTAACCTAGTCATTCGACAAAACATATAAATTTCCTTCTTAATTAAGAACAAATCCATTGTTTTTTTGACAATGGTATTGGTTAAATTAGCGGTATTGCAAATAGCTTTTCAACCTATTTTCCCTATGTTAATATAAGTATTGTAAAAATATTGATTTTGATTATAACGGAGATGATGAAGTATGACATGGGCTGTTTTTCTTTCTATATTTGCTGTCTGTATAGTGAAAGTATTAATGACCTGTCTGCCAACTGGTACGGTAAATTGGCTAATCCGCAAATTTGAAATGCATGCAAAACTTCGTGAAGAAGATGTCATAATTAGCATCAACGGAAACCAGCTAGAAAGAGAAGAAAAAATGCAGGTAATTCGTGCTTTTAACGAAGCTACTGTGCTGGAGAAATATACAATCTATCGCGGCTATAACGAACATGTTTATCTAAATCCAGAAAACGACGGAACACCAATCGTTATTGATGCGAAAAGAGGCAAACAGAACATCAAAATAGTGATGCACAAATACAATGATCATATTGATATTGTCAAACAATACAAAAAGAAAATCATTGCTTACAGCGTGCATGTTGAACCACTTCAAAAGCATTTTATGTCTGCTGCTGCAGATATGGCATAAACAAAAGGCTGTCGAACTCTCGACAGCCTTTCTTATCATCGCAATATTAATTGATTGTATCTGATGCATATATATTAATATAGGAAGGAAGCAAACAGAACAGTCCTTGCATAATGGTCAACGTCCAAAGAATGAGCCAAACTCCTAGCTCCCTTTATAAAACGCTACAATCCATTCTTCTCCCCAATTGAAATCCAAATTTCTGAATAATAATCAGCACTAAAAGGATTGCCATCCTGGTATACTTCTAACGAAACATTTCCGCTGATTTGATACCTGCTTGTTGGCAGCCATTCCGAATAGATTTGTTTCCATACTTTCTGCATGCTATGTGGCATCGGACCATGTACGGCAAAAATCGCCCACTTTCCAGCTGGAACTTCCAATAGTTGATAATCATCCTCTTCTGTCGCTTCTCCGTTAACGCCAATCCAATAATCCATCTTTTCATTTGAAGAATCATCCACACAAACGCCAAGAAGTCCTTCTACTTCCCCATTATTGAAGCTAGACAATAAATCCGCCTGCCCATTTTGATTCACTTCTTCCCAAAACTTAGGAATCCCTTTCATATTTTCATCATTTTTATAAGAATAAGATCTTTTTATGCCAATCACTTGAAAACTATTTTTTTCATTAATCATTACATTCATCGCTTCTCTTCCCTTCAGTTAATATGAATGACAAATGGATTATAGATCGTTAATTTCCCTATTCCTTTTTTTGTTTCACTTGGTGTGATGCCATGCTGTTTTCGATAAGCTTTTGAAAAAGATTCTGGTGTGTCATATCCATACTTCCAAAAAAGGTCGATTATTTTGTCAGCAATTCTTGACCAGCTAATGATAATCTTCTTCTGATATATTCTCCTACCAAAATATCAGTGAAAAGAGAAAAAGACCGCTGAAAATGAAACGGAGAAACATTTGCTTCTTTTGCAATTCGATCGACATCCAATGGTTGATCAAGATTTTTTTCCGATAAAGTGAAACTTCAATCAGTGGGGGTTTTACTGCCGTTACTGCCGGATAAAATCAATCGAACACTGTAAATCTTCTATCCAACTCACTAATTTTCATCCCTCCCTTACCTATCTATACATTAAAACTTTTTCTCTATTTCATCCTGTCATTTTTTGCGCAATTATGACGGGGTCTTCTTTTTATATGTACATCATTATATTTCTTAGAAAAATTAGCAATACCTACTAGCCGATTTGAGGATTTTTTTATTAATAATTTCGTTTATTGCCTTTTTTGACATATTCCCAGTCCACTTCAATATTTTTTCTAACTCGCTGCAGAAGATGAAAAAGTATTTCTGTTTCTTCTTCGGAAAATCCCGCTAAAGCAACACGGTCGGAATGATCCCCTTCCCGTTTTAAGATTGGATACACAGTGCTTGCTTTATCTGTTGGAAATAATTTTTTTATTTTTTTGTTTACTGCATCTTCTTTTTTTTCAATAAATCCTTGCATCTCTAATTTTTTAATAGCACGAGCTGCTGTTGTACGGTCTACTTTTATCATTTCGGCTAACTTTTCTTGAATAATTCCTGGGTTTTCATATATGCGTACGAGATACAGATACTGCCCCTTTGTCAAATCATACTCCTTAAATTCTATATTGCTGATTGAATCTAAGGATCTGGCTATCATACCCATTTCACGCAAAATTTCTTTCATTCTAAAACTCCTTAGTCCATTTTTTGTTGCATTTACAATAAAAATAAGATAAATTAATCTTACGTTGATTTTGTTGTAAATGCAACATTAATACAAAATTTTAATTACATTCTAAAAAAGGACTGAAAAAAATGACCTTATCCATAAAAATAACAAATGAAGAGGAATTAAACAAAGCTTTTCACATTCGAAAAACAGTATTTGTAAAAGAACAAGGTGTAGCACTAGAAGATGAGTTTGATCAATTCGATATCCTAAGTGAAGATTGTGAACACATATTGGTATTTCATAAGGAAAATCCAGTCGGCACAGGACGCTTAAGAGCAGTTGATGGATTTGCTAAATTAGAGCGAATTTGCATTTTAGAGCCATACAGAAAATTTGGTCTTGGAAAAGTAATTATTCAATCATTAGAGGAAATTGCTGCGGAAAAAGGATTAATAAAAACAAAACTACATGGCCAAATACAGGCAGAAGGCTTTTATCAAAAGTTAGGCTATAAAAGAGCATCAAGTGCTTTTATGGAAGATGGCATTCCCCATGTGCTGATGGTAAAAGAATTATCTAATAAATAATGCAGAAAATAAACTTTTTCGTTTACCTATTCGGTATTATGATCTTAACACTGGGCATTTGTTTAACCATACAATCAGACCTTGGCCCCCCCTTCCGCTGCCCTTTTGGTAGGTTTATCTAAAAAAGTGGGATTGACAGTGGGAAATTGAGAATTTATATTTATCATCGCATTGTTCTTAATAATTGGCATAGGAACGCTAATGACCGTTTGTTTTGGAGGCCCCATTCTTCATTTTTTTATCACAGCAGGGCAAAAAATATGGAGATTTCGGTTCATATCCAACCATTCTAGCAGCAAGACAAATCGAAGCCACCTTGGATAGATGATTCGATTTGTCTCTTCTAATCTTCCAATCTTTTTTATGCTTATGTACATAAATGCAGAATCTCTTTAATTAAAAAATACCTCACTACTGTTCTCTATTTATCTGCAAAAGACCTGTCTCCTCTGCTATTAGGCTGCGATATAACCAAAAATTCCACATCCTCATTTGATCGATTAGCCATTTGATGTGGGATATGCGGAGAAACTTCCTTTCCCTCCAATGAATGTAATACAATTTCTTCTCCATCAACTTCTAAAACTGCCGTACCAGAAAGAACAAAAAAGAATTGCTGTGCATGATGATGATAATGCCTAACTTCAACAGTATTGGCAGGCATACGTTCATGGATGACACTTAACTCTTTGTTCTTCACAAGATGCCAGCCATCACAATTTCTCCCCCAAATATAATGCTCTGTGTTATATTTGCTAATTTTCAATAGAATCACTATCCTTTACGATTAAATTTGAACGAATGAAACTAGTCCTAAAAATAAAGATAGGCGAAAAAAACAATAGATTTTTCTTCACCTGTCTTTTTTTCTAGAAGAATCTTCCCCTAAATTTGTTGATTCACCTAAATCATAACAAATCTATACTATCTTTAACATTATCCTTTTCTTTTCACCTTCAGGAACATAAAAATGAAAATAATGTAAACTCTAAGCAATTCCTTTTATTATATAAAGGCTAAGTTCCCCTTTACTCTATACATTTATCTGGGTTAATTTTTATAGGCAGCCACTCACTTATTCCTCTTTTATATTGAGCTATTTCAATGTCAGTTCCATTCGTTAATTCAACAAAAACAAAAAGGTAATCATATCCATCCGTGCCATTGACATAGATATTCTTTACATACCCTCGTTTAAATGTTGGGTGCCTTCTTCTCACCAGCTTGCACCACTGGCCATATTGAATGTCTACAACTGCTTCTGCATCATGACTCCACCCATGGTAAGCAGCACATAAAAAGTCTTCTCCATTAAAAACGATATCACTTATTTTATACCTATCCACTTCTTTTTTTACCGTTATAAATCCATAGTAATAATAAAAACTAGTAGACTCCTTTTCCCCTCCTTCAATTGTCTCTACTTCAAGAAAAAAGCGCCAATTATCAGCAGGGTTAGATTCACTATTTACTTGTTTTAATTTAATCAAATTAATATGCCCAATATTTCGAAAGGAGTGTAAAAAATCATGATAGTTGACTTTTTTTTGATATTCTTCAGCAAAAAATTGATAAGCAACTGGATAGGGTATCGTTGCCATGCCTACTGTACCGCATCCTCCTGCCTTTCCTTCTGAAAAAAATGCAGCCTCCTTCAAAACACGAAAATAGTTTAAAACAGTATTTTTAGGTGAATTTATAATAGTTGGAGGCAGATGTATTTCGGAAACATCCTTTTCATAATAGGAGTCAAAAAATGAAAATGGAAAGCCTTGCGAATTTAAGGCTGGCAAACAAGAAGGTCGAAAATATTTCTGGTTTTCCGTATCTTTCACTAAACCAATATCTTTTATCTTTTCTTGTCGGATTTCCTTCTTTTGAAGTAAACCTCCCATATATATAATGTTTCCCTTCAAAATGATCCCTCCTATTAATAGAAAACAGGATTATATGTTAAAAAAATACAATTCAACAGCCTACAAAATAGTTTTCGCTTGTTATTATTCCATTTATTTTACTGACTGATTTTAACAGAGCAGACAACTTGTACTTCCTACCCCATCTTTATGACATTATATGCCAACCTTATTCAGAAACAACCCTAAGAAATTTTCTCCTTATTGCCAAGCCTTAATGTATCAGCATTTACTTGCGAATACGCTAAAACAAATGAATTATAAACGATTATTTCCTCCACTAAAGCTTACCCTTTATGTTAAAATTAATGCTGATTTCCAAACCAAATGAAAATCCGACATTTTCCGTCTTATATAAGTAGAATGTATATTTCGATTATTTTTTACAATAAAAACTGCGAGGAGGTTATCCAATGGATACGCTAAAAAATATGAATGCTGCTTTACGCTATATTGAAAATAATCTAGACAATGAAATAGATTATTTCCAAATAGCAACACTTTCTGGAACTTCCGAATACCATTTCCGCCGTTTATTTTCCTATTTATCTGGGATGTCCTTAAATACTTATATTCGTAATCGGAAGCTGTCCCAAGCAAGTTTAGATTTGCAAAAAGACAACAGCAAAGTGATTGATATTGCGGTTAAATATGGCTACAATTCAGCAGATGGATTTACACGGGCTTTCAAAGAATGGTCTGGAATAAACCCTTCTGAAGTAAAAAAAGCAAAAAATTTAAAACTATTTCCACAGATGACCTTCCAGCTTACCATTAGAGGGGGAAATGATTTGAATTATCGAGTAGAAAAAAAAGAAGCTTTTAAACTAGTTGGAATCAGCAAACGAGTTCCAATCATTTTTGAAGGACAAAATCCTGAGATTATAAAACTAATCCAGTCCATTACAAAGGAACAAAAAGAAAAGTTGCAAAGCTTTCGAAATACGGATGTAAAAACCGTTGTTCAAGCTTCCTATAATTTTGATAGCGGCAGAAATAAAGAAAATGGAAGCTTAGACCATATCGTCGGTTCTATTACAACATTGACTAGAGAATTCCCTGGCTTTGATGTGGTAAAGGTGCCAGAAGTAACTTGGGCTATTTTTACTTCCCAAGGTCCATTCCCTCAAACTATGCAGGATACTTGGGCAAAAATTGCATCAGAATGGCTGCCTTCTACCAATTATGAATTAGAAAATGTCCCAGAAATCTCATTTACAGGAGATTTGACGGAGATGCAAAATGTGTATAGCGAGATTTGGATTGGTGTAAAAGAAAAAAACTAATATACGAGTCCTAAATATATTACTCTGTCGCTAGATAACTATTATTCATGACTTCTTTATCCATCTGCCAATCTAAAAAAGATTGGCAGATGGATAAAAAATAAATTATTTTTCAAAACGTACAAATCGTTTCTTTCCAATTTGCAGTACATCTTCATTCATTATTACTTGATCAAGATCTCCTTTTTCAAGCTTTTCCTGATTAAATGAAATCCCGTTTTGAGCAATTAAGCGCATAAATTCGCTTTTACTTTTCACTAAGTTCATTTCCACGAGTTTTGGAATGATGTGCATGATTGATTCTGCTCCTATTTCAACAAGTATTGTTGGAATATTAGGAGGAATTTCTTTTTTCTGAAACGCCATTTCAAAGAAGTGCAGCGCTTTTTCTGCAGCGTCTTCACCATGATAAAGACCTGTAATAATTTTTCCTAGCTCTAGTTTAATATCACGTGGATTCTCACCATTTTTAAGACGTTGCTTCACCATTTGTATTTGATTTGGATGTTCATCTGTGGCAAGTTCAAAATATTTAATAATTAAATGGTCTGGCACTTCCATGATTTTCTTAAACATCACTTCTGGCGCTTCGCTCACGCCAATATAATTCCCTAAACTTTTACTCATTTTTTCCACACCATCTAATCCCTCTAAGAGCGGCATAAATATTGCAACTTGTTTTTCCAGTCCCCAATGTTTTTGCAGTGTGCGTCCCATTAAAATGTTGAATGTTTGGTCTGTTCCACCGAGTTCAATATCTGCTTGTATTTCTACTGAATCATATGCTTGCATTAAGGGATAGAAAAATTCATGGATGCCGATGGGCACTTGATTTTTGTATCGTTTTTGAAAATCATCACGTTCTAATACACGTGCAACAGATGTAGTGGCTGCTAATTTTAAAACATCTTCAAACGTTAGTTTGGATAACCATTCACTATTAAAGCGAACGGTTGTTTTTTCTAGATCTAACACTTTAAAAATTTGTTCGCAGTATGTTTTTGCATTTGCCTTTACCTGTTCATCACTTAAAGCGACACGTCCCTTGGCTTTTCCAGTTGGATCTCCAATACGACCTGTAAAGTCCCCAATTAAAATGACAGCCTTATGTCCTAAATCTTGCATTTGTTTAATTTTGCGCAGAACGGCTGCATGACCTAAATGAATATCAGGTGCTGACGGGTCTAATCCTAATTTAATGGTCAGTGGCTTTTGTTCTTGATAAGAGCGCTTTAGTTTATCCAAAAGCTCTTTTTCATCCACTAATGTGTGAATGCCTTTCATAATGATGGTTAATTGTTCTTCAGGTTTTACTAACATACGTAACATCTCCTTGGAATATTATAAATAATATTGCAAGCTCTATAAGAGTAAAAACAAAAAAACGTCCTTTAGGGAAAACCCTAAAGGACGTGCGTTTGACGTGTTACCACCTTTATTTGAAAGCCACTCGCATGACTTTCCTCCATAAGTACGGTCTAATAACTAGACGATACTTTAGCTTGGATTACGGCAGCTAACCCGGTGCAGCCTACTATAAGTTCGGTGCACAGCTCCAAGATGTATTCACATTGACTCCACATGCGCCTCTCATCAACCGGCAACTTGCTGTTTGTTTCTTTCAATGCTACTCGTTCTCTTCATAGCTTTTACTCTTATACTCCAAAATGTAAAAACAAATTTTCGTTATGCAGATATTAATGTTTATTATAAAACATGATACACGATTGTCAAATGTTTTTTTATAAATTTCAAAGCCTTTTACCAGCAAAGAGGACTTTTGCAGCATGAGATTATAAAAAATTCTATCTCTTTAAACATTCTCCTATTAGTTCCATTATTCCTCTGTTTTTGTCCATAAACCTGCTCTTTCATTCACCTATTCCAAATATTAGCTCTTCTATATTATATTACTTTTACATAACTCCACATTTCCTTTAATGGCTTTCCGTCCAAAGTAGCTTGTGCCAACAACTCATCGACCGTATTGAACACTTGTACAGCATCCGTTTGATTATTTAGTAAACTCCATCCTTGTGAAACTCGATTAATTTGGTAAAAATGTTCTCCGAAGGAAAACATTAGATGCATATATTTATATGTATGTAGATTATTAGTTAAATCTTCAAATGAATAATTTATTTTTTCAATGATCATATCCGCATACATGCGCACATCAGCATCTTTATCCTGTTGGAAAATATCTATAAATGTTTGAATCATTTTCTTATTAAAGGTGTGTACATAAGAATTCCATACACTATTGGCAACTTCACTCCTTATTATATCCTCCGAATGAGTAGCTAATTTCAGAAGTTGATCACTGACCCATTTTTCGTCCTTCTCTCCTTGCGATATTTCCTTAATGGCAAAATGCAATTTCTCTACATCATTTTCTTCCAATAATGCTTCAAATTCCTCTTTACTATATTCCCATTCATTAAATTCTCTTTCTCCTTCTAAAGGATAATCCTCTTCTGCTGTATATAAACCATTTAAAAATTCTTCAAAATCCTCTGCTATCTTGATAATTTGTTCACTCTCATTGTCTATGTAAATAATTGGCGGGTTAGCTGCGACGTTTCGATAATCGAATGCAAGCCAAGTATGGCCATCTCCATTAAACAAAATAAGTCCCTTAGGCATTTCCCATTCTTGTAAATAATAGTCAGTTTCAAGAATGCCATTTATTTCGCCAATTCCATAAATATAATCTACCTCAATATAAGGCTCTATAAAAAAATCCTCTTGAATTGCCGGAAATGCATTAAAGAGAATACTGCCTCCGTTTTGCTCTTTTAATAAATGTATATATGAATCAGGAAGCGTTACCTTAAATTGCTGCTCTGCTTTTTTTATATCCTCTGTTTTTAATGGCGGTAGTTTATAATAATCATGGTCTTTTTCCCAAATTTCCCTTGTCAAAAAATCCCCTCCAAATATTTGCGGTTTATTTTCTAGCAAACTAGCAAAAAGTCACATCAACAGCTTAGTATAGTATATTCTATATTCTTTTCATTTTATCACTCATCCATTAAAGTTGGATGTTTTTATAGATGTATGTATAAGCCGGGGGAGTATTTGTCACCTGTTTTATAATACGTATCAAATGCTTCCTTATTTAATGGAGGCAATTACACCATCATCTTCTAAAATGGACAAGTGAGCTGTACTTTTCTAATAAGAAAGAATAAGTTGGTACAATCATTCCAAAAATGAAATAATAAGCGATTATTCTTATCTTCCCTGCTTTTAATGGATACCAAAGTATAAAAAACACACCAGCAGTTGGATAAACAATATAATACAAGGAAAAATTCATTTTGGTTGCATAATTAAATTCCCTAAATGGAAATTCCACAAATCCAAAATAAACCTGTATATATTCAAATATCCATGCAATTGCTTGGCAAAATAAAAATGAGATTTGAGCGGTTTTTCTACTTTGTTTGGGTATAAAAAATAATACAGCAATCCATGAAACAATTAAAATTAAAGCCTCTTTAATCATTGACTGCCCCCTTTTTTATACTCTTTACCTTTTTAATAATGAACCATATTTTCGTACAGCTCAACTAAATCCTTCCAATTTTTTCATAACATATTCTCCTTAAATATTTTGAATAAAGACTTCATAAACTAAGTTCATAATAAATAAGGAGTGCATTTAATGAAAAAAATATGGTTTCTTACAGCTCTTTTATTTATTTTTTTATCCTCTTATCAAGTCCATACATTTGCATTCATTAATAGTCGGGAGGCATATGAAAAAACTGGACATGTTATTTGGGAAGTGAATACAAAAGAAAAATTAGTTTCTCTTACTTTTGATGATGGTCCTCACCCAATTTTCACTCCTCAAATACTGGATATATTGGCTAAATATGATGCTAAAGCCACCTTTTTTGTAGCTGGCAATAAAGTAATCCGATTTCCTGATATTTTAAAACGGGAAGTAAAAGAAGGACATGAAATTGCCAATCATACGTTTCACCATCTTTATCATAATATTACGTCAGAAAAACTGTCAGCAGAATTAGAAGAAACAGATAAAATCATACAGAAATTCACTGGTTTTAAGCCGTCTCTTTATCGGCCTGTAGGCGGTTTTTATAATGATTTGATTATTAATACAGCAATCAAAAACCAAAAAGAAGTTGTATTATGGTCATGGAATCAAGATCCTCGTGATTGGGCAAGTCCACCTGCCGGTCAAATTTGCAACTATGTAACAAAAGGAGTAAAGCCAGGTAATATCATTCTATTTCATGATTGGCATGGGAGTGAATATACCCAGACTTGTCAAACAGTTCATGCATTAGATAATATTTTGGACTTTTTATACAAAAACGGGTATAAATGTGTCACTGTATCTGAACTGCTCTACCGATCGACACAAATCATTCCAGACTCTTTTGGCATTTATCCTTTAAAAAAAGAAAAAACATCTCGCATTGATTTAATGTTTTAGAGAGGGAGATCCCAAATAGCATGTTGATTCCCCTCCTTTTTGCCTATTTATCTTTAAGATTCTCTATTGTCTGGAATATGCGGGAATATACTTCTTCTATATGTTCATCCATCTTTACATCAACTAATTTTCATCTATATTTTTGGTTATTGTTGGTCTTTTTTTATTGCTTTTGCTTCTTTTTTTCGTTATTTTGGTTCAATTTTTTACAAATAGCTATTTTTCTACAAAATTCGCTACCATCTATCTTAGTAACTGCAAATAAAAAAGCTGCACACAATAACATTTCATTGTGTACAGCTTAATCAACCGTCTATCATTTAAAATTACGGTACAAAAATGCTTTCGTCCGATCAAATTGTGGGTTATTAAAAAACTCATCTGGATGAGCAGATTCAACAATTTCCCCATTATCCATAAAAATTACTCTGTTGGCCACCTCTTTCGCAAATCCCATCTCATGTGTCACAACAATCATCGTCATATGCTCTTCGGCCAAGTCTTTCATCACCTTCAGGACTTCTCCTGTCAATTCTGGATCCAGAGCTGATGTTGGTTCATCAAACAAAAGTATTTCCGGGTTCATCATTAAAGCACGTGCAATGGCGACACGCTGTTTTTGTCCGCCAGAAAGATTAGCAGGATAGGCATTGGTACGATCAGCCAGCCCAATTTTCTCTAGAAGTTCTTTAGATTTTGCCTCTATCTGTGCAGTTGACTCTTTTTTTGCCATTTTGGGCGCAAGTTCCAAATTTTGTTTTACCGTTAAATGGGGAAAAAGATTAAAATGCTGAAAAACCATTCCCATTTTAGAAGTAATTTGCTTAATCTCTTTTGGTTTTGAATAGACGCCATCTTGCACTAAGTGATCGCCGCAAATTGTAACGCTGCCTCCTTGTATTTGTTCCAAATGAACAAGGCTTCTAAGCATGGTACTTTTTCCTGATCCAGAAGGACCGATTACTGCAACTACATCATTTTTATTCACATCAAAAGATATTTGTTTTAATACCTCTAAATCGCCGTATGATTTTTTTAAGTTCGAAATTTCCATAATCGCCATATTTTTCACTTCCTTTTTATTCAAATTTAAATTTTCGTTCCATCCATTTAAATAGCAATGTTAATATTAACGTCATGATTAAGTAAATAACCCCCGCTACAAAAAACGGAATAATCGTAAAATCACGGTTTACTGCTGTTTGGGCAAAATGCAAAATTTCTGGAACAGCAACTGCATACAAAAGCGCCGTATCTTTCACTAATGTCACCGACTCATTTGCAACTGCAGGAAGTGCAATCCGAAACATTTGCGGCAGTATGACACGTGTAGTTGTCTGCCATTTATTTAAACCAAGCACTTGAGATGCTTCATATTGCCCTTTATCAATTGCCAATAGCCCCCCGCGAAAAATTTCTGCAAAATAAGCCGTATAATTTAAAATAAATCCTAATGAAGCTGCAACAAAACGATCCAATACCATATATTCACCAATAACAGGAATCATGGGCAAGCCAAAACAGATAAATAATAACTGCAATAATAGCGGTGTTCCACGCATGACATAAATATAAGTATGAGCAAGCCAAGCAATAGGCTTAATGCTGCTTCTAACAGCAAGTGTCATGACAAAGCCCAATGGAATAGAAACGATAATGGCAACCAAAAATAACAAAATCGTCGCCTGCGCCCCTTCTAGCATCGGCTTTGAAATGGAGATGATATAATCTAAAGACATAAAAAAATTCCTCCAATAAACAAAACAGGGCTTCTCTAGGAACCCCTGTTTTGCCCTATAATTATTTAAACTTATTTTTTAGTTTAATACTTTATTTTCGCCAAACCACTTTTCAGAAATCTTAGCAGCAGTACCATCTTCATTCATTTCATCCAGTGCTTTTTGAAGCTTCTCTAATAATTCTTCATTTCCTTTTTTCACGCCGATTCCATACTCTTCTGGAGCAAGGGATTCATCTAGCAATTTAAAACTGTCTTTTTCTTTCGTCATATAATAGTCAATTACCACTTCATCAATAACTACGGCATCTAAACGGCCAGACTTTAAATCATTTAATGCCATTACATTATCAGAAAACTCGGTAACTTCTTTAATTTTCGATTTAATTGGATTAGCATCTAAAGCATCTGAAGCGGAAGATAATGATTGAAGCCCCACAACTTTTCCATTTAAATCAGCTAATTTTGATAGTTTGGAATCTTTCAGTGTTACAACAACCTGTGCATTTTTTAAATATGGTTTTGTGAATAGAACTTTCTTTTTGCGCTCGTCTGTAATGGTATAGCCATTCCAAATTAAATCAATTCGGCCACTGCTTAGTTCTGATTCTTTTGTTTGCCAATCGATAGGCTGAAACTTAACTTTTACACCCATTTTTCCTGCTGCCGCTTTTGCATAGTCAATATCAAATCCAACAATTTTATTGTCTTCATCGCGGAAACCCATTGGCGCAAATTTATCATCGATTCCAATAATTAATGCATCATCATTTCCCTCTTTTTCCTTAGATGTGCTAGAACATCCAGCAAGAATAAGAAATAATGCTGTTAAGCTTAAGAAAATAGTTGTCAAACGTTTCATTTTATAGAAAACCACCTTTAATGAAGTTAAATTTCCCTCTAGTTTGTTAATAATTATCTCCAAATTTATTTGTAATCATTTCACAAAATTTCTTATATAATAGAAAAATTTGTGCATCTTTTGTATTTACGAAAAGCTAATAAAACAATCACTATGTATAAGTTTCCGCTAACACTTTATTACGATAATATATTAGAGAAATGAATCAATAAACTTAATCTATCATGAAGCAAAAGGTACTGTCAATAAATTTTTTAGCATATTAGCAGACTAAAGGATTTATTCTATTATTTTCTATGTAAAACTATTAGAATATTCACTTTTCCTATTGTTGGGAAATTTAAAAATCCCTTTAAAATCAAGGTTTTAAGCCAATTTATTTTTCGTGGTAAATTTTTGACTTTAATTTTTTAAAATTTTTTTGATTTCTTTCCTGTCCCATTTACATCTGCATTTTGCAGCCTCTAAAAAAATATATTGATTTTTTAAAATATTTAAATTAGTATAAATAGATAGAAAACATGTCAGATAATCTGACAAAATATTTGGAGGGTTTAGGATGGGAGTTATTGAAAAAGTCAGCAGCTTTGCTGGGAAAACATTTACTTTATGGGTTTTGCTTTTTGCTATTATTGCTTATTTTTTGCCTGATCATTTTGTTTGGCTAGGAAACTATATTGTTCCGCTACTCGGAATTGTTATGTTTGGGATGGGGTTAACACTCGAAGCATCTGATTTTAAAGAGGTGCTGAAAAGGCCAAAAGATGTAGCCCTTGGGGTAATAGGCCACTTTATCATTATGCCATTACTTGCCTTTGGACTTGCAGTAGGTCTTGATCTACCAAAAGAAGTTGCGGTAGGAGTTATTTTAGTAGGATGCTGTCCAAGCGGTACTGCTTCCAATGTTATGGTGTTTCTAGCAAGAGGAAATGTTGCGCTAGCTGTTGCAATTGCCTCTGTTTCAACAATTCTTGCACCAATTGTTACACCACTATTGATCCTTCTGTTTGCAAGCAAATGGGTAAATATCAGTGTTGGTTCCTTATTCCTTTCAATTGTACAAGTCGTTATTGTGCCATTAGTGCTCGGTGCCATTATAAAAAAATTCTTTGGAAAACAAGCCCGCGCTGGTGCAAAAGCAATGCCATTAGTTTCCGTTATTGCCATCGTTTTAATTGTATCTGCTGTGGTTGCAGGCAGTGCAGCCAAAATTGCTGAAACAGGACTGCTGATTTTCGGAGTAGTTATTTTGCATAATGTGCTTGGATTTTTAATTGGATTCTTTTTTGCCCGGTTATGCGGCATGGACCTTGCCAAACAAAAAGCAGTGGCAATGGAAGTCGGAATGCAGAATTCTGGTTTAGGTGTAGCTATCGCCTCTGCCCATTTTTCGCCCCTAGCTGCCGTTCCAAGTGCCATTTTCAGCGTATGGCATAATATTTCCGGTTCCCTGCTTGCCAATATATTTAGCCGTATGAAAGAGAAAAAGGAAAAAGAAGAAACTATCAATAAAGATGTATCAGCTTAAATAAATAAAAATCCACTTTGAACCGCCCTATTTAAAACAAATGGGCGGTTTTTGCTTTATCATTATATGTTTTTGGGCGGCTGAGCAAACCCTATACTATAAGCAACGTTTTTTAGGAAGCTAATTTTAAACATTGGCTGCAGCTGCAAAAGTTATTATTGGTTAAAATCAAATTTAGAATTTTTTTCTTTATAGAAGGCATTTATAATAATCCTGAGAATGATAGCTTTTAAATCCGCATGATTCATACAGCTTTAATGCATGAGAATTTTTTGCTTCCACTTCTAAGTAAATAGCCAAGCCCTTTTTCTGTTCCATTTTGACTACTTTGCCTAAAGCCTTTCTCCCTATTCCCTTTCCTCGAAGCTCGGGAAAAACGGTAAACCCATAAATCCATGCTGCTTTATTCGTTTCAGCTACTCGCATTTTTCCGGCAACTTTTCCTTCTGCTTCAATTAACAGCCTCTGTTCTTCATTATTTTTCATTAATGTTTCCTGATATTCTCTTGCTTCTTCTTCAGCAAAGCCAAAGCCCAACACCTCCAGCTGAATCTCCGCTTCATTATCCTCATCAGAAATAGATGGTCTGACTGTAATCATTGAATCTTCCACTAATTCTGTCTCCTGCCATTTCATTTGGTATTCTGCAAATGCAAAGAAACAGGGCACATGTTTTAAAAATTCTGTTGCAGATAAAGACTCTGTTGGCGCATTCAGCAAAACAACCTGCATATTATGCTTTTTTGCCTCATCCAGTCCCATTTTCAGCAAACACGAAAATATCCCTCTTCGTCGGTAATTTGGGTGTACCATGCCACAAAGCTCTACTGTCTTTCCAAAACCATAGCTGCCAAGAAATCCAACAAGTTTGCCTTGTTCATACTGAAAAAAATCTTCCTTTTTATCGCCTTCTCGATTTTTAAGCATATCGAAATTTAATTTCAGCTGAAAGTTCCCTTCTTTTTCACATAACTCTTGAAGCTCTTTAATCTGTTTTAATTCTGTTTGTGTTAACATCTTTTCCCCCCTGTTTTTTAGCTCCTTTTTTATTCTCGTTCCTCTGATCTTATTCCTCCTGCATTATTTTTTCATTTCCCCAAAAACAATCAAGCCGCAAACACCAAAAGAACTAAAAATAGATCTAAATCGTATTGATGAAAAATTCGCTCGCGAACTTGGGGAAAAAGAAAAATACGACCTGCAAAACGACAATAAATTGTATGCACTTGCATACAAAAAAAAGAGCACCGACAAATTTGCCATTGCTCTTTTTCATCGACTCTTAGGTTTTAAAACACTATCGGCCCCTTAGAATGTTCCTATCTGCACGCCGCATTTAATCTTCTGCCAGAAGGATCTAAACATTCTCCTGCTAAGTTTTATTATTTCCCTTTATTTTTTTCAAAAGCTATCCATCATATGAAAACCTACATCTTTTTCCTTATTTACCCATAATCATTACATTAAAATAGTCCGGGGAGCAGGAACTAATCTGGTTCTTTTCCCGTTGAGATCAGTCACCATTATTTTAATGGTTATACAAATTTTTTTCCTCTAATCAGCATAAATGGCGCTTTTTCCGCTAAAAGTCTAAAAAAGTTATCTCCATTTCCAAAAGGATGTTTCTAATTTTTAGATCATCATCCTTATCCAGATTAACTTATTCAATAATTTCGACATTTTCGAATATTTTCTTTCAGCAGGTTTACTGCTTGTTAATCCTCTAATAAATTATGGAAATGAAATGGCTTTTTGCTTACTTGTTCAATTGTTTTAGCATGGCAGAACGTGTTTTTGTCCCATAAATGCCGTCTACTGGGTTGCAATAAACACTTTGAAACCTTCTGAAGGCATCCTCCGTTTTTGCCCCCCAAATTCCATCAGGAGTTCCGCAATTAAAATTTAATTTATTTAAGGCAGCTTGGATTTGTTTTACCCCATTCCCTTTATCTCCTTTTTTATACACACCTGTCGGCAAAGAGTAAGTTGGTTTTTTTGAGGTGGACGTAGAGGTTTTTTTCGTATCGCTTAATATAATTTTATCTCCTTTTGTTTTGAAAGTATCTGTGCCATATCCTTTATACTTATATTGCAAGTGTGGCTGATCAACAAAGTCCTTCCAATCGCCGCCCCATTCAAACCCTAATGATTTTGCATAAGAAATGGCTTTTTTTATTTTACTATCTCTATAACTATTCCAACTTGTCTCCTGAGCTTTTACAGGCACAAAATCCAGCGCTTGACCAACGATATGGAAACTTTCCATTGTTTGAGAAGCACCTTGCTGCAGATACTCCCTCTGCATTTCTCTTGTTCTAATTGTTTCATATATTAACACGTCAATTTTATTTTCAATAAGATATTTATACCATTTAACAGCTTGTATTTTTGTATGATCACCAAGCTGTGCAAGATTTTTTATATTTCTATCATGATAAGTTGGTGTAAAAGGCATTTAACCATCTCCTTGACATTTTTCTCATTATATGATTGCTCTCCCTTATTTGTTAAATAGATAATGAGATAAGCAAACTAAATTACATCAAAAAAAGAATCCACCTGATAACTAATCAAAATAGATTCTTTTTACAGGCTATCAATTATAAATTCTATCCTATAAACAATGCATCATCTCTTCTGCTTCCTCCCAATTCACCGTAAAACCTTGTCCTTTCGCGCAAAAAATAGAAGAAGAAGTATATTCAGAATCTGCATTTTTATCATATTTTTTTGATTCGATTACGTCTTGTTCATTATGACAGCGATCATATCCGGCAAACTGCAACGTGATACGACCTTTTCCTTGTGTAAAGGAAGCTAGGACAGAACCATAATCCATAAAGTTAGCAACAGGAACTGTTCCTGTTATGATTGCTTTGTCTGCTTCTGTCACCTGTGAATCAAATTTTCCATGAGCCGTCTGTATATCAGCAAGCACTTTCCCCATTTGATTGATGTCCACTTTTATTTTAAAAGAGTAGTAAGGTTCCAATAAAATGTTGACTCCTTTTTCTAAACCTTGGCGCAAGGCACGGAAAGTTGCTTCCCTAAAATCTCCTCCATGTGTATGTTTATTATGTGCTCTGCCTGTCAAAAGAGTAACTTTTATATCTGTAATAGGAGAACCTGTAAGTATTCCATGATGTGCTCTTTCAAATATATGCTGTTTGACTAGATTCTGGAGGCCAATCGGCAAATTATCTGTATGACATACGCTTTTAAAAACGATTCCACTATTTCTTTCTCCTGGCTCTAACTTCAAATGAACTTCGGCATAATGGCGCAGTGGTTCAAAATGACCATATCCAATCGTTTCTGTTATAGCCGTTTCTTTATAAAGTATCTCTGGTTGATCAAATGTTACATGCAACTGGAATCTTTCTAAAACGATTTGTTCTAGTACTTCTAATTGAATGGTTCCCATGACGTATAAATGAATTTCCTGCAAGCCTTCTTCCCATGTTACATGAAGGGAAGGATCTTCCACTTCTAGAATACGGAAATATTGCAGCGCTTCCTTTATATTTACACCTGGTTCAAACACCACTTTGGAACGAAGAGTTGGAATCATCTCGTATATCGCTTTTTCCTGCAGTTCACCAATTCCATCTCCAATAGAAGCGTTTGTTAGTCCTGTGACGGCAAAAAGCTCCCCTGCACAGGCAGATTGGATTTGTTGATACTGTTTTCCATTATATTTACGGATCTGTGTTATCTTTTCTGTTTTCTCATTCGCATAAACAATTTCTTCGCGAACATGCATAACACCGCTTATTGCTTTGATAAAAGTTACTCTTGCGCCTGTTTCATCATACCGAATTTTATATACTCTTCCTGCAAAAGGCTGCTCCTTACTGTAGGCAGTGACTGTTAACAAATCAAATGTGTCCAGAAACTCTTTTATTCCATTATCTTGCAGTGCAGACCCCTTCATACAAGGATAAAACTGATTGGATTGAATCATATCCTGCATTTTTTTCAGCCACAAATTCGGTTCATAGCCCATTTCCATATAATAATCCAAAAGTTCTTCATCACGTTCTGCTATAAATTCTATCAATGCCTCTGACATGCTTTCAAATGCAAAACTTGAAATATCATATATATCTTCTGTTAATTGACTGCTTATTTCTTTTATGACATTATGTGAGTTTGCTCCAGTGCGATCCATTTTATTAATAAAGAAAAAAGTAGGAATTTGATGTTTTTTAAGCAGATTCCATACTGTTTCTGTATGCCCTTCGATTCCCTTTACTCCACTTATGACAACAATCGCAAAATCCATTACTTGGATAGCACGTTCCATTTCCGGAGAAAAATCAACATGTCCTGGCGTATCAATTAAATAATAGACAGAATTTTTGAATTCAAATATGCCTTGATCTGCAAACACCGTAATTCCACGATTCTTTTCAATATCATGACTATCTAAAAAAGCATCTTTGTGGTCTACACGCCCTCTTTTTTTAATGCTGTTTGTATGATAAAGCAGTTGTTCAGAAAAAGTGGTTTTTCCTGCATCTACATGTGCCAATACTCCAATTGTTTTATTCATCATAACTTGCTCCTTTTTTAATCTCCCTGTTTCATCACAATGTTTCTTTCTATTCTTCCTCTACTATTCTAGCAAAAAAATATATCATTTCTAATTTATAGAACTTATTTGCAAAAGGACGGGCATAAACCCCAATTATTTTTAGGAATAATTTTGGGATATTAAAACCACTTTTTATATAAGGTTCCGCTAACAATCAGGCTTTTACTCAGCAAGTTTCTGCCCACCTAGATTTCTCATCTTCTCTTATCATCCCTCAAAAGCCCGTTAATGTGTGATAAAGGAAAAGGTCGTTATATATGCTTGTCTAAATAAGCTGAAAATATTGTATACAACAACGCTTCCGCTTATTTAACAAACGATTTATAGTACTTTAATAAGATATATAACAGAACAGGATCACAAAGCGCAGAATACCACCACTTCCACCAGTCATAATGAAAATATCCCCATGGTTCAGGAAGTAATGTCAACAATTCATAACTCACCATAAAAATTTCCCAATAAAAAAAATAAACAATTTTCTTTTTTATAGAAGTATTGAACGGATAGCCATTCAAAAACACCATATTCACAGGAGGCAATAATGCCGTTACTGCCAGTAAAGATATCCAATCAATGCCTTTAGAAAAATACCAGTACCCACATATTTTAAATCTATCATAACATCAACAACTGTTTGAAATGCCACTATAAACATCCATATATGAGCAATTTGTTTTTTCGATAAATGTGTATTTATGCGAAAGGCTACCAGGTTAAAAATGATAATCGCTAAAAAAAGGCCAATCATAAAAGAATCCTTTTTTTGGTATAGTTTATACTAATTTTTATTTTTTACTCTTTTAATGATAAAAACAGTTAGAAATTTCTTTGAAAATATAAATTTATTCTATTTCCTCTTTTATGTCTTCTTTTCAATAATCGTGCTGCATATAATAATAACGATAATATAAAAACCTTACACCATTTGATGATGCCGTACGGATGCTCTCTTTATTTCCACTATAGAAAAGGATGTGAATAATCAAAATGGATTTAACTACTTTTATACGATTAGCGCAAGAATTTTTAGCGGAAAGGGAGCAACAAGGATGGTTTAGCGAGGTTCTTATCGAAGAGTTCGGAAATTATCTCGTTTCCATAAAGAACCGAGAAGGAACCGAAGTGCAGTTCTTTATTGAATTGGACCTAGAAAATTATGTACATCTTAGTGATGCAACTTGTCAAAGCAAGCTGAGTTATGGTGTGATAAGAAAAAAAGGGGAAAGCGCACTATTTGCCAAAGAAGTCTTGCAGGCATTTCAGCAATTTATCACAAAACATTCAACAAAAAAGAAATCATTTTTTATTGTATATAAAAAATAAGCTCTTGGTTTCTAATGTCCTCCTTTTAAGCATGGCCATATATGAAAGCAGCTAAAGTTTTTTTTAATGTACAAGACCATTCTATTACGCTTCTTTTCTCTTTTCCCACTATGTTTTTCTTCATTTATTCCCATTGTTTCTAATGATTCGTTTATCTTTATTTAATAAATGGCTAAATTTAGCCCTTTCTAAAGGATATAATCAAAAAAAGATTACGTGCCACCCGTAATCTTTTTTGTGCTAAAGTTTTTCTCTTGTTATTTAGGCTTTGGAACGTTTAATTTCTCTTTTTCACCTAGCTCAGAAGCAAATTCTTCGTCAACATGATTGGCTTCTATTTTTAAATCTTTAGGTGTTTGGGGCAATGAATTTTTATTGCCTGATGCTTTTTGCTTGTTTGCTCTTCCCATACAATAGCCTCCTAACTAAATTTAAATCTGTATTAGTATGGCTAAGAATCCAATTAATATTGCTTGATTTTTTCGATGGCCATTTATTTTTCTTGTATTACCAGGAAAAATAAATGGATCTGATCATGAACAAGTTCTGCAAAATATAATCAAATAAAAACAAAAAGAGCGATGGAAGTTCTTCCGCTCTTTTTGTTTTTTGTAACCTTTTGTTAATTTTCATTGAAAATTAATACGATTTAGGATTTTTGCTTTTTGATAATGGAAAATGGATTTAGATAGTTCAAAGATCGTTCCATTTGCCAAACACACCGTATTTTCAATGATTAACGCTGGATCATTGGGATGAACCTGAAGCAATTCTGCTGTTTCTGCCTTGATTTTTTCACAGTTGATGACTTTGTCGGCAAAACTAATGTTTAACTTTAAATCATTTATCAGATAGCTATAAATAGAATGGGACGCAATCTCTTCATTTAAATATGGCACAATATCTTTATTAAAGTAGCTGATTTCAATGGAAAATGGCTCTTTATCAACAATTCGCAACCGCTTTACATAATAAATTTTTGCACCTACTTTGCAGCGCAATTTTTTTGTTTTTTCTTCATCAGCTTCTATCACTTGTACAGAAAGGATTTTTGTTACAATTTCTTTTGCGGCTAAATCTTTTGTTAGCCCTCTAAGGCTCCCTAAATTTATATAATCAGTTACCGATTGTTCCCTTAAAAACATGCCGCTTCCTTGCACCTGATAAATATAGCCTCGATTAACAAGCTGATTAATCGCTTTACGAATAGTGTTGCGGCTTACTTCGAATTTCTTCATCAGTTCTTCTTCTGTCGGCAATTTTTTCGTATCATCAAATTTTCCATTTTGTATTTCCTGTTCTAGACAATCTGCTATTTCTTTATATTTTACAGTCATAATATCTCCCTATCATTCGTTCCCATATTTCCTGCTTCTATTATACACAAAACCCCTTGATTAACATCAAGAGGTTAGCTTGAAATATCCTTTTTTCATAGACTGAACACAAGATTCTTGCCCTTACAGCTCTTCTCCTCGGGTTTCAATAATATTTTTGTACCAATGAAAGGAAAGTTTTTTCTTGCGGCTTAATTGGTTTTGATGATCGACATATATAAATCCATACTGTTTTTTATATCCATTGAGCCAGCTTAATAAATCAATCGCAGACCAGGCATAATATCCTTTTAAATGAATGCCTTCTTTAATTGCGAGCTTTATCACTTTTAAATGTTCTTCAATATATTTAATGCGGGGAACATCTACTATTTCTCCTTCTATAATTGGATCTTCATCACCAAGTCCATTTTCTGTTACATACATTTTAATATCGCCATAGCGCTCTTTTAACATATGCAGTCCGTCTAAAAATCCTTTGGGTGAGATTTCCCAGCCCCATTTTGTATAAGTTTTATCTTCCATTTTTACCGTTTTATAAAAACCATCAAAAGACGGGTTTCCTGGAGATAATGTGGAAGATTCCCTTGAATGCTCCACTGATAGAGCCGTTTGATGATTTTTTTCTACGCGAATTGGCTGGTAATAATTCAGTCCAATAAAATCATTATTGCCTGCATTTCTTTTCAGCGTATCAAGTTCTTCTTCTGTCCAAGTTGGCGTCCAGCCTTTCTGCTCCAATTGCTCTACCACATAGCTTGGATACTGCCCTTTTAAAATAGGATCATAATACCAGAACGTTTCGTATTCATTCGCATGCCTTGCAGCAACTATATTCTCTTGTTTTTCATCTACACTATAAGCTGGCAAAAAAACATGAGTAATGCCGATTTCTCCATATTGATTTAGTTTCTTGTAAACTTCTACCGCTTTTGCATGGGCATAAAACACATAATGTGTCGCCTGAAAGTATTTTTTCTCATCATTTTGAATACCAGGAGGATGTGCTCCCTTTAAATAGCCTAATCCGCAAAACATGACTGTTTCATTAAAGGTAATCCAATGTTTAACCCTGTCTCCAAATGCCTGAAAACAAATTTCTGCATACTTGACGAAAGCTTCGGCCGTACGTTTATTCGTCCAGCCCCCATCTTCCTCAAGAGACAAGGGCAAATCCCAATGATACAGTGTTACAAAAGGAACAATTCCATATTTTAAACATTCATCAATGACATTGTTATAAAATGCCAATCCTTTTTCATTTACTTCCCCATCCCCAGTTGGCAAGATTCGTGCCCATGAAACAGAAAAACGGTAAGATTCAAGTCCCATCTCTGCCATTAATTTAATATCTTCTTTATATCGATGATAATGGTCAATCGCTACATCACCATTTGTACCTTCAAACGTTTTGCCAGGAATCTTGGAAAAGACATCCCAATTGGTTAATCCTTTCCCATCTTCATTCCATGCTCCTTCAATTTGATACGAAGCAGAAGCCGCTCCAAATAAAAAATCATGTGGAAACTTCATTTTTCATCCTCCATTTATACCTATTTATTACATTCATAGTAACATATAATATTTATTGGTACAAATATAAATTATATGTACTTTCTTCCTACTTATCTTATTCCATTTTCAAATAGCTTCAATCATTAGCAGCTAGACTATTCAAAAAAATTTCCACGTACAAAACCAGCTGAATAATAAAGATGAGGCTGGGACATAAGTATTCCAGCTGAAGAAAAAACAGAACAATTATACGGAAATTACGTATAATTGTTCTGTTTTTAAGTTTTTAAAAGGGCGATTTCAGTAAAGTTTGTTGTTATTACCCGCAGCCTGAATACACTTCGCTTTCCGTGGGGCTCGCGCTGAGCCGCTTAGGCTTCGCCTGCAGGGTCTAAGCTGTCTCGCTAATCCCACAGGAGTCTACGTGTATTCAGGCTGCTCAGTTTTTCCAAATAATTAATTTTTTCTATTTTTTTAAAATTTTTTTAGATAATAACCTTTAAAAACGAAGTGGAATAGAGCAGAGGACACTCCACTCCTGCGGGAAGTAGAGGAAAGGGCGTGTCTGTAGCGCAATGAAACGAATTAGTTTTTACACTTGACTATATTTAAAAACAGAAGTAACCAAGATTGCGAAACCAGCCTTTATTTTAAAGCTAAATTAGAGATTATTCGTCTTGACAGATTATCTAATTAGTTGTGTCCCAACCTCATCTGATTATTTTTAGGCTAGGGTACTTCTTTTTATTCACAAAATAGAGGTTTAGTCTTCCTTCTGTAATTTTTAGTAAATAGATACCTTAATCCTGGGATAGTTTTTTCATTTTAAAACAGGCATTATGAACAAAAAATTTTTAATACACTAAACATTCCACTCTTTTTACTGCTTTTTTTCATTTATTCTTTTATTAGGTTTATTCCAATAATCTTTAAAAGCAGAAAATGAAAACAAAAGGCCAATAAGAAAGAATAGACAGCCAAAAAATCCAGGTAAAGCTTGAATAATATCCTTCGAAATTTTCAAAAGAAAGCAATAATATTCCGAGTGATAAATAAATTGCTCCTGTAGCATGTTTCATCAAATTTCCCCTGTATGCACTTATACTAGATAAAAATTCAATATATATTAATCTGCCAAAAATATAAATTCTCCCTAAATTATACTTTCCCCATTCTAGTTAGTATAGAGAATAAGTTAAAGTGCATTTTTCCCTCTTTTTATATAGCGGAATAAACGTTCACAAGCAATGAGAATTAAAACCGTTATACAAATACTGTTCAAAACAGTTTTGAAGGAGTGAAGTAAATCTAAATTATTTATTGCCATTGTTGAGAGCATCAGAAAGAGAACACTAAAATTTAATACTCTACTCTTCATATGCGCTTCCTCCCCTTCTATTTTATACAATTAAAAAATCAATTCACTTTCATAGCCAATTCGCTCAACCGTAAATAGCGGAGGACTCGTTTTCATAATCCGTTCCCCTTCAGCATATAGTTTGTCATCCCACAGTTTAACAGCTTGTATGCTATCTTCTGCTAATATAAGATGCCTTCCATAATTTGTGGTAATTAAATAATATTCCTTTTCTTCCGTAGAAGCGCTGTCTCCTTTTGCTTTTAACTTATCAGAAAGTCTCCTTGCTTTTTCAATATAAAAAACTTGATGCTATATTTTCCACATTAAAACTCATACACATTTTACCATATACTTTAAAATTGGAGCATAAACTTCAATATTTAGAAACTAGTATAGAAAAAACCAAATAAGGCACCTGTGATAAGATGCCCTATTTGGTTTATCTAATAGCACTATGTTGTCTATTACAATTCTTCCCCATTTGTTTCAATTACTTTCTTATACCAATTAAATGAATCTTTTTTCAATCGTTTCATTGATCCATTTCCTTCATTGTCACGATCCACATAAATCATGCCATAGCGTTTTTTCATTTCCCCTGTTGTAAAGGAGACAATATCAATGATTCCCCATGGCGTATAGCCCATTAAATCTACTCCATCATATGTTACTGCTTTTTCTAATGCTTCGATATGTGCTTTTAAATAATCAATTCTTTCTGGGTCATGGATAGAGCCGTCTTCTTCGACCGTATCTATTGCGCCAAAACCATTTTCTACGATAAATAATGGAATTTGATAGCGGTCATAAAAACGGTTTAGTGTATATCTTAGTCCAGTTGGATCAATTGCCCATCCCCAATCGCTCGATTTAATGTATGGGTTTTCTACAGCATTAGGCAATCCGCCGTTTACCACATCTCCACTGTTGTCATTAACGATATCGCTTTTTACTGTTGTAGACATATAGTAGCTGAATCCTAAATAATCAACTGTTCCGTTTCTTAAGATTTCTTCGTCGCCTTCTTCAAATTTGATGTTGTATCCTTCTCTTTCAAATTCTTTTAGCGCATAACTTGGATAATATCCGCGAACGTGTACATCTGGGAAAAAGAAGCGCTGTCTCATTTCTTCTTCAGCTAGCATAATATCTTCTGGATTGGATGAATAAGGATAGATCGGCACATGGGAAACCATTGCTCCAATTTGGAATTCCGGGTTAATTTCTTTTCCTTTTGCAACAGCTAGCGCACTCGCAATCAGTTCATGATGTCCTGCTTGATACATCACTTCTTTGGCATTTTCATGTTCTTCTACAGTAACGCCTGAGTTTGTCCATAAGAATAACGGGGTATTGACATCCATTTGGTTATTGATTTCATTAAATGTCATCCAGTACTTTACTTTATCTTTATATCGATCAAAACAAACTTCCGCAAATTTTGCAAAAAAGTCCACTACTTGTCTGTTTTTGAATCCGCCATATTCTCTTGCTAGATGCAGAGGCATTTCAAAGTGAGATAATGTAATAACAGGTTCAATTCCATGCTTTAATAATTCATCAAATACATCATCATAAAATTGAAGTCCTCCTTCGTTTGGCTCTGCTTCATCGCCTTTTGGAAAAATTCTGCTCCAGCCAATCGATGTTCTTAAACATTTTAATCCCATTTCCGCAAATAACGCGATATCTTCTTTATATTTATGATAAAAATCAATTGCTTCATGATTTGGGTAAAACTTGCCTTCTTCAATTGTTTCTGTTAGTTCTCTTGCTACACCATGTGCTCCTGCTGTCATAACATCTATTACACTTGGCCCTTTTCCTCCTTGATTCCATCCACCTTCAAATTGGTGTGCAGCTAAAGCGCCACCCCATAAAAAATCTTTTGGCATTTTTGACATGTTCATTTCCTCCCTATTCACTATAAGCAATCAATGCTGATTTTATTTGTCTAGATCATGTAAAGTCGTTAGATGAAGAGTTTTTTCTCCCACAGCTTAATATCTTTTGCCATCTCTCATTTATCCGACCATTTCATTTATTTTATGCAAATATATTGTACAACCCTATTATAATTGTACCGGTATAATTTATCAATACCTAAATATTTTTTTTATTTGTTTATAATTTTAGAATGAGCTTTTAATAAGATTATGCTATAATTCGAATAATAAATCACATAAATAAACTAATGAGGAATGTATATGTTAAAATATCAGGAAATCGCAATCGAGATAGAAAAATATATCGAGGAAAATGCCCTGCAGCAAGGAGATAAACTGCCAGTATTAGAGACATTAATGACTCAATTTGCAGTAAGCAAAAGCACGATTACTAAGTCGCTAGATCTATTGGAAAAAAAAGGGATGGTATTTCAAGTCAGAGGCAGCGGGATTTTTGTTAGAAGACATAAAAGAAAAGGCTATATTAGTTTGCTTTCCAATCAAGGATTTAAAAAGGATTTGGAGGATTATCATATCACTTCCAATATAATTGAATTAGATGTGCGAACACCAACAGAAGAAGCATCTCATAATTTAAATATTGAACCCAACGCCGATGTTTATTATGTAAAAAGAATCCGCTATATTAATGGACAAACATTATGTGTAGAGGAATCCTATTATAATAAAGCCATCATTTCCTATTTAAATAAAGAAATTGTTTCTGAATCGATCTTTGATTATATTCGGGAAGGATTAGGATTAAAAGTCGGCTTTACCGATTCCTATCTTCATATAGATAAACTCAATGATGAAGAGGCGAACTATTTAGGGCTGAACAAAGGAGATCCTAAACTTTATGTAGAAGGCATTTTTCATTTAACAAACGGCCAGCCATTCGATTTTTCCAAAGTTACCTATAACTATCAACAATCACAGTTTTTTATTCAATCGAATGGATATTTATTATAGCTCGTAAGCGTGGGACAAATATTTTGTTCGTCTCGCGCTTACGGATACATATTGCATCAAAATCATGATAAAAAAAAGGAAATGTTTCCAATATTTAACACTAGTTTTTATAAAAACAGAAACTATAAACCGGACAATCCCCTTCCTTTGGAAATTACAAATATTATTCTACTAAATACAGCGAATTAGATACAATAGTAGAACTTTCAAAAGGAAAAAATTAAAAAAGCCCTATAAAAAGACTTTTCTGTATTCTGAGAGTTCCTCCCATGTGGAGGAACTCTTTTCTTTTATATCCAACTGCCACATGCTATCCGTCCATATCTCGCTCTTTTTTTTACCTTCTAATCTATCTAAAAAAGAAAAAAATCGGGCAATAATTTGAAGATAATAGGTTTATTAACCTAATCAATTAAGCTATAATGAATAACGGTATTCATTATATGACGATAGATTTACCGATATACTAGATTAAACATTCCCCAACGGACTTCGGCACACTCCCATCGTAATTCCTTTTTCATTTATGGATTTTTTCACATAAGCTAAAGGAGATCCTGTATAAATTTCATCTAGTAGACTAGCTATCTCTAACTTTTCTTGTTCTGTTATCGTTTGTTTAGAAACCATCTTAATAAACCATTGTTTTACTTTAAGTGGATGTATATTTCCAGCAATAGAAGATAAGCGATTAAATCCTAATGAAACTTTTTCCTCTAGCTGCATTTCACCACCTGCATAAAAATAAAAATTTTTATTTCGAATCTCCCTTTTTAGTGATAAAACTCTTTTTGTGTTGCCAGCCTCTTTTAGTCCAATAACCAAGTCTAAACCACTTAATTCGATAATACTTTCTGATGAAAGATCGAATCCGGTTCTTTTCGGATTATTATATAGGATGGTTGGCTTTTGACTGAAACGAATAATCTTTTTTGCATAAATCAATGCTTCTTCCTGTGCCGGAAGGATGTAAGGTGGATATCCAAGCAAAATAGCAGCTATTTTAGTAGGTTGAATTCTTTTGGCAAGTTCAACAGCTTCTTTTTGTCTGATAGAAGAAACTCCAAAAATAATTTCCATATTATGAATAAGCTCTTCCTCTGCTACAAGATCATCAAGGATTTTCAATTTCTCCTTTAAAGTTAAACTATGCTGTTCTCCTGTCGATCCACAAACAAGAACAGATTGTATTCCCTGACTATAAAGTGATTTAATATGTTCGATTGTCCCTTGTATATTTAATGATTCATCTTCATAAAACGCTGTTGGAACAGCAATATGCATCTTTTCTTTTAACATGAAATATCCTCCTTTAACATTGCTGGATTCATTAAGCGTAGTGGATACAGCCTAGTTAATCAATCTTTAATTCTCACACATCAATCAATATTTGACAGATGGATAAAAACAGATGGTATAATATACCTAAAAAGGAGCCTCTAACAATGATTAACTATGGTGATATTATTTTTCAAACCTTTTTATTTATTATTGTGATTGCTGTCATTTTGGCCATTGTAGTCATTATTAAAAATGTAACAAATAAAAATGGATACAAACAATCTAAAGCCATAGAACATAAATTGGATCGAATTATTGATTTGCTTGAAAAAGATAAGCAGAATTAATCTGTTCGTATAATTATTTTTATTAAATGGAGGTGATTAGCATGGAGTATATTGGTTTTGCATTAGCTGCTGCTGCATTTGCTCTAACCGTTCATAATCAAAATGAAATTAAAAATTAAAAAGCGAGCTTGAATCATTAAAGAAAAAGTAATGCTAGAAGCGCTATTTTATAGAAGGATATATGAATTTATTTGATTGAAAGAACCCTCTAAGCAATATTTAAAGTGCACCTTTTTCTTTCCCTACATAAATTACAACTAGCTAAAAATTATGAATTTTCTCCTCTGCCTAAGCTTGACGGCCTCTGCATTACAGCATAGTAATCATTTAGTGCCTCTCCTTTTTTATCGTATAATCAAAGGGAGCGGAAAAAGTAGCTGACATTGAGTTTATCCATATAGAGGATGTAGTTGCTGCCTAATCCAAACCATTAATCCTGCGACTCATTATGATGAATATAAAGGTTGCACCTAATAAAAAATGCCCAACTCATTTTTTGAGAAGAGCTTTTTTCATAAATCCACCATCTTCTTTTTCAATAAACATTCCCTCTCTACAATCAAATACTGCATAAACCATAGGAATTTATTTTCCCCTACATTAGTTCACCTCCTTTTATAGATACAAACATGATCCTTAGAAAAGGTGAAAAATCCCTGTTCAGCTAATACTCACCTGAATTTATTCATTATTTTTTCTTTATTGCAAAATATTGAAAATTTTTATCATTCAAATGGTTATTTTGTAGTATAATAGTCCATGATCCTTATTACCCACATAAATACTATCACTAACGAGGGAGCAATTATGAGAAAAAGCATTAAAGTTAAAATGATTATCATCTTTTCTAGTATTATTTTGTTGTCTGGCCTATTAACTAGCTTTATATCTCTTCGTACTTCAACAGAAACTATCACTAGTTCATTAGGAGATCAGGCATTATCGATTTTGCAGCAAGCTGTAAAAGTAATGGATCCAAATAAATATGAAGAACTGACACTTGCATCAAGTGAAACAGACTATTATTATAAACTGCGGAAAACATTAAATGAAATTAGAGAAACGAATGGTTTAGTTTATTTATTTACAATGGACCGTCAAAAAAGCAGCAATGGTTATACGTATAGATACATAGTAGACGGTATGCCCTTGGATTCAGAAGATGCCTCTGCACTTGGAACAGTAGAAGACACTAACTATCCGCTGTTAGTTAAAGCCTTTGAGACAGGAAAACAGCAAGTCGGTCAAATGAGCTATTCAGATGAATATGGGGCATTAATTACAGCCTATATGCCAATAAAATCAAGTACTGGAGACGTCATTGGAGTGATAGGTGCTGACCTTGATGCTACAAAAGTTTATTCTTCCATGAAAAAAAATAAAATAGAATTACTGCTTATCACTTTATGTGTATTAATAATTAGTATAATTCTTATTTACTTTGCAACTATATCTATTATAAAACCTCTCCAAGTTTTAAGTAAAAATGTTGAATTAATTGGAAAAGGCGATTTAACTGTTTCTATTGAATCAAAAAGAAACGATGAAATCGGAAAACTGACCCATTCATTTAATCAAATGCTGCAAGATTTAAAAGCAATGATTTCCACTATCAACAATAATTCATCGCAAATAAATACAACAGCCGCAAAGCTGTTAATCCATGCAAATGAAACACAAGCAGCAAGTAATGAAATTGCCATAACGGTGGAACAAATCGCTTCTGATGTAGAAACACAGCATAAGAGTTTGGATGAAAGTGCACTAGTCCTTGGAGAAATGTCCATATGCATAAACAATGTTGCAGATAATTCTTCTATCGTATCAGAGCTTTCTGCCAACACACATGAAGAAGTAGAAGATGGCAATCAAAAAGTAGATAATTTAATCAAACAAATGGATACCATTAACCTTTCTGTAAAGGAATCAGCGAGTTCCATGCTGACTCTAAAATCACATTCACAGGAAATTGAATCCATCGTAAACATTATTCAAGAAATTTCATCTCAAACAAACTTGCTTGCACTAAATGCGGCTATTGAAGCTGCCCGTGCTGGCGAATCTGGAAAAGGATTTGCCGTTGTTGCAGATGAAGTGCGCAAACTAGCAGAGCAGTCTGAACAATCAACAATGAGTATTCGCTACATAATTGATCAAATTAACCAAGCTACTAATCAAACTGTTGATACGATGGAAGTTGTATCAAATCATGTAAAAAAAGGAATCCATTCAGTAGGAGAAACACAACATGTTTTCAGTAATATTTTTAAAGCGCTACAAGAGGTGAACACAAAGATTCAAGAAGTAACAGCATCAGCTGAAGAAATGTCTGCAGCGGCTGAAGAAATCACTGCATCTGCAAATGAGACAGCAAACATTGCCGAAAAAGCTGTAGCGGAAACAAAAAATACAGTACAAATCACCGCAAATCAAGAAGTGTTGATTACAGACATATCTCATTCCATTGAACAGCTTACTGTTATGGCTGCAGACATGAAGAAATTAACGGATAGATTCAAATTGTAAAGATACAGATCGTTGCTTCTCTCATTCATTCTTTATGCTTTCAACAAAACAAGATTAAAATGGCTGAGACCTTCTTCTATTCGGGAAAGCAGAGCATTAGCTGTAACCAGGGCTACATCCTGATAGCTAAAGACTTTTAAAAAAATTTACTATATAGGAGAAAGAAGTTAACTTATGATTATTCGAATTGAATTTTGTTATGAAGCCGATACAGAATATATGATTTGTCCTGCAAAAGTAGGAAAAAATATTCGCCAATTGCAACATGATTTTGATAAATGGCTTTATGATAAAAACAACAATCATCCTTATTGGGAAATAGTCCATGTGGACGAAGATGGCAATAAGAAGTATGGAGTTTATTTTAATGCAGAAGCGTTTGTATATTGGATGAATAATAGAAAGTTCAAAAAAGGCAAAAAAGTGGCAAGGTTAATAGAATCCCCCAATAAACCGCCTAAAAAAACAATCCGGTTCTAATGCAAAAGGGAAACTCTAAGTGATTCAGAGTTTCCCTTATTACTAAAAAATCAACCATTCTCTTTAACAAAACTCTAAAATAATGGAGATGAAATCAAAAATCATTTTTCAGATGACCTTTCAGTCCCGACTATGCTTTAATTGCTTAATGCTTCTTTAGAATCTCTCCATATGAAATCTGGAATCTCTTTTTGCAATGTCGGGATTACTTCTTCAGCAAAACGCTGTATTTGTTCTTTTTGTTCGTTTTCGCTTAATCCATCGACACTTATCCCTTGAACTTGGTGACCATAATACTTATGATAAAACAAAATTTTCTCAATAATCGATTCCGCAGATCCAACTAATGATGGGCCATTTTTCACATTGTCTTCTAAGTCTGTAAATGGAGAATTATTATGCTTAGAAGCATCTGTGTTGCTAAAAATCTCATAATAAGGCTGATATTTTTTTATAGCTTCTTCTTTTGTATTTGCGATATATAAGTTTCCTGCTCCCGATCCAATAACCGCCTGTTGTGGATTATGCCCATAATAAGCCAATCTTTCCTTATAATGATCAATTAACTCTTTATATTTAGTCATTGGATGAAAGACATTTGAAGAAAAAATAGGCTCCCCGTTTTTTGCGGCTAATTCTGTTGACATTTTGCTAGATGCACTGCCATGCCAAATTGGTATCACCTTCTGATATGGTCTTGGCTCTATAGTAACTTCTTGTAAAGGCGGACGATACTTTCCACTCCAACTTACACACTCTTCCTTCCATAATCTTTTTAAAAGCTCATATCGTTCAGCAAGAGATTCCCACTGTTCTTCCTCTGAAATGCCGAACAAAGGATAATGTCGTGGGTCATTCCCTTTTCCAATAATTAATTCCAATCTCCCTTCAGATAGATGATCCAAAGTAGCATAATCCTCTGCTACACGAACTGGATCTAACACACTCAAAACAGTTACGGTTGTCAGTAATCTGATTTTGGCGGTTTTGGCAGCTATCGCAGTCAGAACAACAGCTGGGGAGGAGGAAAGAAAGGGCCGGCCATGTCTTTCTCCGACTCCAAAACCATCAAACCCCTGCTGTTCTGCAAAAACAGCTTGATTAATTACTTGCTGAAATTTCTGCTGAGTAGTAAATGCCTCTTTCGTAATGGGATGAATATTGTTGCTCATAAGAGAAAATAATATAAATTTCATTTGCAGCCACCTCCTAAATTTGGTTCTTTGCTCCGCTTTTTAAATTAAAAAGCCATAACAGCTCCTTTTTAACCACACTAAAAAATATAGAAGCAGATTCCTAACCTCTACTTTTTCATTCCTCCTATAAATGTTTACGACTGCATCTTTTGCTAGTTATTAATTTGTAAGAAAAACATCATTAAAAAGAGGATATCCTTGTGAATCAAATGCCAGTCCTTCTACATTATTAGAAGCTGCCACCGTATATGGAAATACATATATAGGAATAAAATAAGCTTGATCGATTAACTTTTCTTGAACCTTTTTATATAAATCCACTCGTTTAGCTGTATCTGTTTCCAACTCACCTTGTTCTAGCCACTTATCAATTTCTTTATCTGCAAGTCTAGCTAAATTAGATCCCCCATTTTCAGGCAGTTTTTCTGAATGAAAGAACAAACGAAGCACATCAGGATCTCCAGCGACTCTACTATTGCCAATTACATCATAATCTTTTCCATTTTTCGTAATATTATAATAATCTGCAGTCGTAGTAATTTCTAATTGCACTCCTATTTCTTTTAATTGCTGTTGAATAATAGTGGCAATATCATGTCTTTTTTCTCTATTTACATTGCTGTCGATTAATCGAAGCACTAGTTCTTTTCCATCTTTTCCTCGTATTCCATCACTATTTTTCTTCCAACCAAGTCCTTCTAATAGTTCATTTGCATGAGCAATATCAAGTTTTCCCTTTCCTTCCAAATCTTTGTTATAACCTAATATAGTAGGTGTGATAACAGACCATGCTTGTTTATATGTGCCAAGATATAATGTTTGAACAATTTGCTCAACATCAATGGTCTCTTGCAATGCTTGTCTAGCTTCCAGCTGATTCCATGGTGCATTTTTTGGATTTAAAAATAAACCATAAGGCATTCCTGCTGTTTCTGTCTCGAAAATTTTTAAGTTTTTGCTGTTTTTAATCGATTGTACATCTTGTGGAGGTACAGTTTCTACTGCATTTATTTGATTGCTTTGTACACTTCCTATTCTTGTGGCCTCTTCTGGAATGATTTTATATACCAGCTTATCTAAATATGCTTTTCCGTCGTGTTTGGCAAATGGTGCTTTCCCCTTATAATCTTCAAATCTTTCCAAGACAATTTCATTATTTTCATCTAAACTCACAAACTTAAATGGTCCAGATCCCACAGGATGGGTTGCCAAAGATAGACCATACTTCTGGGCTGCTTGTTTGGAAACAATAGCAAGTTTCGGCTGGCTCAAATTACTTAAAAATGTGGCAGACGGTGAAGAAAAATGGAAAGTTATTGTATAGTCATCCACCACTTCTGATGATTGATAATTTTCGATCAATGCATATGCACTTGCAGCTTTCGTTTCAGGATTTACAATTCGGTCAAAATTATACTTCACAACCTCAGCATTCAGCTTGCTGCCATCCTGAAAAGTAACATCATCTCTTAATGTAAAAGTAAAGGTTTTCTGATCTTTGGAAACTTCCCATTTTGTTGCAAGCCATGGCTCTATTTTATTATCTGTTGTTTGATATACTAAATTTTCATAAATGCTATTATTGACTCTTGTGGATACTGCCATGCCGCTAGTATGAGGATCTAAACTGTCAGGAGATGTAGCTAATCCATAAATCAATTCTCCTCCTTGCTCGGGCTTCCCCTGTTTTTTGGCAGCTGTATTTTGGTTTGATGATTGGCACGCTGTTAAAAGCAGTACAACCGATAATAAATAAAATAAGATAGCTTTTTGCCGTACGATGGATGACATATTCTATTCTCCCCTTTTTGTAATGATTGTTAATGCCTTATATTTTCCTTCTCTTTATCGCGAGCCAATAAATGATAATGGCAAGCTACAAATCTATCTTTCTGTACCTCCTTTAATTCAGGCTCTTCTATGGCACATTGTTCTGTCGCAAAAGGGCATCTTGTTCTAAACCGACAGCCGGAAGGAGGATTAGCTGGTGAAGGGATTTCGCCCTCTACCTTTATTTTTGTTCTGGCGGATTCTTTTCCATTTGGGATTGAATCAATTAATCCTCTTGAATATGGATGTGCTGGATGTTGAAACAACTCCTCACTTGGTGCAATCTCCACAATTTTTCCTAAGTACATTACGCCAACTCTGTCGGAAATATGCTGAACTACTCCTAAATCATGACCAATAAACAAATAGGTTAAGCCCATGGTTTTTTGTAATTCTTGCAGTAAATTAATAATTTGTGCTTGAACGGAAACATCTAGAGCAGAAACTGCTTCATCTGCTAGAATAAACGAAGGATTAAGGGCGATAGCTCTGGCAATTCCAATTCTTTGCCTTTGCCCTCCTGAAAACTCATGGGGGTACCTTTCATACCATTCTGGTTTTAATCCGACCATTGTTAATAACCCTTCTACCTGCTCCTTTATTTCTTTTTTGGAAAGATTTAAATGCCATTTTAAAGGTTCTGCAATAATTTCTCCTATTTTCAGTCTGCCATTAACAGAACTGTATGGATCTTGAAAAATCATCTGCATTTCCTTGCGATACTTGCTCATCTTTCTATTAGAAAGTTCATCCAGCGAGGTTCCCTCATATAACACTTTCCCAGCCGTTATTTTTTCCAATTGCAGAATGGCTCTTCCTAATGTTGATTTTCCGCTGCCAGATTCCCCAACTAAGCCAAACGTCTCTCCTTTTTTTATGGAAAAAGAAACATTATCAACTGCTTTTACTTGTTTTCTAGAAAAGCGAATCCCTTTATCCAATGGGTAATATTTGCTGATATTTTGTATATCAAATAGTATTTCCTCAGGATCGCTTTTTGCATCTGTGTCTTGTAAATCAGTTTTTTGTTCTTCATTAAGAACGTTCCAATCTGGTCTTTTCACCAGCTCCTCTGAATAAAAGCATGCTGTTAAACGATGATTCACTTTTTCCAATTTTGGTTTTATGTTCTTGCATTTTTCTGTCGCAAAGGGGCATCTAGCATGAAAACGGCAGCCAGTCGGCAAATCATTTAAATTGGGAATGCTGCCATCAATTGAATAAAGTTTATTTTTTTTTGCTCCATTCATTTTAGGAATAGATTGCAGCAGGCCCCGTGTATAGGGATGATGAGGTGCATCAAATAGTTGGCTTGTGGAAGCATCTTCCACTACTTCCCCTGCATACATGACGATTATTCTATCTGCCAGCTCTGCAGCAATCCCTAAATCATGTGTAATTAGAAGTAGCCCCATATTATATTCATTTTTCAGTGAATTTAATAGCTCCATAATTTGCAATTGAATGGTGACATCTAGTGCGGTAGTTGGTTCATCCGCTATAAGCAAATCCGGTTCACAAGAAATAGCCATCGCAATCATTGCCCGTTGAAGCATTCCCCCAGAAAACTCATTTGGATACTGCTTCATGCGATGTTCCGGTTCGGAAATGCCAACTTTTCTAAGAAGCTCTATCCCTTTATTCCAAGCGTCCACCTTAGATGATTTTTGATGTTTTCTTATCATTTCCGTTATTTGAAAACCAATTGTAAAAACAGGATCAAATGCAGATAATGGTTCCTGAAAAATCATCGCAATTTTTTTGCCTCTAATATTTTGCAAGGAACTTTGATCAAGGAACGTGATATTTTTTCCTTGAAAATTTATCTCCCCTTTGGAAATGACTCCATTTTCATACTCAATTAAGCGCATAATTGCTTTAGAAGTTATCGTTTTTCCACTCCCTGATTCTCCAACTAAACAGACCGTTTCACCAGCTTTCATAGATAAATCCAAATTAGAAATAGCAGTAAGGGTTCCTTTTTTTGTTCGGAAATCTATAGTTAACTCTTTTATCTCTAACATTTAGACAGTTCCTCCTTTCTATCTGATTTTTTTCTTTGGATCTAAAAAGTCGCGAAAGCTGTCTCCAAGGATATTTGCTGACAGTACAAATAATGTTATTGCCAATCCTGGAAAAGTTGCAATCCACCATGCTGCAGATAAATAGCCTCTCCCTTGTGACAGCAATGTTCCCCAATCTGGAATCTCCTGTACAATTCCTAAACCTAAAAAACTCAAACCTGCTCCTAAAAGAATGGATGTTCCAAGCCCATTTGTTGCCATAACTAATAATGGCGAATAAGCATTTGGAAGAATATGCCTAAAAAACACCACGATACTGCTGACCCCAATTGATTTAGAAGCAATCACATAGTTTCTGTCTTTTAAACTAATAATTTGTCCTCTCATTAATCGAGCATATCCTGGCAATGCAGAAATAGTGATGGCAAGGATGATATTCATGAGACTTGGTCCTAAAGCAGCCGCAAACGCAAGTGCTAAAAGCATCCCTGGAATAGTCATTAAAATATCGATGACACGCATAAACAAAAGATCCACAATGCCTCCAATATAACCAGAAATGGAGCCAATCAGCATACCTAAAAGCGCTGCTAGAAATACAGATAAAAATCCAATGAATAGAGAAGTTCTGCTTCCATAAACAATCAAACTAAAGATATCGCGCCCAAAATAATCTGTTCCTAAAAAATGGCTGGCAGAAGGTGCTTGCATAATTGCATCTGAAAACATCTTAGTCGGAGCATATGGCGCTATCCATTGAGGAAATATCGCACAACTAATTAGAAAAAGGATCACTCCACTTGCTAGATAAAGAAAAGCATGTTCTGAATAAAAGATTCTTTTGTTCTTTTTGAACAATGGCATTTTTTTAAGTGGAGCCGCTACAAGCGTATCTTTCAAAATTACACCTCCTAAATTGATTTTCGAACACGGGGATCAATAAAAGAGTAAGAGATATCTACTATAAAATTGATCGAAATATATACAATCGCAGCAAAAAACACGACCCCTTGAACGACCGGCAAATCTTTTGCCGCTATAGCATCCGCTACAATTCTCCCGATGCCTTGTCTTGAAAAAACTGTTTCGATTACTACTGCCCCTCCCAATAAATCCCCTATCATAATTCCGATAATTGTAATAGAAGGAATTAATGCATTTCTTAATACATGTTTATACATAATAACCTTTTCAGCCAATCCCTTTGATCGCAAAGTTAGAATATACTGCTCGTTGATTACTTCTAGCATGCTATTTCTAACCATTCGGACAATAGCACCTGAGCCAACAAGACCTAAAGCTGCTGCAGGAAGAACCAATGTAATCCATCCATCAGATCCCATTGATGGAAACCAGCCTAAATGTACAGAAAAAACTAAAATTAATAAAATCCCTGACCAAAAGGTAGGCATAGAGATGCCAAACAATCCTATTAATCTAGCTATATAATCAATAATCGTATTATGGTGGATAGCCGAAAAAACACCCAAAGTAATTCCCACGACAACAGATATGCAAGCACTAACTAATGTCAAAGATAGCGTTGCAGGAAATTGTGTTAATATCTTGTCCAATACCGGTGCATTATTTACAATTGAATGACCAAAATCGCCATGTAGGAGGCTTGTTATATAGTGAAAAAATTGGGTATGAAAAGGCAAATCTAGTCCTAGCTCTTTTCGTAAATTCGCAGCCATCTCAGGTGTTGCGCCTGTTCCTTCCAGCATTTGGTCCACTGCATCTCCAGGAAGAAAATAGTTGATGACAAATACCAGAAATAATGATCCAAAAAGCACGATAACCGCAGCAATTAGTCTGTTTATTAGATACTTCCACATAACTTTTTCCCTTTAAAGTTCAATATAGGAAGTATTTGTTTTGCTATTTCGATTGTCAGGAACCAAAAGACCTAAATGCTCTCTTAAAGTATTTCCCGTATATTCTTTTTCATAGATGCCTCTATCCTGCAAAATAGGAACAACCCGCTCCACAAAATGCTCCAATTGATTTGGGATATCCGTATGAATAATAAATCCATCTGCCCCTTCACTTTCAAACCAGCTTTGAAGCTTATCTGCTACAATTGTTGGCGTCCCAATGAAGGTACTTTTCGGAACAGCAACTTGCTGTGCAACTTGGCGCAACGTCAAATTGTTTTCTTTCGCCATTTTTTTTATTTTATCTGTTGTACTTTGAAAAGCTTCTTTTCCTACATCCCCTATATCTGGAAAAGGACTATCTAATGGATAAGCACTAAAATCAAAATGGTCAAAAAATCTGCCAAGATACGTTATCGCATGATCAATAGGCACTAAACGGATAAAATCTTCATATATCTTTTGTGCTTCCTCGACAGAGTCTGCAATGATTGGGCTAATCCCTGGAAAAATCAACACATCATCTGCCTTTCTCCCATTATGTACTGCCTTGTCTTTTATATCCTTGTAAAATCCCCTTGCTTCCTCTAATGTGTCATGTCCCGTAAAAACAGCATCTGCTGACTCGGCCGCAAAGTTCCTTCCTGTTTCAGAAGAACCCGCTTGAAAAATTACTGGATAGCCTTGGTCTGATCTTTCTAAATTCAAAGGACCTTTTACAGAAAAGAATTCTCCTTTATGATTTAATGCATGCAGTTTTTTTGAATCAAAAAATTGTCCTGTTTCTTTATTGCGGATAAATGCACCATCTTCCCATGAATCCCACAATCCCTTCACGACCTCTAAGTGCTCTGCCGCTTTTTTATAGCGAGTTTGATGGGCAGGAAGTTCGTCCCCGTTAAAATTTTGTGCCGCTCCTGCTGATGGAGACGTCACCACATTCCAGCCCGCTCTTCCCAAACTGAGATGATCCAACGATAAAAATTGTCTTGCTACATTAAAAGGCTCACTATAGGAGGTGGATAAAGTTCCTACCAAACCTATTTTTTCTGTTGCTCCTGCGAGTGCAGTCAGCAATGTAATCGGTTCAAATCGGTTTAGAAAATGAGGCAAAGACTTTTCCGTAATGGACAGTCCATCTGCAATAAAAACAAAACTGAATTTGCCTTTTTCTGCAAGCTGTGCTCTTTCTTTGTAAAACGGTAAACTGACGCTCGCATCAGCTTGAACAGATGGATGGCGCCATCCATCTGTTGTACCTCCAATTCCATGAATAATAGCTCCAAATTTTATTTTTTTATGATTTGCCATTATATAGCCACCTTCCGAATAATTATTCTTCCCATCCATTTACTTTTATTTAGATAAAAAATTAAGCTAATGCTGCTTTTAATGCTTCCAAATCTACTTTAAAAACGGCTTGATATACTGCATCTTCTGCACTGCCATTGCTTACTTCCACTACTGGAACATAACGTATTCCGTATTTCACCTCTAAAACATCTCTTAATGAATCATTCTCTGTTACATCAATTGTTGAATACTCCAAATTATTCTCCGCTAAATAAGACTTTACTTCTTCACAATAACTGCATCCTTTTTTGCTCCATACCACTACTTTTTTCGCTTGACTCATTATATTCCCACTCCTTTGATTTTTGTTTTATCAATGATTCACAAATCCTGCACTTTCTTTCACCTAGCTTAATAGACTTATAAATTGAAATTCCGCTTGATACACTCGTCTATTGCATTTTAATCCACCTTTCAAAATTCCGCCTAAACCACTTGGATTAGTTAGTAATATAGATTATAATAAAACAAATAATCTAAAAAGTATAATTAGTAAAAATAAATCAATAATTTAATATTTTTAAATTATTGATTTCGGCAAACGCCCCTTTCACCGTTGCTTTCCTTGTTCGAAGATTTTATATATATTTAGCAACTAGCAACTTTAAAATTTTTAACTAAAAAGAATAAGAGGTGTCTAAATTGGAGATTCGTGCGATTCGAACATTTACTACGATTGTTAAATACGGAAATTTTCTTAAAGCTGCTGAGGCTTTAAACTATTCTCAGCCAACTATTACGCTGCATATTAAACATTTGGAAGAAGAAATAGGCGAAAAGCTTCTAGAGCGAGGAAAAATATTAAGAATGACCGAAGCTGGCCGGCTATTTTATGAAAGAGCAACCGATTTGCTGAGGGAATATGATCGTTTAGATAAAACTTTGGAAGATTTAGAAGGAGGCTCAGCAGGGTTAATCCGCATTGGTGTATCAGAACCTACAGCGAGTTTAGAATTCCCATCGATCATTGCCGATTTTGTCCAGGCACATCCTAAAGTGGAAATTTCTCTGCATATCGCAGATGCAAACACATTAAGCGGGATGCTTTTTCATGATCAAATTGATTTTGCGATTTGCGGAGCTCCAGAGGTTTCCATGGAAAACCTTTTTAAACCTTTGTATTATGACGATATTGTATTGCTTGTACCTAATTCACATCCTCTTTCAGAAAAAGCAATCGCAGAAATACATGATTTACGGAATGAAACAATCCTGTTCACTCCACACAATTGTCCTATTCGCATAAAAATAGAACAAATTATTGTGGAAACAATAGGATCCAATTATAAAAAATTAGAAATAAGCAACAGCATGGCACACAAGCATTTTGTTCAAGCTGGCTTAGGAGTTTCTCTTTTTACCCGTACTGCAAATTCCTTCGCTTTGCCTGGAACAAAAATTATGGAAATCAAAGGAATAGAGGCTGCGCCTGTAATTGGTCTTTTAAAGAAAAACAACACAATTTACGGAAAAGCTTCCACTCATTTATTAGAAATGATAGATACCTATTTTTCCGAAAAAAATGCGCTCAGCAAACAAGAAACTAGCATCTAAAAATAAGATCATTGGAAGTTTCCCAAAGGAGAAAATGGCTGCGGCTCTTTATTTAAAATCAAAACATGCAGCTAAACTGCTTATTAGCTGCATGTTTCGATTTATTCATTTTTGGTACATTTTTCCTCTCTAATCACGCATTGGCATCAGAACTATCCCTGTCTGACAATAGTTTTATGATGGCTTGTTCGGCTAGATCAGCAAAATAATAAGCAGCAGGCACTATTGCCTCTTCATTTAAGGTATACTTTGGATGATGAAGTCCATATTCTCCTGATACACCAACATTTACAAATGTCCCCCTTATTTTTTGCTGATAAAAAGCAAAATCTTCTCCCCCTGATGATGGTTCCACTTCTACTACCTGATAACCATTTTGTGCGGCAATATGTTTGGAAAATCTGGTCCATTCTGGATCATTTTCAACAGACGGAGGTCCTGGATGCCACTCTAGTATGCCCTTTGCTCCATACGTATCTGTTATTCCTTTTACTACCTTTTCAATTTTCCCTGGTATTGCTTCTCTAATTTCTTCCTTTAAGGTTCGTACTGTTCCCTCTAAATAAACCGTTTCCGGCAGAACATTCCACGTATTCCCACCATGGATTTGTGTCACACTTATCACAATACTTTCACTCGGTTTTATTGCTCTGCTTACGATTGTTTGCAATCTCGTAATAATTTCTGCTGCAATAACAATTGGATCTATGCCTTCATGTGGTCTTGCAGCATGACTTCCTTTTCCAGTTATTTTAATTTCAAAACGATCCACACCAGCTGTTAATACGCCCTCCTTTACTCCAAGTACACCCACTTTACTATGAGGATCATTATGAAGCCCAAAGATAGCCTGCACATCATTTAATCCACTTGTAGCAAGAATAGATTTCGCACCATGTCCTGTTTCCTCTGCTGGCTGAAAAATAATCCTTACCGTCCCCTTTAATCTGCTTTGTCTATTTTTTAATAAATAGGCTGCTCCAATGATGACCGCCGTATGAAAATCATGTCCGCAAGCATGCATCACACCAGCAACATTGGATTGAAAGGGACTTATCGCCTCTTCTTGAATAGGCAGCGCGTCAATATCGGCACGAATCGCTATGATTGGACCCGCTGATTCTCCAATAATCTCCCCAATAACGCCTGTTTTTAAAGGAAGATCCAATATAGAAATTCCAGCGTTTTCTAGCCATTTTTTAATTTTATTTGTTGTTTTCACTTCTTCATTTGATAATTCAGGTTCCGCATGTAAATTCCTTCTCACCTCTATTAAACTTTTTTTTAACTCACTTTTATTTTCTGTAATAGTATGTAATTCCATTTCGCTCATCCTTTCTCCATCTTTAAAAAAAATATCCTTCAAAATTTCATGCATTAATTTTTTATTCTGAATATATATCTGTTGGGACAAATGTTTTATATTAAATGGAACGCATTTTATTTAAATTTTTCTCCTTCCTTCCATTTTTATAAAACCAACTATTTTAATAGAAATAGTTAACTTTATCATAAACCAAAAAGAGGATGAAGTATAATTAGAAATGATAAAGTCCCTGTTTATTATTTTTAATAAAGAGCCAAACCTCACTTGGCATATTCTTAATAGATCCTTTATGAAAACAATTTGTTCATTAGTGAACAAATCAATTAAAATTGTTCATTATATTTATTAAATAAAAAAAGAGCAGGAAAAGTGGTTCTGTATTCAGCAGCATATTTATATCAAGTAGGGTTAATAAACTTATGTAATCCTCCTCGCCTTCTTAAGGTGCACTTTTTCTACACACAAAAGAACCCCACTCTAAAAAAGAGCAGGGCTTTTGTGTTTCTTCATGATGTTGTACAACTAGTTTATTACCATCCCATATATTTTATGCAAAGAACTTAGCGAATGTATTAAGTCCTACAGCACTATCAACAGATAAATCATTATTTTTTTTGAGAATTTTTTAAAAAAGCTTACTGTAAACGATAACGATTAGATTTTATTATAAATTATCAATCGTTATTCAAAATTCAGACAGTCTTCATCTATAACGACCGCAATTCCTTTTGCCACTCACCCTTAAAACTTTAACAGTTATTACTCACCGTAAGCTCTTTTAGTTTTTAAACTTTGACCTACTTTCTTGTAAACTCTCTGCTATCTTACTGCTTCGATTGCCCCATTTAAAGCAAATAAATTAGTTTGATCAGCAATACCGTTTATGACAGCTGTTATGCTTCCAATCTCTTTTAAACTTTCTTCTAATAATTTAAGAACGTCTGAAGTTGTACGCACTAATTTTCCAATTTAATCCATTATACATAATTGCACAGTGGTCTTCATTGTTGTTAACATATCCATAAATACTGATATATCAACATTTCCAGACATTTACAAAGAGTAATAAATACTACTCTGACATAAATAACTTAATAAACTTTCCACCTACAAAAAATTGCTAGGTAGTATCCATGTATGAATGTTTTTCTACTTTCATGTAAAAAATAAATATACTTTCCTAGTTACGAAAGGGTGAATTGTTTGAATAAAGATCAGGTAAAAAGTTTAAACCAGCTTGAAAATATACAAGAAAATCTTGCAAATAAATGGGATCATTATTGGTCAACATACTCTAATATTGATACCTGGCAATTTTGGATTAATCTTTTATTTTTTATAGTTCCACTAAGCATTCTTTATTTTAAAATAGATAAAAAGAAAGCATTCCATTTAGGATTCTATGGTTATAGTATTCATATGTTATCAACATATATTGACGGGTATGCAACCAGACATGGATTCTGGGAATATCCATATAAGTTAACCTCTATACTCTCAATCAATCTTGTACTGGATAGTTCATTAATCCCTATAGTGTATATATTTGTTTATCAATGGACACTCAATCATAAAAAAAATTATTATATCTATGCAATATTAGCAAGTATCTTTTTTGCTTTCATATTTAAACCTATACTTGCATTACATAATCTTATTAGATTATCCAATGGAGCAAATTACTTTCATCTTTTCTTTTCTTATGTTTCAGTATCTTTAATTGCAAAATGGATTACTAATTTGTTTTTTCATTTTGAGAAGAAAAATAAAAAAGCATAGGTACACTAATAAATTATTATAAAGAAAAGCAGTAAAAGCACTTGATTATTTCGAGTGCTTCTGTTTCCGATATTCTTTCATCACTTTTTCTTCTTCGATGAATCCCTGCATTTTGATGTTGATACCTTTCTCGCCAGACATACTTTGCAAATTCACCATACATACTATTACATAGTAGTCTTCATTTATGATAAACCCCTCTCTTATGCTAAATGAATAAAACATCTGCCAACTAGCAGCTGTTTCACACGAAAAGAATCCATTCATATTATAAGCTCAGCAAATAAACATAACACCTTATGTAGCAGATTTATAGTATTAGATGACTCTTAAAAGCTTACGTCTTATTTTCTTGTAAAATCGATATCCATACCTTATAAAATCTAAGGCCTTAAAAGGAATCTTCATTGGAAACTTATATAAGGTTTTTTTGTACAGTTTATAATAAGCTTTAACGAAATCTTCCCATTTTTCATCTTTGCCCTCTTTATAAAAGTCAGAGACATCCACAACATATCCTCTGCCATCTTTCATCATGACATTTTTACCGTGAATATCATAAGGGTTTAAACCACATTTCCTAGCATAATCTAAAGCCTTATTTATATCATCAATCACTTTTTCTGGAATTCTAATCCCTTTCGCAAAGGCATTATACAAGGTAATTCCCTCTAATCTTTTTAAAATAAGGTAGTTGGTGCCTTGATGAACTAAATAAGAATAGGCAGGATGTTTCCCTATTCGTCTATAGATTTCCGCTTCTTTTTCTAAATTTTCTACTCCCACTGCATTTATTTTCACTACAAGATTAGAATCCGTATCATGCATAAATACAGCTGCATAATTCCCTGCACCAACACAAGTCCATCCAGCAGGCGTATTTTTTACAACGATTGGATCATGCGCTTTTTTGCTCTCTAATATCACTTTTTTTAATAATTCATTTTCAATTAAGTGAATAAAATCATTTTTCATTTTACCCCTCCGCTACTAGCTATTTTATCATTTTTTTCTTAGCGCACCCTTAATTTTTCAATATTAAATTTCTTGCAGAAAATGCGGTGATCTGCTTATTAACAGAGTAGAATTAACTACAAAAATAATAAAATGGGAAAATGATCTTTTATCTATTGCTAATGAGAGAAATATAAGAAAAACGAAATGGCCCAATTAATTGAAGGAATAACTAGAGAGTTTTTCTCCTGATGTCCTATTCCCTGCACCAGCTCCCTCCATTTAAGCCTGTTTGATTAAAGACAGAAATAGTTTATTTACTTTTATTCACTAAAAAGCCGCAGAAATCTGTTAACACTAGTATGCTTTTTATTTTATTAATAGCGAATTGGTTTGAAATCTGTATTATTTCGCCATAATGGATAATGTGCAGAACCAACCTTCAAAAAGAAAGTTCAACAACTCTTCATGCTGGTGGTTCTCATTAGAATATTTATTTGATTAAGAGGTGATCATATGACTTTACAGCGCACGTTTATCATGGTGAAGCCTGATGGAGTGAAACGAGGACTAATCGGAGAAATCATTAAACGCTTTGAACAAAAAGGGTTTACTCTATTACATGCAGAGCTTATGACAGTTGACCGCACTAAAGCGGAATATCATTATATGGAACATCAAAACAAACCATTTTTCGGCGAATTAGTAGATTTCATTACATCTGGGGCTGTTTTTGCAATGGTTTGGGAAGGAGAAAATATAATTGAAGTTTCTCGTCTCATGATTGGGAAAACAAGCCCATCAGAAGCAATGCCAGGTACAATTCGTGGTGACTTCGCCGCTAAAAAAGAAGAGAATGTCATACATGGATCAGATTCTCTTTTAAGCGCCGAACGGGAAATTGAAAATTTCTTTGGCCTCCTAAAAAGACGCAACCTAGAAGATGATTTTCCATTCGAAGGAAGACAATCTGTTTAAATGCTTTTTTCACCAATCCCTTGATATGCTTAACACTTTGAGGAGATTTTATTTTTGGTATTCAACATGATCAAATGATTCTTCTTTCCGATAAATCGAAATAACTTATATTTAATAATTAAAAAATAAAACGCTATATGCAAGATATGCATATAGCGTTTTATTTAGTTTCTGACTTTATGTATTCGATTCAACTTTGCTTTACATGCCATTTCCCATCAAAAAGACATAAATCTGCTAGGCTTAATGCACCAATCCATTAAACTTTTTCTTTAAAACGATTGATGGAAAAAGGAGTAATATTTTGTTCGCTTCTTCCTGAGATGATTAATTCACTTAAAATCTGTCCTATTGCACTGCTAAATTTAAAACCATGACCTGAGAAACCAGAAGCAATGGCAACGTTTGGATAAGCAGGATGCACATCAATGATAAAATCTTCATCAGGAGTAAGTGTATACATACATGTTTTTCCATACTTCAATTGATCTGCAGATGGCATAAATTGTGATAAAAATTGTGATAAATCAGCTTTATCTTTTTTTAACTCGCCAAATCCAAGCATTTCTTCCTCTGGGTTTATTGTTTCTCCCCCATCATGACGTCCTACTTTTAACCCTGCCCCTTCAATACTCGGAAAACCATAATACAGACCATTAGGCGTCTCAAACGAAAAGGCTGGAAAATCTTTGTGATTATATAGCTGTTCATTGGCTTCAAACCAAGCAAAGGTTTTTCTTACTGGATTGAGAGGCAAATGCAAATCCAGCATAGAAAGAAGACTTCCAGACCATGCTCCTGCTGAGACTACTAACGAATCAGAGGTAAAAGTCTGTTCTTCGAATTTAATTGTTACTCTTTTTCCATGCACTGACAGTTCTTTTACTTTACTGTTTGGCAGAATCGTAGCCCCATGCTGTTCGGCAAGCTCCCGATACGCTTCTATACATTCTTCACATTTCAGTACACCTGATGTTGGTTCAAAGCACCCAATATATTCGTTGGATAAGTCAATGCCAGGCCACCGCTTATTCACTTCAGTTGAATCTAGCACTTCAAGGGGCAAAGAATAGGTCTTGGAGCTAGAAATGATGTTTTGGATGAATTCAGATGTTTCATTCCCAACGTTAAGAACACCTGTTTTGAGAAACAGTTGCTTACCGCTTTTTTCCTCTAAGTCATACCATAATTCTTGTGCTTTAAGAGCTAACGGAACATATTCTTCTCCTTCTCCATAAGCATGTCTTATAATTCTAGTATCGCCGTGATGGCTCCCCTTGTGATGGGGTGGATTAAAGCTATCTAACAACAACGTTTTTTTCCCGCTCCTCGATAAAAAATAACCTGCGGCCATTCCCATCGAACCTGCGCCAACTATAATTACATCATAATGCATATAACGCTTCCTCCATTAAACAATCATCACATTATTCTACTTTAGCTTATATTCTCACAAGATACAATCATGCTCTAGTGAACGGCAGATGGATTTTTTATAAAAATGAAAAATCTTGAATAAGAATTCATCCCCTTCCCCATCGTTTGAGAATAAATAGAGGTTTATTTCTTCATTTCATAAATTGATATAATTTATTAAAATTCTTTTAAATGTATTTTAATAGTTTCGTAATATTATTTTAGTAAAATACGAGAAGGTTAAATTAATTTAATTACCCTATTAGTCTCTCGAATGAAATATGCGATTAATTAATAAATCCTATGGGTATGTCAAATAATTAGGAGGTATTAATTTGGATTCTTCATCAGCAAAACGGATTTTTTACTTTGATAATGCGAAATTCATTTTAATTTTTCTCGTTGTATTAGGTCATGTTATTAGTCCTTTAAAAGGACATGATGATGTACTGTTTTCCTTATATTCGGTCATCTTTCTTTTTCATATGCCAGCCTTTATTTTTATTTCAGGATATTTTTCTAAAGGATATAATAAAAAAGGATATCTCTTAAAAATCATCAAAAAGATTCTTTTGCCTTATTTCATTTTTCAAATTATCTATTCCATTTTCTATTATTGGAATGGACAGGCGGCAGATCTTAAATTTGATCTTTTCCAGCCCCATTGGACACTTTGGTTCTTACTGAGCCTGTTTTGGTGGAATCTTTTCCTTTATATTTTTGCCAAATTAAAATGGATTGGTTTGGCTATTGCCACTATCATCGGCATCTTAATTGGCTATGTAGACGATATTGGAAATTTTTTATCCTTATCCAGAACTTTTGTCTTTTTTCCTTATTTTCTTTTAGGATATCTGTTAGATTTAAAACATTTAAACTTAGTAAAAAAAGTGAAATTTTCACCTGTCATCGGTATGGCAATATTATTAATTATTACACTAGTATTCGCTCTTTTGTTTCCAAAGGACGCTATTGCTTGGTTACTCGGAGATACTTCCTATGCCAATATGGGTGTAAAAGAACAAATAGATGGTCTAAAACGTTTGGCGCAATATTTATTAACCATAACGGTTATCGGCGGATTTTTGGCCATTGTCCCTTCTAAAGGTTTTAGTTTTACCGTTATTGGAAAACGGACTTTATATATCTATCTGCTTCACGGATTTATCATCAAAACCATTCAAGCATTTATATCTGATGATACGTTAAGCACGATGTCTGACCAGTACTTTATATTAGTATCCTTCTCATTCGGTTTATGTATAGGATTAGGAAGTTATTTTATCAAAAAATACACACGTCCATTAATTGAATTGAGAATAGAATAAGATTCTGATATGTTCCCTTTATAATAGCCAGATTGCTCTGGCTATTATTTTTTATGAATTAGAACCTGAAACCTTTGTGGCATATTCAGCCTAAACGGACAGTTCTCTTGTTTTCCTATTGATTATGGCTTCCATTAATCCAGCCAATGTTCCGCCACTTGTTCTATTTAAAAGATATTTCGCATCAAACAAATTAATAAAATCATCTTCGTGTTCTTCCAATTCATCAGTTGGATACACAAATATCCTTGTAGTATCATAAGCTCTAAAGCTATCTATAGATAAAACGGAGGTTTCTTTGCTTCCAAATATTAAGCGGTCAAATTCTTTTTGTTTGCTCCAATGAGACTGAATGCGTTTTTTTATATCATTGCTTCTGCCGATATAAGCTTGAGCATATTCCTCCAGCACCATCATGTAATATCCAGGGACCCCGCCTATAAGCGCAAGATCCGTAATTTCCTGAAAGTTTTTCGTTTTGCGAACAAATTTCATCACTTCATGATTAAATTCCAGTTTAGATAATAAACGAAAATATTCTATATTCAAATCATAATTATATAAACTATCTTCTATCTGTTTATTTATATAAGAATCCGAGTAAACTTCTCCTTTCATCAAAGAACTTTTCTTATTTATTTTTATGTAATTGTCTCTTGTTAGTTTTAATCCATCCGGTTTTACACGTATATTCAATCCAAAATATGCAGCCATTGCAATTCCTTTCCCTTCTCTTATTATCCGCATATTGTATCATATCTTCTAAGTTGACTTATCTAGCCTGTATGTATTGTTAGACCAACTATCTTTATGCGCTTTTTCAAATGATGAATATAAGCTAAATTTTTTTATTTTTTCGCCGCAATTAATCTTCATATAGCGTATGTGAGAGTTTTTATATAAAAGGGATAATCAAAAAGGGTTGTCCCTAAAAAAGTAAAAATGTGGAATAAACGAAGTTGCAGGGTAAATAATGCACAGCCGTGTAAAGAGAACAATGAAAAAAACGAATGTTTAAAAAACAGCCTTAAACCGGAATTAGATGCATTCCGGTTTTTCTTATAGAGCTATCGGAAAGTTCGTTTAATGTTGCTTATCTAAAGCTAACTTTAATCCAAATCCAATTAAAACAAGACCTGTTACTTTATCCATTGCCCTTTGTACGTTTGGAGACATAAGCCATTCACGCAAATAGTTAATGAAAAAAACATAAATAAAAAACCCAAAGATGGATAGAAGTGTGTAAATAGCTCCCATTATCATAAGCTGCCCAGTTGCAGTTTCTCCTGTTTTCACAAATTGGGGCAAAAATGTTAAGAAAAACATTGCAACCTTTGGATTGAGTACATTTGAAAAAAAGCCCTTGTTTAAAAGCAGACTTTTTGATTTCAGTCTTAGTTTGACTTTCCACACTCACAACCATCTTCTGTTTCCTAGAGATGAATGAAGATAGTCCGAGGTAGATCAAGTAGATTGCACCAGTATATTTAATGATTTCAAAAGTACCCGCAGAATGCATCAAAATAGCGAAAATTCCAAAAGCAGCTGCAAATGTATGCACCAAAGAGCCAACTGTAATACCTAGCCCCATTTTATATCCATCTTTTATGGTTCTCTTGGTAATAAGTGCTGTATCAACGCCTGGGCTCATTACAACAAATAATGAAAGAATTAAAAAGGTAAAAAAATCATTCATTTTCGTCACTCCTTACTGACTTGTAAAATATCATTTGGTAAAATATAGATAAACGGTAAAAAAGAGGATGGATTGTATCAAAGATGGAGGAGAAACATGAAAAAAGAACAGCTTTTGTTTTTTATTGGATTGCTAATGTTTATGTCAGGAATATATTTATCCACCCATTGGGCTATAATTGGCACAATAATTGGTATTAGCGGCGGCCTCATATTGGGCATCAGCAGTTATTTCTCAGCTAATAAAAAAATAGATCAAACAAAGTAGACATTAAAACGGTTGGTTATAGAGTATTTTTCAGAACAAAAGGGTTTATCGAATGTAGAGAAACCCTTTTATATCAATACTTTTCTGTCAGGGAACATCAGTCATTAGACATAAATAATACAAACTCTATTCTATCAACCTCTATTTAATCGATCCTCGGATACTTTTAGATAGTTTAATAAGAGTTTATTTGTTTTACAATATAATCTGCATCATTTCCTACACCTTGAAGCAACGCTGAACCACGTCGATGCTGCCAAGGCAAACCAATAAAATACAATCCCTTAATAGTTGAAATACCTCGATAATGCATTACTTTTCCCTCTTCATTCCAAATACCATTTATCCCTAGCCAAGGAAGGACATTATTAAAACCCGTAGCCCAAATAATGTTATTTACTTCTAACATTGATAAATCTTCAAAAATTACTTTGTTTTGATTTCCATCTACTACTCTTTTTTTTAAGATTATCTGATTTTGTTTAATTGCGTTTTTTAATTCAAACCCAAATATAGGGTCTCCTTTTTTTTGTATAACTCCCCCTAATATTGATGTACTATTTGCTCTTAGCATTCCTAATTTATCAAACCACCAAAAGATGCTTCTGTTTTGAAAGGTCAGGGGTAAATAAACTAGTTTTTTGCTATGAGCTAAATAGGTAGCTCTTTCTTTTGATAACTCAACAGCTATCTGAGCACCACTATTCCCCCCACCAACCACTAAAACATTTCCAGCTGCCAACTGCTTTGAATTCTTATATTGCGAAGAATGTAATTGATTAATAGCCTTAGGCAAATTCTTCGATAGCGGGGGAATATGGGGAGTTTGAAAAGGACCTGCTGCAATTACAAGATTCTTTGTTAGATATTCTTCATGTTTAGTTTTTATGAGGAAATGATTTTTTAGTTTTAGAACGTTTACTACTTCTGTTTTTAATCGGATGGGAATTTTAAACCTTTCAACATACATTCTTAAGTAAGCAGCTATCTCGTCTTTGTTTGGAAAACCATGTTGGTCTCCTTCTAGATTCATTCCAGGTAAGAAGCTGTACATTCTAGGTGTAAATAAAACTAATGAATCATACCTTTCATTCCAACTCTCTCCTATTTTTGAGCCTTTATCTAAAATAAGAAAATTACGGAATGATTTTTTTAAATAATATCCAATTGAAACACCTGCTTGACCTGCTCCTATAACAATAGTGTCGTACATATTATCCCCCTTAAAACATGTTGGGCATTTTAAAAACAAGTTTCTTTTAATTAAACAGGAATAGATTCGTGCAGCAAGGGTTAACAAAATATTTTCCTTTGCTACACCTATTTGGTTGATTTAATTCTAAGTTTAAAAACTGTGTAACTACCTTTTTTAATGATGATGGTGGTCATGGAATGGCTCCGTTTTAGCTTGGCAAAGGATAGAATTCCCATGGTTATGTGTTGCGGTTTCCATTTGAATAGTCCCATGTGTACTGCCTTTATGTTCCAGTTCATGTTCAATGCTGCGCAAGATCCTTTCACTTTCTTTAATAGTGAGTTGATTGTCAACAACAGCATGGCAAGAAAGTGCATTTAAGCCACTCGTAATGGACCAAATATGCAAATCATGGATACCTTGTATTCCTTCTGTCTTTTCCATTGTCAGTATGACATCCTTGACATCCACATGGTACGGAGTTCCCTCCATTAATACGTGAAGATCATCTTTTGTTACATAATAACCACTTCTTAGAATAAGAATGGCTACTAGTACACTTGCCAGCGGATCTGCCCAGCCCCATCCAAAAAACATAATTTTAATTATATAGATACATTTAAAATCAATAGAATGTATTAACGAGCATAATAATGGTAAGCTGTTCTCTAACTTTATAAACTGATGTATTTAGAGTCCATCTTGCTTTGTTGCATCATTCATATATTCCTTATTTTCTTATATGAACATGTATTCATATATAGTATATATATTTTTAAACTAAATTGTCAAATTATTTCAATATTTTTTTATTCTAACCATTAAATCCCCCTCGACAAAAAAACGAATATACGTTCTATAACAAAACTAAACTACTATAAAAGGAGGCATATACTTGAGACCTCTCCTCTCAAAACATTTATCCTACAGAATTTTCAACATTATTACTGGCTAAAAGAAGATCTGCAAACTTTTTGCCATGCAAATGGTATTAGTGCTTCTGGTTCTAAAATTGAAATATCCAAAAGAATTTCTATCTTCCTTGAAACAGGAGTAATCCAAAAACCTATAAGGACAACAACTTCCAAATCAAAAATAATAGCTGCTGACTTGACTCTTGATACCGTCATTACCCAACATCATCGCTGCAGCCAAACCGTCAGGGCCTTTTTAAAATTAATAATTCCAAACTTTCATTTCTCAACATATATTCAAAACTATTTTAAAGATAATGTTGGCAAAACCTACCGTGATGTTGCAAATGCTTGGCATAAAGAAGAACAGCGCAAAAAAGACCCCTCTTATAAAAAAGATATTGCTCCTCAATTTGAATATAATCAATTTATACGTGATTATTTTGCTGATCCTAAAAATTGTGAAAAAAGCAGAGAGGATGCAATTAAAACGTGGAATAAAATAAAAATTCTGCCTAGCAGCAATAAATACCTATCCAACTAACTTTCTAAGGTTTTTTATGATGAAAAAGGCTTTTTATATGGAGCATCATATTGCTTGCTACTTTATAAAAAGCTTAAGCAAACAATATAACACTCCATTTGCTATACCAATCATCCTCTTTTCCGCCACGCTCTTAAACAACTAGAAAAAGCATATTAAAAAGCTCTATAAACCCTCCGGAGAACTTTTGCTCTGTCAGGTTCGGTCATAACGATTATGAACATTACATTTTTTAAACTGCATTATTTTAATTCATTCTCCATATTTTTGCAGATTTTAATAGAAAGAAAAACAAGACAACAACAAATTCAAAAAAAAAAAAAACGATCATCCTGATAGTATGTTAAAAAGCACGTGCCAAGAAAAAAAGACTAATTGAAAGACAGCCAGCCTCTTTCTATACAGCAAAAGGCTTATCAGCATTTTCTTATATAATCTGATTGATAATATACCGTTTCTTATAATCACTTATAATATTAAACAATTCCAGAATTCCTCTCTATCTCCCTCAAGCATTCACTAAATTTTCCTTCTCTCTAATCTTTGATTGAAATTCCTTATTTCTGTGTGTATACTTAATTAATCTCTCGAAAAATTACTATATTAAAAAAATTCTTCTTACTTTATAGTGTGGTGAAATAAATGCAGCATGATATACAAAATGAATTAAAACAAATGATCCATTCATACAAATACAAACCTTATCTTCCTTTTTGGGGAGAAGTTTATTTTATTCTCTACAAATTCAAAAAAAATATTAAAGAGGAACAAAAAACAAATTTATTTTTGTACAAAACAAAAGCTGCTACACCTGTTTTCTATCTGCCAGATGACGGAAAAATTTGCATCGAACTTCCTGAATTTAAAATTATAATTACAGAAGAAGAATTTATCGATAATCTATTAAAAGGACGATTTTGGCCTGAATAAATCTCCATCTATTCTGTTGCCCGCTAATTCCCTTCTAGTTTTTTATAGTGCCTATAAGTCAATGGCGCTTCTCTTCTATTAAGATACTAAGGGCGATTTTTATTTTCTGCTGTTTTTAGCTAGTATGGTCACCTTTGAAAAAAATATCTTCTAATGTTACAGTGCCAGGTGACGGCGAATCATACTCATTCATGGTAGATTTCTGGCCTCTGCTTTTTGAATATGATGGTGAACATATAGGACCGTATTTCGTTTTTATCTCTTTATACAATCACAATTCAACTATTATAATGCTCTGCTGTTTCAGTAACATTTCTAAGAAATTTTCTAGAGTTTATTCATTATTTTCAATTTTTCCTATTGTATGCTCAGACCAACTGTAATTTTTTAAACATCAATGGCAACCGTCTTGTGTCTATTAGCTCTTAATTTGGCATTTGACAAGAAAAAATAAAAGGTTCTAAGTCAAATGCGGTGATGAACAAATTCTTTTACTGTCCTCGGTTCTTACTGGACCGAGGGATCTTATCATTTCTTCAGACCCTCCCAATAAATTTTATATAATCTGAACATTTTTTTATTGCACATTTGTTGTCTACTGTTTAATATTCATTTGCTTGCCTTTGATCATTGATTTTCATTTTTGCATAATAAACTTGTTCCATGTATTCCTATGTGAAGTCAAGTGTTTCACCAAAGCCTAGATGCTTAGTAAATACCGTTAAAATTGATACCAACTTTAGAAATATAAGTGCTCCAATTTCTCCACTTTTCCTTCCATACAAAAACTAATCTGGCCGTACATTCTTTAAAATCGCCTACACCAAATAACCTTTCTTTTCATTGCAAGATATTACTTTGTATAATAGAAGTATCAAGTCAAAGGGGTAAAAAATGATTCAAATAAACAAAAAGTCTGACACTATAATTATTGTAATACACGAAATTTATGGAATTAACCAACATATGCAGAGTTTTTGTGAATTATTATCAACATATAGTTTTGATGTGATTTGTCCAGATTTATTAGAAAGAGGGGCATCTTTTGATTATTCTCAAGAGGAAGTTGCTTATCATAATTTTACGGAAAACATAGGATTCGCTGACATTTGCCATAAAATAAAAGATATAGTATCAGCTGTTAAAAATGAGTATCAAAAAATATTTATCGTTGGATTTAGTGTAGGTGCAACTGTGGCTTGGTTGTGTAGCGAGGAAGACTGTGTCGATGGAATAGTTGGATACTATGGTTCACGTATTAGGAATTATGCAGAATTAACACCCAAATGTCCTAGCATACTATTTTTCCCACAAGAAGAACAATCATTTAATGTGGACGAGTTAATTTCCGTTTTAGATAAAAAGAATATCGAAATACATAAATTTAATGGAAAGCACGGATTCAGTGACTCCTACTCTCCAAAATATAATGTAATATCCGCACAAAAAGCATTTAGCAAAATGGTTGATTTTATTATGAAGCATTAATAAAACAAAGGAAAATCCTTTTTTAAACAAAGGCTCTCTTAATGGATGTGCTGATTGTCATTTTTCAACTAGCAGAGCAGGTTAATTTTAGAAGAAAACAAATCACTCTAATTGTATAGAGCTTAACAAAGGGGTTATTTGGAAAACGTTCTAAAGTCGTTGATACGCTCCCCCTTTTCATTGGAAAATAACCTTAAAAATAGGTCTGCACTAGCCTCCCCTTGAGAAACAGAATTTAAGCTAAGTTCAGAGAATTTCCGGTATAATAAGAATAAAAAATCAGTACCAGAGATGGGGAATATAAGATGTTGATTGTAATTGAAAATGATTGGTTAAAGGTAGAAATCGCAAGTAATGGAGCAGAAATACGTAAAGTAAAGCATAAGAAAAATGGATTAGACTATATGTGGACAGGGGATAACGCTTACTGGGGACGTGTCTCTCCTGTCTTATTTCCCATAGTTGGACGTTTAAAGAAAGATCAATATCAACTTAATGGTCAAACTTACGAGATGTCACAACATGGATTTTTGCGTGATGTTATATTTGATTTGGACAAACGTACCCCAACAAGCGTTTCTTTTGTAGTAGAGTCGGCTGGACGCTTCCTGCATGTTTATCCTTATGAATTCAAAGCATTTATTCATTATATGCTTAAAGAGGAGTCACTTATTGTTCGGTGGGAAATAGTGAATGAAAACACAGAAGAGATGTATTTTTCTATTGGTGCGCATCCTGCCTTTAAGGTTCCTCTTTTAGAAAATGAAACATTTGAGGACTACAGTTTGCACTTTACTCCTGCTGCAAATAAGAATGTGATGGAATATGAGCTAAAGGATTCTCTGATTCATGAGAAAGGAACTGCTAATGCTATTCCAACGATCCAACTCACTGATTCTCTATTTATAAATGATGCTCTTGTATACAGCAATATTGATTTCATTACACTTGTATCCAATAAATCGAGTCATGGTATAGAAGTAACACTTGATAATTTTCCATTTGTTGGGGTTTGGTCAAAATATATGGATAAAGATGGTACGATGGCGCCGTTTGTTTGTATTGAGCCCTGGTACGGCATTGCCGATACATATAATACTTCTGGGAAAATGGATGAAAAATTCGGGATAAATAAGCTTAAAATAGGTGAAACATTTGAAGCCGAATATAAAATGAAATTTAAATAATCGTTTTAGCAGCTTTTTTGTTTACTGCACTAATAGTCTGTTACCCTTATCGAATAATCATCACAAATTATTATAAAACTTATCAAAAGCATAGGATAAAAAATCTATCTCCTTGAATTTGTTTTGAAGCTGCCCTTTTTGATTCTATTCAAAGACTTCTATTATTGATGGTTTATTCCAGCTAGCAATAAAATAACATAACTAAAATTATTTTAAGGAATACTATAAGTGGAGGTGAATAGAGTGTCAAAAAGAAAAGCTGATCCATCAACAATTGGTTTGACTTCATCAGAAATAGAAGGACAAGGAACAACAACAAAGGAAACTGGAGTTAAAAAGGCTGATTCCTCCAGAAAAAAACAAAAGCGTTCTTAATATGCATGACGTAATTATTTATGATGAAATAGAAGACCAGGCGGAAACATATTCCACCTGTTTTTCTATTTCATCTAATACAGAAAAGAGAATAACTAAGTTTCATTTGAATTGGAACCAACTATTAAGAGAAACATCTTTAATCAGTTGTATTGCCAGTTTTTCACTAGGATATTGGCATCAGTTCCCTCCTGTTAATCTTAGTGGTTAGCTTTTCTTCATTTACCAGCAATAAGAATGCACTGTATGTTTTTTCATAAATACCATAATCCTTCTGTATGCATAAATGAAACGCCTCCCCTTTTCATTCGTACGTTACATTAAACACTAAGGGGGACATCATTAGGAACTTTTCTATTGGGATTGCCATTTTTTCTGGACTTATTGCATCGGATATATTTGCTTCCAATAAGAAAAAGAACTAAGTTCATTCCTTTAATGATAAAAAAATATATAAATGCAGGAACTTATATCCCCCTTAAATTTAAAGCCAATCATTTCGTCTTGTTATATTTCAGCAATTGTATATACTTAATACATAATTTTATTAGTTATTGTCAAAATCAGCAGCAGTATTGGAGTAAACGGCTAAACAGATTTCAAAATGAGACAAATGAATTTTCTTTCGATTATTTAAGCTCATCTATTGATTTACAAATAGCTCCACTGCAAAAAGAATAATTGAGATTACAAAATAGAAATGGAGATTCTCGATGGAAAGTATGCAGAGTAAAGCAATCAAAACACTTGCAAAACTCTTTAAAATAAATAATATATGGATGAAACAAGGGCAAGAATTAAAAAACTCACTCCACAAAAAGCAGGAAGATATTGGTCTTCCTACAAAGAAAATGTTTAAGAACTACAATATTCAAATCAATGTACAGTATGAACATCCAATATACCTACTACATTCCCAGGTGAATCCAGCAAAGAAAACAGTCTTGTACTTGCCAGGAGGGGGTTTTGTCTTACCGATTTCTCCCTTACATTGGTCTTTTATAGATAATATGATAAAAGAAGCAAATGTGAATGTCATAGTTCCCCTCTACCCATTAGCACCAAATCATACAATAAATGATATAATGATGTATTTGTTAACAATCTATCAAAATATTATTAGTAATAAGGAAGAGCTAGTCATTATGGGTGACTCAGCAGGTGGAACTATTGCCTTATCATTTATTCAATTATTAAAAAAACAGCAATTACCCTTTCCAAAAGAAGTTATTGCCATCTCCCCCCTGGTTGATTTTGAGCTGAAAAATCCAGAGATCCTCACTGTCCAAAAGCTTGACCCTATAAGTGCCTCACCAGCACTAAAGGACATTGGACAATGGATTGCAGGGGATTATTCATTATCTGATGCTTTACTTAGCCCAATTAACGGGAATTTTGCACAAACCACAAATATAACCATATTTTCAGGAACGGCTGATATAACGAATCCAGATACCCGAAAAATGATTGACCATGCCCCAGAACACTTTAACTATTACGAGTATCCCGGCATGATGCATGTTTTCCCATTATTTCCTTTACCTGAAGCAAAAAAAGCCAAACAACAGATTCTAGCCTTATTGAAGTAGAAGAGTTCCAGCAGTCTTTTCTTATTTAATCTAGAGCGACAATTAAAATGAGCGGCTTTAGATCATGATCAAAGGGCTTTTCGAATGTCGAGAAGCCCTTTTACTTTCATATTATTTTTCTGTGATAATGTGTGAGGGAATTAAACCAACGCCCCTTCTCTGTAAATTTTATAAACCACCTTTTATAGATTGTTTTTTGCATAAATATAGAAGCTATCCCCATAAGTGAACGAAAGGTAAAACTTCAGCTCCACAATATTATTCAAACATTCGAATCAGAATCAAAAGCATCTGAGGTGTGTAGCCTTAAAACATCACCACAGATTCAAGCTCAAATTAAACCCTTAATATTTGAAGTGGATGATTTATTCCATGTTAATAATATTGACGGATGTGAATTTATTTATAGTTTACTGGTAGATAAGGCTATTATTTCTTTAGAAACAGATGGTGGATGGTTGCTCAACAGGAAAATTAAAGTGATTTATCCAGATGGATTATTAAGTAAACCAAGTCCAGATCAAGCTGCTAAAGGGGATTGTATATAGATAATATCGCATTTCATTCTCATCTTCTTTTCTCTGCTGCATGATATGTTCGAACTGTGTATTAGTCATTAGCTTTAAAAGGCCTATTTTTAAAATCTACTACTATATCTAGATTAACTTCTAATGCAAGGCCATCACATAACGCCTTACTCAATTGCTAATTATCCATGTACACCACATCCACCAAATCTTCATCCTGCTTATCGAGCCAAAACAGACGGCTACTGCAACAAGCATCTAAACTACGCATTAAATTCTCCTCTACCGAACTATGAAAAAACGGAGATATTTGTTATAATTTATACCAAGTAATTATAAATAGAAATGAGGGATAACCTTGATTACTTCACTTGAGAAAATAACCATTTCAGGTAACAAGTTAGCTGAAGTTTTTATACATGTAACTCCTGAAAAAAAATTCGTAGTATCTATACCAGACATCAACTGGTCTGCTCAATTTAATCAAATCGATGAACTAGCCATACAATCCAAACACCTTCAATCCTCTCTTAATTTTCATATGTTCGAAGGAAATACAGATGAATTAGTATTAGCCATAACTAACTTAGTAGCTAAATATTTTTAAACTGGACAGTAGACTTTCTGCTGTTTTTTCTTTTACTACACAGTTGTTGTCTACTAATCTATTAAAAACAATCGATGCATAACCACTTTATCATTCATCAGCCAAATACATCTTCTAGGCTACCGAGCATCCATTGAGTCGGATGCTCCACACCCAACTCTTTAAAGCTTTTTTAGTATAAAATTCAATGGGCGGAATATCTTTGTCATTGTGCAGATATCCCTTCTGTACACAAATAATAGCTGTTCTATTATTTTCTTGCCTATTATACCGATAAGATTTAAATGGTCAGTTTGTTACTCCGCAATTTTCGCATGATTTTCCTTATTATAATCTGTCTGGAAGATTTCTTCTGTATAGATAGTCATGTTAACGTTTTTTATAAGAGCCCTTTTCAGCATCTCTTGCAACTCTTTGCCACTTGCAGAACAAATCATACTTGGTTACTGTGACACCTTCTCCTCAATTTAAATGTGACATATATTCAAATGCTGTTATTCCATATACGCTTTTAAAGTGTTTGTTTAAATGGGTTAAATCTACAAAACCACATTCAGCTACTGCTGAATAAACATCTCCATTTTTTTCTATTAACTGCTTTGCACGTTCTATCTTGCCATTAAGAAAGTATTGATAGGGTGAAATTCCAGTATGAGCCTTAAATAATCTGATAAACTGAAATTTCGACAAATGAAGCTCTTTACATATCTCGTCCAGTTTAAGTACATGGTCTAAGTTAGTATGAAGCATATCCTTTGCTTTACTAATGAAAGTGTTATCTTTCTTATAATTTGTAGAAGGATTAGTCTGAATAAGGCTATCTGTAAAGGATAAGAGTAATTCACTGCACAAAGCCTCATCTTTTTCGCTAAATATTGCATTGGAGAGAATTAAAATACGTTGTTTAAGCCTATTATCATACACAATAGGGGTTGAAAAACGTACGATATCCTTTTTCTCCATAACCTCTAAAAGCAATTGTGGTTCAATATATAGCATAACATAATCAAGTCCTGCCTCATCATGTGCTCTGCCGTCATGTGCCTGTTCTGGATTAAAAAGCATAACACCGTTTTCATAGGATAATTGTAAACTTCCATCTAAATTATACTGTTGAATACCACGTAATGTTACCCCTATTGCATACTCCTTGTGAGAATGCTTTTTGTACGTAAAATCAGTCATACTTGCTGATAACGCAGTAATGCCTGCCGATTTTTTATAGATAAATTTATCCATTAAATTCACCTCTTATTTTGCTTTCTTACAACCATATCATTATTCCAGAATAAGCTAAAAACAATGCCATTAATACATTAACAATCTTATTATGCTTCTGTAAAGAATCCTTAAAGATTTTACCAAAAAGGACCCATGTAATAAATGCTAAAAACCCGATAAGAGTTATAGTAATAACACTTATTGTTACCATAGAAGTCGAGATATAGTGAGGCATAACAAAGCTTGGAATTACAGTCAGTGTAAATAATACCACCTTTGGATTTAAAAACTGCATAAGGAATCCAGATAAAAAGCTAGCAGTTTGGTTTACAGTTGATTTTGATGTGTCTGCTTTATAAATTTGATAAGCGAGATAGAACATATAAAAACTTCCAATTATCTGCATCACAATTAAAATTTTAGGTATTACTGTTATAAGCATCGTATTCAGCATAGCAGAAATAACAAGTAATAAACCAAAGGCAATAGTTGCTCCATACGTATATTCCATTGCCTTTTTTGCCCCAGCATTATGTACTGTGGATAATATGACGATATTAGTAGGACCTGGTGTAAAAGTAACAATAAAACAGTATATTAGTAAAGATGTCATATTCATGAGGAAAACTCCTTTTAAGTTATTATCCTATAAATATACATCTTAAAATTAAATAGCATATAGTATATTATTGCACAACTATATAAAGCTTCTGTAAACTTAATTCTACAAATTCAGCCTTAAATTAATACTCCTTTTCTTATTGAATTGGCCTGCTAAACACAGCTTCGCAAATATGTATAAATATTAGTCTATATAAATTTTCTCTTTGAGTAATGATTCAAGAAGATTAATAAACACATTGCCACATAAGAAGAAACTCAATCAATTTTGGAGTATTTTCATTTATCATAATCATTTATTTATTTTTTGCTCTAAATAGGACCGTATAAAAAGCTAGTTTTATCAGCATTTGAAAACATAAATATTTTCGCTTCTTCTTAAGAGTACTATTAATAATTATTGATATTTTATTCCAAATAAAAAGCACCCTGTTCAGAGCGCTTCTGTTTCCAATTTTCTTCTTCGATAAATTTTTTCATCATTTATATTGATCTACATAAAGATTTTGATGCCTTTTTCAGAAAGATTCTTCCTCTTTGCAGCTAATGAGATAGTACGATTACCTAATATTCACCTATCAGCATTGAGATAAACTAATGAACACTACTATCTATTGCTTAGGATTTAATAAAGAATATAGGATTAAATCGCTTATGACTTTTTGTCCAATTTCATTTGGATGCAAACGATTATAGTTATACTTATCAATTCCAGCGGGGTCGTTCCTGATCACTTTGGCATAATAACTATATAAGTCTATAAAACCTATATCGTATTCTTTAGAAATAGATTTTACGATAGGATTAATTTTTTCTCTTAACATATAGTTGATTTTTTCTCCTAATGTTACATTAGACGTCCGAAGGATAATAGTTGCATCACTTTCATTCTTAATCCTTTTAATTATATTCTCATATGTTGTTTTAAAGTCTGCCATTGAAACACCTTTTCTAGCATCATTAATACCTGAATTGATGATCACTAAATCAGGTTTGTATCTTAAAACATCACTATCTAATCGCTTAGCCATGTCTATGATAGTATTTCCAGATACTCCAGCATTAATGACCGTTACTTTATCTCCGTAAACATGAGATAAAGCTTTGTTTATAAGTTCCACATGCCCAGCTTTACCGTTAGTATATTTGTTTTGTTCCGTTGTAGAATCTCCTAAAAATACAATAGTAACGTCTTCTCCACGATTTAATTTATCAAAAATATCCGTTTTAGTATTTCGTATTTCTATATCATTTGCGTTTTTGATTATATTGTCTTTTTTTAGCGTTTCTAAACTTTTTTTGTTTTCTTGACCAAAAACTAAAAATACTATAGTAATAATGACTCCGATTAAGACAAAAAATATAAAAAATTTACTATTCACTACTTTTCTCCTTTTCATGAAAATATTAGGATATGCATCGTCGCCATTAACTGCATAAACTATCCTCACAGCTGATATGTTAGTTAAAAGCAATGCTTTTATCTTTAGTTCCATGCCATTGATTAACTTTCCAAAAGAACATTTTTAAAACAAAAAAAGATCTTTAGAATTATCTCCAGACCATGTAGAAAGTAAAACATCTAGATAGACTCTACCTTGTCCACTATTCCTTTATTATAGAAAAAAATGGTGTTGGACAACATGAATTAGAGAAAAGACATTTTGCATTCGAAGTTTATTTTGTTATGCAAGTAAATTCGAATACATCATTTAGCATTTGCAGTTTTTATTTCCATTTTCATTATGCATTAGTTTTAGTATCTTTTATAACGAGTTACTATACCTTTTATAATAAAATCAATAAAATATCTGCTGGCGATCGGCAATACTCTTTTGTCCTTGTAAGCCAGACTAATTGTGCGAATAACAGATGGAGAGATTGATTTTGTTACAATGTTATACAGGCATCTACTTAGGACAAGTTTTGGTAAAATAGAAATGCCGAGCCCTTATTCCACCATGGACATAATGGTGGAATCATCATGTAGTCGGTATTGTAATTCGGTTCAAAATTATTTTGTTTAAAAATGGTTAATGGTTCGCTTATTTCTCCTTCATCTAAAAGTATATAAGGCCCATGGGTTAGTTCTTTCAATGAAACTTTGCTAGACGCAGATAAAGTATGATTTACGGGCAATACCGCAAGCATTTCATCTTCTTGCAAAGGAACGGTAGTTAAATTGGAAACAGCTTTTGGATTTACAAAACCAAAGTCTACGCTTCCTTCTTTTATCCAATTGGCAATATCCGTATAATCTCCTTGATGTAATTCAACATGAACAGTTGGGTACTGTTCCTTAAAATCTCTAATCAATCCTGGCAGCCAATGACATGAAACACTAGTAAATGTGCCAATTCGAATAAGTCCGCTATACAGCCCTTCCATCTCTTTGATTTTTTCTTGAAGTTCTCTATGCGAATTACAAATTTTTGTGATATACGGCAAAAACTCCTCACCGTCTGAAGTCAGTGTAACCCCCGTTCGAGATTGCAATATAAGAGTAGTAGAAAGTTCTTCCTCCAGCGAATGCACCATTTAGCTAATGGCAGATTGAGTATAGCCTAGTTCTTCGGCCGCTTTGGTAAAACTGCCTGTTTCTATGGCTTTGATAAACGCATAATATGGATTCACAATAACCCATCCCTTTACATTAGAATTGCTAATAGTTTTATTATAAATATTCGTTTTACTAATGCAAAATCCGATGATACGATATAGCCAATCTTAAGAAAAATTCACGAAAGGTTAGGGATTACTTTTATGACACAAAAACAGGCTAACTTGCTTCTAGCTACTGTCTCTATAAGTTGGGGTACATCTTATATTTTTATGAAAATCTGTCTGGATACACTCTCCCCCATAACAATTATAGCATTACGATTTGGAATTGCATGTATGGTTATGATGGTGATATTCCACAAAAAAGTAATTCCAGTGGATGCTAAAACATTAACATACAGTGCGATTGTCGGTGCTCTCCTATACGGTATTTTATTTCCCTTTTGTATGGCATGCAAAACACTCCTGCTTCCTCAGCTGGTTTTTTGACTAGCACAACCGTTATCTTAGTGCCAATTTTGCAGACATTTATTACACGAAAACTTCAATCATATTAGGCGTTACGATTGTTTCTATTGGCTTAGCATTGCTTACTATTCGAGATGATTTTACCTTTGCTCTTAGTTCCTTATATTGTTTGGCTGCTGCCTTTCTTTATGCAGTACATATCATCGTAACAAACCGCTTCGCTCGGGAGGTTAATGTCTTGCAACTAGGAATCTATCAACTCGGATTTGCTTGCCTTTTTTCAGCCATTGGAATATTCATTTTTGAAACACCTGTTTTACCACAAAAGCTGATCCATTGGTTTGCCATACTTGGTCTAGCCCTTATTTGCTCTGCTTACGGCTTTGTTATGCAGCCAATTGTTCAAAAATATACGGCACCTGAGAACACTGGTTTTTTTTTTTCCCTGGAACCAATTTTTTCAGCCATGTTTGCCTTCCTCTTCCTGCATGAAAATATGGGGCGGCAAGGATATTTTTCTGCTCTTCTCATTTTGACTGGCGTATTATTAGCAACCTCTCCTTCTAAAAAAACAACTTCTATTTAAGGAGATGAAAGGGTGAATATATGTATTATCTACACGCATCCAGAGATTACGTCAGTTAATCGTGCCTTAATTAAGTAAACTTACTAGAATAATAGAATTTTATTCTAAAGCTAAAATTAAAATAGTCCGTTGTTTGGCCGGTCATAAAATATTTTTCATAATAAAAAGATTATGTGCTTCCTATAGCCTCTCCACTTAGCATAGGCAATTATAAAAACTTGGATTTTTTCGCATGATAGGGCTATTCGTGAAGGAACCAGTGCTGGAATTGAACGAGTTGTTATAACTGCAGCAGCAAGGCTCAATATTTCTAATAAAGATTAACATATAAATGGACTGAACATATTTATTAACCAAATAAATAAATTAATAAAAACAAAAGACAGTTGAAAAAAAATTCACTATTTTTCTTCAACTGTCTTTATTTTTAGAACTTATTAAGATTCCCCACTCCGAAAAAGAACTTGTATAAGTTTATAGCTGTGCAGGTATTTTATCTTCATTTATATTTTTTATGACAACTTGATTTGAATCGCTTCAATTTGTTTTTTCTGGCCAGTAGTACCTGCCATTTTCCCGTTTTTCTTCCAAGATGTCCATCCGTCTTTTTCTACATGCACCCTATATTGGACGTTCAATCCAGGTACTTTTAATTTAATTGCTTCTAAACGCAGACCCTCTCCAATGGTGCCGATAACTTCTCCATTTGTTCTTACAGTTGTCCATCCGATTCCTTGAACATGTCCTTGCATTTCTAGTTTTGCCTCTGTGTTTTCTAGTTTAACGGTTACTGCTTCAAGTCTTAATGACTTTCCAGTGGTTCCAGCTGTTTCTCCATTTTTCTTTTTGCCTTGCCATCCAGTCCCTTGAATATGAGCTTCATAAACGATTGATGGAATTGCCGTTTTCTCTGTAAATGTTTGAACTGCTTTTCTCTTTAAATTGTATTGATCTGCAATTCCTTCTACAATGGCTTTTGCCACTTTTTTTCTATATTCCGTTATTTGCAATAATTCAGCTTCCTCTTTATTAGACATAAAACCAGACTCGATTAAGATAGCTGTCATATTTGTTTCTCTTAGTACATGGAAATCTGCAGTTTTTACACCGCGATTTTTACGTCCAGTAGCTTTAATTAAAGCAGCTTGTACTTTATTTGCTAAAGCAACAGCTTCTTTTGATTTAGATGTATACGTAAATGTTTCAATACCGTTTGCATCATCCCATTTACCGTTACCAGAAGCATTTGCATGAATAGATACATAAACATCAGCTTTCCAAGAGTTTGCAATATTAGTACGAGTAGTTAAAGAAACATCTGTTTTACCGGTAGTATCTTGTACAAATTTTATTTCCACGTCTTTATAATCATTTAGATATTCTGCCGCATATTTCGCAGTAGCATTATTAAACTCCCATTCTCTCATTTTCCCATCAACAGTACGTTTTCCAGCAGTATTATACCCATGTCCAGCATCTAAAATTATTTTCATATTTAACACACTCCTATAATGGTTTTAATTTATCTTATGAACAAAAAGGACCATCCGTGTGGACAGCCCTACTTGCTTTATTTTTTTACTTAATTGCTTTAGGCCTTGTTTAAAAAGATAGTTGTTCTTCCATCCTATATAAAAATAAACATCAGAGCCAAAAGCAATAATGTCGTTCACAAAACAATAATCTAAAATTGTTTAATACCCTAGTGTATTTAATAATGAATTAGCTACAGCTATAATTAATAATGCAAAATGTGAAACATTTGCTTTATCCGCCTAAACCCTACCCTATTTTCTTTTTCCTTATTGTTTTCTATCTTATAAATAAGAAGCACACAAATAAAATCGCAAATGGCTCCTATGTAAGAAAATACTTTGATAATTTCATTTCTATTGCGTCCACTTCCTTAAAAAGGCATAAAAAAGAACTCCTAAATAAAAAAGAGTCCTGAAACAATCAATAGTTAAATACCTATCTTACTATTGATTAGTTTTTCAACGATTAAATTAATATCTAAAAATCCTTGTTCATTAGTTCGAGGTACGGCGTGATTCTGTAAATATTCCCAATCATATTGAATGGTACTCCGGTCATTTGCATTGGCAATCTCTTTGGAATTCTCTCTCATTAAAATTCTATACTTATATGGCCATATTCCAGTTTTATGTTTCTGCATTACAAAGTAAGTATCTTGTTCAATATTTTTCCAAAAATTCAAACCACCCATAGTGGAAACAGGTTTTCTAAATGGCATATTTTTCCCCTCCCATAATACATAGGATAATATTACCACTAATAGTAAAAACAATCTATACTACTACACATTAATTCCACAAGAAAAAGGGGCTGTCTAATAAGTCCTAAAATAAAATCAGGCGACGAAAAACAAATTGTTTTTCGTCGCCTGATTTTTGGTTTCTAGTCCTCTTTCCTGAAAGTAGCTGGCGGAGGCCAGCTACTTTCAGGAAATTATGAGCCATGGCCACGATGCCGAATTCCGTTTGGATTTTCGCTAGGCCTCGAAGCGAAAATCGACGGAACGACCGATTGCCCTTGATAGGACCAAAAACACTCTCTACCTCCATTTTTCGATGAGCGTAGATTTGTGCATTTGATTCAGACCAAAGGCTTCTTTTTGCTTTTTCTTTTAATTCTTCATAAACCGGGTTGTAATGAACTTGGCGATTTCCAGTCCCCTTTGTACATTGTATTTTCAGTGGACATTCAAAACAGTCTTCACATTCATAGATTTTTATGTCGCGAGTAAATCCGTTTTTATCGGTACGCTTCGAATAACGTTTGAATAACACCTTACGGTTATTTGGGCAAGTATACTCATCCTTTTGTTCATCATATGCCCAATTACTCGCATGACGGATATCCTTTTTATATGTTCTTTTTTGTTCCTTTAAAAACGTATTATATGGAATCAACGCTTCGAACTCTTCTTCTAATGAATAAAGGTAGTTTTCTTCACTCCCATATCCTGCATCTGCGATTACCTTCTTAGGAAATGGCAGGGATGTGTTTCTCAATGCTTCTAAATGCGGTTTGAAACACCGGGTATCTGTTGGACGTTGATGGATCGTATAAAAAAGAACAAATTGATTTTCCGTTGCCATTTGCACATTATATCCAGGTTTTAATTGCCCATTTTTCATGTAGTCTTCTTTCATTCGCATAAACGTGGCATCCGGATCCGTTTTCGAGTAGCTGTTTCGATCAGTAAATAAGGCAGTTTGCTCCTTATATTTTACTAGTCTTGGACCAAAATCTTCACGAACTACCTTTAATAGTTTCTTAAACCGGCTGAGAGTGCGTCGCTTTTCTTTTCGTATCTGAACATCTTTTTCCTGCTGGATATCAGTCGTTTCTTTTGTTACTTTCTTCTCGAGTACTTCTTCCATTTTCGCCAGTTTTTCTTCTGTCGAAAGAGAACTGCTCTCATCGGCGGCAGGCATCTCCTGTCCTTCCTGCTCGGCGATTGCTTGAATCTGTTGATACGTTTCCTCTATTTTCTCTTTTAATTTTTTCTCAAACTTTGTTGTCGCTTTTTTCCAAACAAATGTATACTTGTTTGCGTTTGCTTCTAACTTAGTTCCATCCAAAAAATAGTTTTCCATGGAAATATACTTTTGGTTGATTAATTGCTGGATCATTTCTTCAAACAGTTTCGGAAGAAGTTTTTCCATTTGTTGCGTACGAAATCGGTTGATCGTTCGATGATCAGGCCTTTATAATGCAGCTAGCCACATCGTTGGAATATTTTCCGTCACTAGTTTGGCAATTTCACGACAAGAATACACTTTTTGTGAGTACGCATATAAGATGACTTTCGCCATCATTTTTGGGTGATACGAACTGCGCCCGCCACCTTGATAGTGTTCGAAGAATACCTCCTCTTTTATGAATTCAACCATTTCATCAATGACACGAGCCACGTGGTTTTCTGGAATGAATTCTTGGATATCAAAAATAACGGTAGTTTGTTGATTATTATAAGGAAGAAAAGTAGGAGCTATTTTTCTTTTCTTTGGAGGAGAAATTTGCTCTTGAATTGGAAGTGGAAGAGAAGTTTGTTCCATGTTATAATTCGGGTTAGTAGTCGTAAGATTGCTCATAAAAAACCGTCCTTTTCTTTTGTATGTGTTGGTGTGGTAACTTTCATTTTACAAGAAAAGACGGTTTTTTGTCATTTAATTTTAAAAAAATCTATGTTAATGCTTATGATTAATTTTGGCACTTTGTTGATTGGAACGGAAGGCATGAGACTCCTGCGGGAAAAGCGAGTCAAAGGGAGACCCCACAGGCGGGCCGCCGAGGAGGCTCCCGGACCGCCCGCGGAAAGCGAACGCCTGGAGTGGAAATCAACAGGCTAGTTTAACAGAGCTAAAAAGAAGGGGCTGTACTCAAAAGTCATTTTTTAATGACTTTTGGGACAGCCCCTTTTTCTTAATTATTTATCTGAAAGTTCACTTTCTGTTACCTATTTATGATTTATTAATTTTTCTCCACCTGTAATCCGAGTGTCATCCACCATATAAACAATAGTTTTTTTGCTGATTCAATTTCGGCTTTTGCCCCTTTCATCCCTTCTATGTGGTCAGTTTAATAATTAGGTTCATTGAAAAACCATCTCAAAAATTATCATTTTGAAAGGGTTTGATATTATTTAAAAGTTTATAGATTTTGAGAGTAAATATGTCTCAAATGCTTGCCTAAATTCATAAACAACCGTTTTGATCCATTTTCTTAACATTAGAAAACCGCATAATCCCAATTCTATCCTCTACATAAACTTGCCGATATTAAAAGAATAAAAAGTTCTTTCGAGTAAGATGATTTTTTCTACTTTCCATTAAAGCAATACAGTCAGCCAATCGTTCTACTCCTAATTTAATTTTACTCTCGTCCACTTGAGAGATGCTTAATCGAAGAAGGTTTTCCTTTTTATAGTCTGGCAAAAAAAATCTAGATGCATCATCCACATATATATGCTGCTCATTTAGCATATGAACTACCTGTTTTGCTGTCACATTCTCAGGCAAACTGATGGATAGATAGAATCCTGAAGTTGGTTTAGAAAAATGAGTATTAGCAGGTAGCAATAATTCACATGCTTCTAGAAGGATGTGAATTTTAGTACGGTATACCTCTTTTATTTTTTTCAGATGGCTATTAAACATTCCACTTTTTAAATAAATTTCAAGAGCACCTTGAGAAAGTGCTGAACTGTTAAAATCGGAACTAAATTTATATCGTAAAAAATTGTTATTCATGAATGCAGGAAGAACGACAGCAGCAATCCTTAACCCTGGGAGAAAAATTTTCGAAAAGCTTTTAATATAAATCACTCTCCCCGAAGGATTAAAAGAAAATAAAGGATCTGATTTTGCATTTGGGTCAAGGTCTCCTAAAAAATCATCTTCCACTATATATACATCGTATTTTTCAGCTAACTCCACGATTTTTTTCTTTTCATTATTTGTGTAACAATGTCCAAGAGGATTATGAAATCTCGGGATAATATAGAAAAACTTTATATCATTATTTCGAAAAATGTATTCCAGACGATCAAGGTCAATCCCTTCCATTGATAACTCAATTCCAAAGGTAGTAGCTTTTTGCAGAGTGATGGACTCGATAAATCCGAAATAAGTAGGCTGTTCAATTAGAATATTATTTTTTCCATTTGGAAATGGCATTGAAACTAATAAATTAAGGGCTTGCTGTGAACCAGATACAACAACTAATCTCTCAGGTTGAGTGAACACCTGTAAATTCTGCAAATATTTCACTAGCTGTACTCGTAATGAGTAAGACCCTTGTTGGTCAGAGTATGTAAAAATCTCTTCTTTATATTGTTCGATTGCTTGATTCATACAATGTTGAAATTCAAGATAAGGCATAACATTTTTATCTGGACCAGCAGATAAGAAATCAATCACCTCATTTTCATTCGTCGCATTTTGAAATTCATTCACAACATAATAACCGCTTTTAGGAACAGAATAAATTAAATGCTCTTTTTCTAGTTCGGCGTATGCTTTAATGACTGTATTTTTGCTACATGAAAAATACTCAGATAACTGACGAACAGAAGGAAGTTTACTACCTGCAATAAGCGATCGATCTGCTAGCCGAAGCTTAATTTCTTCCATTATTTTGATATATTTTGAGTTCATATATTAATCCCTCCTCCAACTGTACCAGTACAGATAAACAAAAAGATGATGTATTTTTATCATATGTCCCCTTATCATTTTAATTATATCAGAACTGTTTTTTTAGAAGTGCAGAAAATGGTACAGATATGACAAAAATAAAAGGTTAGGGGTAGGATAAGATGCAGAAAGAAACCAGAGAGAAATTTGGGTTATTACTGGGATTAGTAGGTGTTATTTGTTTTAGCTTAACGCTCCCTTCTACAAGTATTGCAGTAGAGTATTTTGGGACCACAGTCGTCGGTTTAGGAAGAACAGTTGTTGCCGCTATTTTAGTAGCTGTGGTATTGATTGTTCGAAAAGAAAAACTACCTTCTCCTCGCCAATTCAAAAGTCTACTTATTGTTGCTTTTGGTGCAGTTTTAGGATTTCCTCTCCTTACTTCTTTGGCAATGGAATCCTTGCCTGTTTCTCATGGTGCTGTGGAATTAGCCCTGTTACCATTAGCAACAGCCGGATTTGCTACGTTTAGAGCAGGTGAAATCCCTTCTCGCAAATTCTGGATTTCAAGTGTAATTGGTTCGTTAGCTGTTATTATGTATGCACTTCATCTTGGATTCGGTCAATTACAATTTGCCGATTTAACTTTACTAGCAGCAGTTCTTATACTTGGACTTAGTTACGCAGAAGGTGGAAGACTCGCAAAAGAATTAGGTAGCTGGCAAGTGATTGCTTGGGCAATTATGATCGGTGCTCCATTTTTCATTATTCCAGTTGGACTAAACCTTACAACTGAGATGCTCCATGCCCCAATACATGCTTGGGTTAGTTTTATTTACCTCGCAGTGGTCAGTCAATTTCTGGCATATGTTGCTTGGTATAGCGGAATGGCTATGGGCGGAATAGCAAGAGTTAGTCAGATTCAATATTTACAACCATTTTTAATGATTCTATTTGCAACAGTATTTCTAGATGAATCCATCACAGTTTTTACTGTTATGATAGCATTAATTGTTGTCTTCTCTGTTATATTAGGAAAAAATGCTCCCATATCAAAAAAAATATCCGTATCAGAGAAAAACTAACTGCAGGTTTAAAACATTGTGAATAAATACACTTAAAATAAAAGGATGTATTAGTTAAGCAAGGATTAGTAGAATGATGAAACTTTATTTTAAAATTATATCCTTAATATTTTTTAAACGGTCAGTGATTCGGTCAGTTAGATAAAACATACTGTATTATCTTCTTGACTAAATTTTTTAACTTGTTGGAGGTTATTTTAAAGATATCTTCTGAAGTATAGCTCTTAATAAAGTTTGTTTAAAAAATATAACTAAGCCTTCATTTAAAAGGAAACGCAAAAGGATTTGTCTCAAAAGGGAAAATCTATTAAAATTCAAAATCAAGAATGTTGATTTATCAACATTCTTGGACATAAAAAAGCATAAATGATTTGTCCAATTTTTCTTGCAGTATTATAATTGTTTTAACAAGGAAGTGACAAATTAATAAAAAAGATAGTAATTCGATGGATCATTGTTTTGTCAGGATTTTATAATTTTGGACATATTCTATTTGGTTTTGATGAAACTCCATTTATAAGCAGAATTACTCATTTAATTGAAGCAATCTTTTTTGGAAGTATTCTTCTGTATATCTTTGAAAGAGAAAAAACGGCCCTACTCCAATAAAGAATAGGGTTTTTTACTTGTTAAAAACAACAAATAACTTTAGATTTTGAGATATCTTCTTTTGGCGAAAAACATTCTAGGTATCTTTCTAGAATTTCTCTAAGTCTTTAATTTGAAGTGGTAAATCGCAATAAAGATGAGTCAACGTATTTAATAGGTCCAATTTCATATTATTATAGAGAAGAAACTACTCGCGGCAACCCGGGCAACATATTAGTCCATTATAATAATGAAGTATTTCCTGTAATTTAACTGGTAGCATTTAATAGGAGGAGCTATAATGAAAAAAAAGTTGTTAATAAGCGGATTAGTAGGTGTATTACTATTAGGTATATTAATTGGTTATTATGCCGGACGTGAAGGATTTATAATTAAAATTAAAAATAACTCAGACACAACCATTTCCAATTTATATATTACATATACTCAAGCCCCACAAGATAAGAAAATTTTAAAAATAGACAGTAATGCAAAATATTCTATTAATATTATTCCTGATAAAAGTGTCGATGAAGGTGAAATGAGACTTTACTATTTTGATAATAATGGAAAAAAACATCAAATAACATTAGTAGGCTATTTTGAAAAAGGATATATAGGAAGAGTATCTGTTACTATAAAGTCTATTAATGAAAATGGAGAAATGAAGTTTAAAGTTAACTCAAATAATTAATAGATTAGATTAATAGGTTAAGGCTGTGAAGAATAACCTATAATTATTAATAACCTGGATTGTGAGTCTTTCTAATTTTAAGAAGAACTCTTTTGTACAAAAAATGCAAAAAAAATAAAAAGCTCCCACTCCGAAGAGTAGGAATGTTATAAGCCCAGGGGGAACTGGTCTGTACAACCAGTATTCCCTTATTTTCTTAATTAAAACATCATATCCCACGTGTTTTTTCCAACTAGTCCATCCACATCAAGGCCTTTACGTTTTTGATATGCTTTTACTGCTACTGGCCCAAAATCACCAGCGCTTCTTACACCGACTATCCTTTGGATTCTCTCAACATTTTTACCTGTTGAACCCTTTTTAATTAGTTTAGCTGGATAAGGTACGATAGCAGCATTGTCTGAACTAGATGTTTTTGTCGTTGTTGTTTTTACTGTTAAAGAGATAGCATTACCTTGTGTTTTAAAGGTATCTGTTCCATATCCTTTGTACGCATATTGTAAATGCGGGCTACCAACCAAAGATTCATCGCTTGTTTGCCCATCATTATCCCAATCGCCTCCCCATATAAATCCAAGGACTTTTGCTTTTGCAATCATTTTCTTTGATCTGCTGAACCGTAACCATTCCAAAGAGCTTCCCTTTTAGAAAGGAAGGAATTTGATTCTTCCTTTTTTAGTGCACAAAAGAATCACCCTATTTATAGCGCTTCTTATTACGATACTCTTCAATCATTTTTTCTTCTTCCATGAATTCCTTCATTTTGATGTTGATCCACATTAAGATTTTAATGCCGTTCTTACCAGCATACTTTGCAAATTCATTCTACACATTTATACATACTAACGCACAGTATATCCACTCAAGAAATTTATTCTCCAAAAGCAGTTCTAACTCTTTCTTTTTATCTTTCATCATTTTAGAAAAGAAAACTTCAAACATTTTTGCTCCAATCTTATTTAAAAGATTTTTTTATCTAAACAGTACAAGCGAGAACTAGATAGTACATTGGATGACTTTGTTGGTGCATCCATGAATGCTCCTATACAGCATCTATTTCAAAACTGCTGCTCTCTCCCCTGTATACTATGTACACACCACACCTTTATCCATTTTTTCTCTTTTTTTTAATGAACATTTCATAATTTGTTCATATTTTAATTATAAAATAGTGGGAGTATAAAATAGAAATAAGGTGATTCCAGTTGAAATGGATGTCTATTATTTGTTTTTTTAAAAGGAAACATAAATTCAGCTATTATTCCAATGCTTGTGTGCGATGCGGGAAAGAAAAAAATCATTCGTAGCACTTAGTTTGCCGACAACAGCAGAAATTAGGCGATTTGATAATAAAAAGAGGACCAAATAATAACAAGCCAGCAGACAAATCCTATCTAGCATTTGTCTGCTGGCTTTTAACATGAAGAGAAGGCTATTTATTATTTATGCTTATGCAGCATTCCCCTACATTCTTTTTTATTTGTAATAAAGCAAATAAACGATGCTGATTCTTTCACATTCAGATTGTTTTTTCATATCCAAAAACCCCTAATAGCTTGTTTTACAATCCAAATTTCCGCGTAAGTTTTTTCAAATTGCTTGTTACATTGTTTTGATCTTCTACCATTTCTGCCGTCTCTTTAATCGCCAAGGAGACCTCTGAAATATTATGCAAAATTTCTTCTGTTCCTGCTGCGGATTGTTGGCTTGTTGCGGTTACGCTTTGAATGGCTAGATTTACTTCTTCAATGGCAGTTGCCATTTCGCTCGATGCTTGGGCGATTTCATAGGACATTTGATTAATAAATTCCGCATCATGCTCATATCGCTCCCCTATTTGCACCAATTTTTCATAGTCTGGTTTAACTTTTGTGTCCATATAGTCTAATATATCTTTTGAATTATCTATTAGATCAGAAAAAGCATCTTGAACTTGGCTTGTAATCTTGCGAATATTATTGACTGATTTGGAGGATTGTTCTGCCAGCTTGCGGATTTCTTCTGCGACAACTGCAAAACCTCTGCCTGCATCTCCTGCTCTTGCTGCCTCAATGGATGCATTTAAAGCTAAAAGATTGGTTTGTCCCGCAATATTGCCAATCGTATCAGCTAATACTTTTATTTCTTCGACCACTGCCGCTTGCTGGATGCTTCCTTTAATCTTTTCGGCTTTTTCCGTATATATATCATAAGAAGAAGAAGCAGATATGCTTGCATCTTCCCTTACTTGCGTTGCTCGTTTTTTAATTTCTTCTGCTGTATCCTCACCTTCATTTGCTTTTTCAGCTAACAGCTTAGTGGAAACTTCGATTTGTTCTACCGATGCTCCAATTTGCTGGGTAGTTGCACTCAATTCTACAGAACCTTGCGCCATTTCATTGGTTGTTTCCTTTACATCGTCCATTATATAAATCAACTCTGTGATTGTTGCCGATAATTCATCAGAATTGCTGTTTACATTTGATGTTCTTTCCTTCAATTCCTCCATAAGTTGTCGCACATTGTTCATTGTTTTTGTTAAAGAGTTGGAAATCATCGCAAATTCATCTTGGCCATTTATTTCGATTGTTTCGGCTAAATTTCCTGACTCTAAATCCCGAGTATATTGAATGATTTTATGTAATTTTTTGGTTGAACGAATAGATGACCACAAGCCCAAAGCAATATAGGCAATCACCCCTATTGTTACAATCCAAAACTCTACAAATTGATTTTCTGTTAGAGTGCTTGTAAAGATAAAAGCGCCAATGATGGCAGAAGGGATGACATGTGTTTTAAACTGGCCAGGTGTAATGATGTCGGATAATTTTTTTCTGTTCATTTAATTTCTCCTAAATCCTTTAATTTTTTTTCTAAACGCAGGGCTTTTTCGGCTATCGAATGCCCTGCTTGTTTCTTCACTATTTTAATATTTATATAATACGGCACAAGCAGTAGAGCCTGCCCCTACTGACCAGAAAATGACATAATCTCCTCTTTTCACTTGACCTGTTTTTACAGCGTGCTCTAAAGCCATAAAAGGACTTACAGAACCTGTATAGCCATATTCAGTACCAACAATAGGGAATTTCCCGCTGTCTTCTTTGAATGCTTCTTGTATTTTATAGATATTTTTCCTTGATAATTGAGAAAAGCAAAATGCTTGAATATCTTTGGTAGATAAATGATTTCTTTTCAGCAGCTTTTCAATCAGTTCGATTGTAGATAGAAATGCATTATCATTGTTAACATTTTCCCATTTGATTTTTTTCTCCGTTTCTGTTGTATCAGACTCTAACATGTTAGAAACGCCGCAGGCCGGGAAAACAATTTTATCAATAGATTCTGTATTTACTTTGTATGTAGAGTCAATAAATCCATTTTCTGTATTCTTTCTTTTTTCAATAAGGACAGCAGCAGCCCCATCTCCAAAATTAGCATATGTCACTGCATCTTCTTGTCTTGCATATCGATGCATTTGTTCAGAAGCTACGACAAGAGCACGCTTTATATTTGGGTTAGCCAGCATATTACGGCTTGCTTGTTCCACTGCCACAACCATCCCTACACATGCTACATTCATATCATAAACAATCGCTTCTTCTTTTCCTTGCAGGGCTTGATGAATGGCAACAGCATTTGGGGGCCAAAAATATTCAGGTGTGCCTGATACAAACACAATCATATCTAAATCTTCACCAGACAACTTGCTTTTTTCTAAAACTTGTTTGGAGGCTTCAATCGCCATCGTTAAAGTAGTTTCCCTTTGATAATCGGCTACATATCTATTTTCTCGCCCAAGAGCATCAAGCAGATGTTCAATATCTTTTCCTTGACGCTGAAAATGGTGGATAAAATAATCATTGTTTACCACTTTATCAGGATGATATACAGAGACTTCTTTTAGAATAGCACTTACAGTCATTTGCTTTCCCTCCTTATTTGATAAGAAATGGTCTTATTAAATAAATTATTCAGATTTTTTTAATAATTATACTAATCGCTGGCAATCAGCCATTATGCATGATATTTTCCATCAAAAAATCAATCGCTTTTTGCAGCGCTCCGTGCCTCTTGAAGAGTATTTATAAATATTCCTGAAAAATGAACTTTTTTGGCTATTCGTTTCAGCTGCAGCCTTGGCGTTACTTTTTTTGGCGTAACCATTAGAATTTTTTTAAATCCTAAATTCATATATAAAGAATAGCTAGCTTCAAGAACGGGCAAAATTTCCGTTTTGAATGTTCGCAGTTCCGCCGAATCTACTATTAAGCTAAAGTTTTTCACATCAATACTCGAAACTTCCTTTTTTAAATTTTCCACAAAATTAGAAGCCTTGTCTGTTTCAGCAAATCCTCCTAAAGTAATAATAAAAGCTTTATTGTTTTTGTCTGTTTGAAATAATGCCATTAATCTTTCTCCTTTTCTTTTTTATTCTAAACCGCTAAGTCTTCAGCAGATCACAGACTCCAACCATTCTCATTTTTTACTAAAAAACAAAAAAACTAATCTATTACCGATTAGTTTTTTGCTTTATGAAAAAAATCGGTAACTGGCTAACATCGTCTTTCGACCTTAGTCCCTATAGTTTTGCGTCTTCACCTTTCGATGAATTTGCCTTTGTCGCTTCTTATTCTTTTTTAAAGAAATAACTAGCTATCATTTCATTACTCCGCGTAACCTTAAAAGAAACTGTCCAAATTATATCATACAATCTCCTCTTTATAACAAAAAAACAGTTCTAATTTAGGCTTATATTCCTATGAAGTCATAAAATTAACACAAACAAAAGCCCTTAACAAAATATGATCCATGTTAAACAGTACTTTAACATTGGATTTTGATTTTGGGATATTGGTGCCTACCCCCAAAACTGTTAAACGTTAAAACATTGGAGGACAGACACTCTACATAAAATTTATTCCATTTACTTTTATTAAAATAATTTAATCCGCTACTTTTTTACTAATATATTCAATTTCATAAAATATTTTTTGAAAAGGAAACGCTGCAAACAAATAAGTGTTTAGACGATCTGAAAATAATTTGATATATACTGAATTCCATTTGTCTCCATTAAAGTTTACTTTAATATAGGCTACACTTGCTTTTTGACACTAATGGTAAATCTGTCGCTTCTACTCATGCCCTTTCAATGGATAATCCAACAGGAAATTCAAAGATTAATCCCATTATTGGTGAAATTTCCTTAAGTACAATTCTTCAAAATCTTTATCGCAATTTCAAAATAAATATCCAATAGAAAATCACCTCTAAGCTTTAAAGAGGTGATTTTTAGCAAACCAGATGTTTTTTATATTTCCGCGTCATTTAGATTGTTTGGATATTTGTTAAACTAACCGCTAGCGTTACTCAAAGAAGGATTAACGCTTATTTTTTAAGGTTATTAACGGGGCTTTTGTGGAATAAAACTATTAAAAAAAATGACATGATTTTCACCTTACTTAAAAACTGTAAGCTTTAAAAACTAAGCATTCTTATTTTATAAACAATGACATCAATGTAGGCTTTTTTTCATACTATATTTTGGGGGTGACAAAATGCCAAGAGTAAATTACCGAAGTTCAGACGTTGACTTAATGGCAAGGATGATGAGAGCAGAAGCCGAAGGTGAAGGAATACAAGGAATGTTATATGTTGGAAATGTAATTGTTAATCGTCTTAAAGCAAATTGTTCAGATTTCAAAGATTTAAGAACAATTCCACAAGTCATTTATCAAGTACAAGGAGGAAATTATTCTTTTGAAGCTGTTCAAAAAGGGAATGTATTTTATCAAAGAGCGAGAACTGCTGAAAAAAGATTAGCAAAACAGAATTTGGATTATTGGAGAGACCACCCAGGAAAATATGCTCTTTGGTATTTTAATCCATATGCTCCGTGTCCTCCAACTTGGTACGGCCAACCTTTAGCTGGTCAATATAAAAATCATTGTTATTATGAACCAAAACCTGGAACATGTGAAAGTGTTTATATCGGAGGTTAACCTTACTCTTTTTTTAATCATTGTTTTGGTGTATTTTTATCTCGAGAAATATAAAGGGAACTTCCTGGTCATCAGGTGTTTCCTTTATATATATCAAACATTTAGTAATAGTATGTATCCAAGAAAGCAAGATTGTAAAATATTGCACCTAAATTAAAGGGTGCTTTTGTGGAATAAGATTATTCGAACCAAAAAAGAAAATTCATAAATTAAGGAAATTATATATAGAAATAAAAGTCACCGGGTACGTCTCTCGGTGACTTTTCGTTATATGCATCCTCAAAAATCTGTCTAATTGCCATCATTGCAAAGTTTACATCTCATAAAACATAAAAAATACTTTCTGAATCTGTTCCACTAGGAGTTAACGGGAAATATCTCCCGTTAAAAAATCGTTCTTTAACAAACCTTTGCATCTGTTCCTTCAATATCATATTGTATTTCATATAATCTTTTTTACCAATTGAATATCTTGACGAATAGGTTGCGGATATACACCCCCTATCCCCTAACAATTCACTATTTTTAGATTTTTGTATGATTACCCTTATAATTCTTTCTTACATTTTATAATTATAAATTTTACTGGAGGTTTATTTTTCATGTTCTTACTTGGCTCGTCAATTTCTGAAAACTCTACCAGTCCATATTTTCCAAATTCTTGTTTTATAGAGTCAGAATCATAAAAAAACATTTTTACACCTTCCATTATCTCAAAATAGTCTTTATCCAATTGTTTGCCCTTACCAAACATGGGGGCTTTTTTTGAAACAGTTGTAAAAATCATATATCCATTTGGCTTTAACTGATTATAGCAATCTTTAATAAACTTATCTCTCTCACGATTATTCAGTAAGTGAATAAGTGCATAGCAAAATATACCGTCATAGAGTTTGTTATCAAAAGGCATGTCAGTTACTGAACCATGAAAAATACTAATATCAAGCCCATTTTGCCTCGTCAAATCAATCGCTGTTTTTGAAATCTCAATACCTGTAACATTTATTCCATTATCAATAAAAACCTTTGCATTTCTACCATATCCAATACCTGGTACCAGTATGTCCTTAACATTCCTTTCAAGGAAAAAATCCTTTGTTAAAATTGCGGAGTCTGTAGGTTCAAATCCCCACATCGTTTGTTTTTCTATAAAACTTGATTCCCAGAATTCCATTATATCTCTATCTCCTTTATGGTTTATTTTAACTGGGATGCTATGTTGCTTGTCACTAATGTTAAATTTTTAATTAAAGACATAACTACTCTTTAATAACTATAATTAGCATTCATCTTTTTGTAAATAGTAATTCCTTTACAATTAACGGAATGTATTATTATATTTTCATTATCGTTCTTGTTGAGCTAAACTGCCATTTTGTTTAAGTGTATTTCTTCACAAATCTATTCTTTTTCTCCCTTCATTTATGACAGGAATACTTCGCTGTTCCATTGAGAAAAGGATTTTATTTTACTATTTCCCTCCTAACACCAACAAAATATGGTAAAATTATCAAGTGAGGGAGGGTAAAGAATGTCTGATAAAAATCAAACAAACAATAATTCAGTAATTTCTTTAACTGTCGGTATTTTATCATTACTTATTCCTTTTATTGGTCTAATCTTAGGCATTATTGGGATAGTATTTTCAAAAAAAGCGTTAAAACAGATTAATATAACAAATGAAAGTGGCAAAGGATTAGCTACTGTAGGTTTAATTTGTAGTATTGTAGGAATTATTCTTCAAATTTTAATAGTGCTTGGTCTTATAGCCTTTTTGTCAATATCTACTTTTATAACCCACTAAATGTTGGTTTCAGGTTCTGTTAGATAATATTTTTGTTAAATAAATATAAATCAAGGATCTCCTATTGTGGTGCTTGATTTATATTATTAAAAAGCGGCCTTCGTTATTTTAATTTTATAAGGAATATAGGTTGTATTCATTTAATTATTGTGAATGTAAACCACTGTTAGCCCAATACTTTGCGTTTTCTAGATCTTTTTTCTTAACTGAAACAACATATTGTTTTTCAAAATTACTGTCCATTCCGATATTTCCAAAGTTTCCTCTAGTTGTATCTCATCCTAGCCATTGTCCTGAATGGTCAATAACTTTGTAGGTATATTTAATACCCTTATCTTTTAAAATTCCTCTTACCTTTGATAATTTTGCGATTGAATATCTCATATAAATTTCCTTTTTATTAAAGAAATACATATCTATCCCCCAATATCTATACCCCTTAGTTTCATTTTATTCCAATTTATTTATTGCTGTAAGGGGTTTTGAAAGTTCAAGAAAAAAGCAACACCATAACTTCAATGTAAACCTTTGAATCTTTAATAGTTAGGACGATTAAGTTCTATTAAGGTTTCGCTGTTATCCAATCACTACTGGTTCATTACTTTTTCCACAAACCTACCCGATTATGACGTAATTTAAAATAATCCTCGATTGGCAGCAAGATCAATAAGATAAGCACCCGTTCGTAATATAATGTTAGCCAGATAAGTTGGGCCGTTTCTTTTAAATAATTTGTACTTTAAGGATATTCATGAAAGGTATCTTTACACAATCTATATCATTCTCTACGTGAATTAGCTTAGTATTCCCATCCATTTTCACAATAGTTCCTTTAACTGGTTCATCTCTTTTCCATACGTTTAATAGTACTTCGCTTTTTTCCGTATGTGCTTCTAGTAAGCTATTTGCTATTTCCTCTAATTCAAATTCATCCCTTTGCGGTCTTTGAAGCTTCTTTGTTTTTGCCATTTTCAGTTATCCTCCTATGCGTACCTTTTATTTTCCTTAACATAAGAAGCAGCTAAGATGGATTCGATTCTAAAAATGCGCGGCTGCTTTTTGGTTAAGCAGAAAGCTTTTATATGCTTAATTAAAATATTCCTTTTCGAGAATGTATGGTCATTCTTCTCGTATATAATTTCCAGTGCTTTTTTCTCAAGCATCGCCTTTTCTAGCTGCCGATTCATCCTAACTACCTCTCTTTTTTTACAATTATATACGAACATAAGTTCTTAAACAAGATAAAAAAGAAACATTCGTTCTTATTTTATATTTAGAAAATGATGTAAGAAGATTATTGATTTGCTCTCACATGAAGGAAAATTTCTAAAAGGATATCAATGAGGACTTTCAACTTGGAAAAAATTTTCACTTTATCGTATTGTTCTTTAATTACAGAAGATAATCGTATCCTGTCATTCTATCCCTCCTTTCATACTAGGAAGGATTCTTTTTTCATTTCGATATTTCTATTAGTTTACAAAAACGACAATAAAAGAAAACCCATCATTGTTTATTTCCCCTATATATAGGATATAATATATAAAAAACTTAGGTGATGCGCTTGATTGGTCTTGTAGTTGCAATTATTATCGTTAATTTCATAACTATAAAAGTTCATAAAAAACAATTGAGTTATAGTCAAATATTGAGCGTTTATCTATTCAGTATCAGCCTCCAACTTCTATTCGATATATTTGTTGATTTCAAATATCATGGATATTGGTATTTCACTCGTGATATTGACTGGGCTCTCTTTTTATATCAATTGTTTTTAATTCCATCCGTTAATATTATTTTTCTTAATTTATATCCATTTGATAAACCTATTTATATAAAGATTGCTACAATTATAATATGGGACATATTTATATTTATTTATGAATGTATTGCATTATTGCCTCAACCTTGGGGATATTTTCATTATGGTTGGTGGAAATGGTGGTATTCTCCTTTATTAAATCCTCTACTTTTGTATATTTTAATCAAGTACTTTCGCTTGGTTACAAAACTAGAGAAACAGTAAAAACTCCCTTCTCACTATGGGGAGAGCTATATTACTTTACCAACCTGGTGGTGAATATAATCTAAAACTCCCTCCACCACCCGGGTTAATGTTATATTCTCCCATTGTTGGGTCAAAGAAAAAATCTTTATATCCCCCGCCTTCTGAATCAACAGTAAAACCGCCTACCGGCAGGTCACAAAAAACTATTGGCCTTGGTCCTGGATCTTTCATATACATTCCTCCTTTCCTTCTTTCAATTTCTATAACTGAAAAAAAACTCCTTTTCACATAAAAAAAGACCCCACTCCGAAGAGTAAGGCTTTTGGTAAGGCTAATCGCTATATAATATTTACCTATCCCATTTATTTTATGCAGATTTTTTCTCCTAGTTAGATTAAATTAATATTCTTAATGCTTGGATTCAATTTCTTTTAGAACCACTGTTTGAGTTGGACCTAAACCTTGATAAATTCTTACACTGAGTTCATATTTTATTCCATCGATAATTAGGATTGAAATCTTATTACTAAAAACTTTATTAACCACTGAAATTGTCTCTACTTTTTTCCCTTCTTTTACAAGATGTGTAACAACCGTATTATGAAACTTTTGAGGGTCTTTGTACCAAGCATACCAATCATCTAATTCAAATAGAATAACATTTCCTTTCCCAAATAACGCTGTTTTAATTTTGTTAAACAAGAGAATCCCCTCTTTCTAAACTCATAAAACATGTATATTTTAGTAAAATTATACAATATAAATTAATTAATTCCTCAAAAATAACAAACTTTATAAAAATAGCGTTAAATAAAAAAGACCCCACTCTAAAGAGTAGGATTGTCATGAAAGTAATGAACGCTATTAATTATTTATTCACCATGGTTATTTTATACAAAGAATTTAACAAATGTATTAGGTCCCACAATGCCATCCATAGTTAAGCCTTTTTCTTTCTGGAATTTCTTAATAGTTGCTAACATCCCATTACCAAAGATATCATTGAATCCTTTTGGATCATGGTCATGGATATACAGCATACCTTGCACAATTTTATTCCAAGTTGCAGAAGGTTTCCCTTTTTTATTAGGAAGTGCTGCCTTTTTGGATTTAGGGCCGAACTCTCCGTCTACTGTTACTCTTGCTAAATATTGATAAACACGAATATCAGCTGTTATTGTTTTTAGTCTTTTGTAGCCGTCCACATCAAGTTTTGTGAATTTAGCTTTAGATGCATAGCCATTAATAAATGTTTGGAATTTCTTGATGTTTGCATCATTGCCACTATCTGTAGACTTAGTTTCTGTTTTAGCAGTAGTTGTTGTTTCAACAATCTTACCTGTGTACTCCAAATGCGGATTATCTTTAAAGCTAGTCCAATCACCGCCTCATTCAAATCCTAAGCTTTTAACAATCGCTACTACACGTTTTCATTCACTATTCACAGTATAATTGGCAGTAGTCCCCTTTTTCATTAGTTAAGCAGAAATCAATTGCAATTCCTGTATTGTGGTTAGATTGTCCACCTACTCTCTCCGTTCCTGGAGGTGGGGGTCTTCTCGCTTAGAATAATAAAATGTCTTGTTCTTTTTGATCTTCTTTACTGAAAACCAAATGATTTTTGCTAACATGCCTGCACCTCCAATAAAAAAAGAGCAGCCATTTTGACTACTCTTACTTTATTAATTAATTTATTTGCTTGCAGTACTTCTTTTTGTTTCAAATCTTTTTTACTTAAATAGTTGTTTTTCCATCCTGCATATAAAAAATAAACACCAGAGCCAACAGCAATGATGTCATTCACTAAATCCTCTGAGATTGTTTCACAGCCTAGCATTTAATATGGAATTGGCTACGGCTACGATAAGTAATGAGAATCGTGTAATGCTTGCTTTATCCATCTAAATCCCACCCTATTTTATTTTTTCTTTAATATCATCAAGTTTGCTAATAACTAAATCATACTTTTCACTGAATTTATCTAATAAATCTTGAAGTCTAATTTCTCTTTCCTTATTGTTTTTCATCACATAAATAAGGAGCCCTACGAATAAAAGAGCAAAAGGCCCTTGTGTAAGAAAAGATTTTTATAGTTTCATTGTCCATTGAGTTCACCTCCTTAAACGGCATAAAAAAGAGCCCTATAAAGGAGGACTCTTACAAAAGATTATTGATCATTTATTTATTATTTATTTTAATTAACTCATACTCATTGCTGCCGTATTCTTTGTCATCATAATAATATTTAATTAAACCATTTCCAGGAGCGTAATAATCTTTTTCTTGAAATGTTTTTTTCTTATTAGTAATAGTTAATTCTAAAACATTTTTAAATGTACCTGCTTTTGTTTTAATAGTTTTATTTAGGGAAGTAATTTTTATAGTATATGTATCCCCATCAGACTTATAGGACCAAGATTTCCCTAACTTAATCGGATACTGAAGTAATGTTTTCACATCTTTATCATACTTACTATATAATCCTTTACTGTCTTCTTTTTCTTTCTTCTGCCATAAAACATCCTTACCATTATATAAATAAGTATTCCAAATACTCCAATCATCCTTGGTTGTTACATATTTTTCTGTAAAAGTTCCTCTGTTAGCATCATCATATACATAAATTTTATTTTTATTGCGTAAATAACTAACTTTTTTAGTAGAAGGTGCAAATTTCAAGTACTTGGTAGCAACATAGGCTTTTTTCTTTTTATATACTATCTGCGACCAACCAGATTTTGTTTTTGAATAGACTGTAACCTTTGTCCCTTTTTTAAGTGTTCCTACTTTTTTAGATTTATCGGATGTCTTTTCCCTAACATTTAATATCTTTGTGTTTACAGTTGCGCTATATTTCGTTGCTGCATTCACGTTTGAGATATTTGATCCAATTCCTAAAAATAATGCTAATACAATAAAAATTTTAAGTGCTTTTTTCATGCTGTTCCCCCATCTAATGTTTAAATAAACGCATAGTAATTTTAGCATATATTTTAAATTAGGCGGGTAATTTTATCCATAAAAGGAAATGCAAATATTTCCTTTTTCTTTCTTTAAAATAAAAGAGCCCTTGTGCAAAGGACTCTGAATGTATTTGTCAATATTAATTTGAGCCAGAGTGATCACTTTAAAAGTGAGCCACTTCTTTCTGTGTTATTTCCATATTTGGAAGGGTATTGGGAGTTTAGGGAATTTTGCCCCTCGGGGCAAAATTCCCTAAACTCCTCGCGAGTCCGCGAGTCTGGACTACTGGTCGATATCTTCT
>NZ_PISE01000030.1 GCF_002835805.1 Niallia nealsonii | reverse complement strand
CAAGGGTATACTGCTTCTGCAAATTTTTTATTTCCACAATTCGTTTTTCTTCCAACATTAGTTTCCACCTCCACCAAATCCGCCTGATTGCATTTGGCCTCGATCTCCTGATGGCATTTGACCGCCTTGGCCTCCTGGCATTTGGCCTCCTCCTGGGAATCCACTTTGAGCGCTGTCATCACTTGATTCGAATGTTGGCAGCACAACCGTTGTTCCTTCCTCTAAACCACTTGTGATTTCTGCCACATCTTCATTTTCTAATCCAACTTCGACTGTTTGTTTCGTTGTGGAAGTTTCTGTAGAGCCGTCTTCTGAAGTTGTTGATCCAGATGGAACTAATACATAATACTCGTCATCTTCTTTTTGTACAGCTTCAACGGGAACCGTTATAACATCTGATTTGCTGCTTGTTGTGATTGTTGCTTCTGCCGTCATTCCTACTAATAATCCCGTTGGTTTTGTGATTTTTACCGTTACCGCATATTTTGCTGTACTTGATGTGCTGTCCGTGTTTGCTTCTTTTGCGACACTTGTTACTTTTCCTTTGAATTCTTTATCATCTAATGCACTGACAGAAAGCGTTACTGCCTGGCCTACTTTTACTTTAGAAATATCTAATTCATCTACATTTACTACCATTTCCAATGTATCATAGTCTGTAATGCCAAGCACTTCTGTTCCCATAGATACTGTGCCGTCTTCTTCCACATTTAAAGACGTAATTTCCCCATCAAAAGGAGCTGTAATTGAATCAACATCATCCTCAAATGTAATTAATTCATCTCCTTCTTCTACTTCATCTCCTACCTCAACCAGCACTTCATCTACTGTTGCATTTTCTGTACTAGATACTGTTTCACTGTTGATAGCGGAAATGCTGCCTGATCCACTTACATCAATTTTTACATCGCCTACTTCTGCAGTTGCCGTTTGTGTTCTCGCCTGAGCCATTGCTGGCTGATCTTCTTTTGAAAAATAAAAGTATCCTCCAATTCCTGATCCAATTACTACAACTGCTACACCACTAATAATCCATTTTTTAATTCCCTTTTTCATTGTTTCTCTCGACCTCTTTCTATTTCATTCGTTTTTTATTTATGAAAATTTCTTTTTATATAGGCTTGTTCTTTACAAGTAATAGAATATAAAAGAAATGTGTCAGGAATAAGTCGAGAAGAAATTTTTTCAATTTCTTAAAAGGCTGTTTTCTCAAAGTTTGTTGTTTTTCGGATAATTCCCATGAGCAACTCCATGGTTGAAGCAGGTTGATTGGAGTGAAAGGTGTGAGACTCCTGTGGGATTAGCGGGACAGATGAGACCTCGCAGGCGATACCACCGCCCGCCCCACGGAAAGCGAGCATCCTGGAACGGAAATCAACCTACTCCTTTAAAAGCAACAAAGTTTACCAAAACAGCCTAACAGAAAAGATGGAGGAAGTAGGCCTCGAACAGCCTGAATACACGTAGACTCCTGTAGGAATACAAGAAAGATGAGAATTTGCAGGAAGCCGCCCATGGAAAATAAAGTGTATTTTTGTCTGCCTGAGTTTAAAAGCCACAATCTATATAAAAACAGCCTATTAAAATAATCTCTGCTAAAGTAGATATTTACTTCCTTTATAGATTTTTGCGACATTTTTAACTTACAGCCAAAAAAGAGTGCATCAACAAATAAAAGGTATTGACTAACAATGGCTTTATACTTTAATATGTTCTTTTGCATTTATGTTTATATAACGTGGTTCGAAACCATCCCACGTAAAAAAACTAGGGGGAATCTATAAGATGAAAATAAAAACGATTGTAATAAATGCCATGATTGCTGCACTTTACATCGCAGTCACTGGACTTATTGCGCCATTTGGTTTTACCAATATACAATTTCGTATATCAGAGATGTTTAATCACTTGATTGTATTTAATAAAAAATATTTATATGGAATTGTCATTGGCGTATTTTTGGCTAACTTGTTTTTTTCACCACTAAAGCCAGATATGATTTTTGGACCAGCACAATCCATTATTGCCTTGCTTATTACAATATTCGTTAGCCGCTATGTGAAAAATATAATAAAAAGAATGGTTGTGAATACACTAGTATTTACATTTACAATGTCTATCATTGCATTAGAACTATACTTATACTCAGATCTCGGAATTTCATTCTTAACTCTGTGGTTCACTACTGCTGTTGGGGAATTTGCTGTCATGGCAATTAGTATTCCAATTATCTATCTTGTTAATAAACGAGTGCATTTTGATAAAGTAATAAAAAATTAAAATAAGCAAGAATTCATTTCCCATCTAACGAAAAAATCCGCCTATTTAAAAGGAACTAGCAGTTAATCAAACGTTTGATTAACTGCTAGTTCCTTTATTTTTCCTTATTTAAAAAAGAGGCTTGGGCTTATCATCCCTGTCTCTTTCCTATTGATCTTCTTTATTGCTCCACTTATCTTTTATCCCTTCAAACTCTTGCTGAGCATCCATTCTTTTTTGCTTACTATCGTTTTCCAGCTGTAAAGTTTCTTCTAAACGGGAAATTAAATCGAGATGTGTGTTTTTTAATGTTTCTATCTCTAGTTGTATTCTTTCCTCTCCATTTCCTACAGCACTATTTTGAATGAAGCGGCTATTTTTTTGGAGAATTTCCTCTGTCGTTTTATTTGCCCTTTTTTGTGCATTCAGTTCATGACGGTTCTTAAGCAATGTTAAGGCTAATGCCACCTGATTTCTCCATAATGGAATGGTTGTCATAATAGAAGATTGGATTTTTTCTACTATCATTTTATTTGTATGTTGAATAAGACGAATTTGCGGAGCGGTTTGAATGGTAATTTGTCTGCTTATTTTTAAGTCATATATACGTTGTGCCAATTGATCAGCAAATGCCATCATATCTTCTGCTTCTTGCAGCTTCATTTCATCTTTTGTTCGTTCCGCTTCTTTTTTCATTTCTGGAATTATTTGATTAGTTACTTCTTGTAACTTTAGTTCCCCAGCAGCAATATACATATTCAACAGATAAAAATAATTTTTATTATCCTGATAAAGCTGCTCTAATAAGTGAATATCTGATAATATTATATTTTTGCTGCGCCCTAATTTTACATTTATTCGATCTATTTGTGCACTTGTTTTTTGATATTTTGATAAAACTTCTTGTACAGAACTAGAAGCTCTTCCAAATAAACGGGCAAAAAATGATTTTTTTTCTATCTTTAATTCATCAGGATTTATTTCATTTAATTTTCCCATTAGTTCTGCAATAATAACGCCGACATCACCAGCTTCTTTTTTTTGAACATGTTCAAGCATGGAGTAGGAGAAAGAAAGAAGGTTCTTTTGTGCTTTTGCTCCAAAAAAAACTAAATCACCATGTTTAGATGGCTCTATACGTCCAGCAAGTTCGTATGCCTTTTGTTTATCACCATCTGATAATCTATTAATAAGAGGAGAAGATGGAGTTGCTTCCTTATCTAGCGTGTTGATGTTCCCTGCTGCAATAGAAGCAAGAAATAGCTCATCTTCTGTCCCTTCATCTTTTTCAAAGGGAAGAGACTTTAATCCATCGCTCATTTCAATCTCCTGCTTTCATCAATTAACTCATCGTCCTTGTTCTTTTGAGAAGTATGTTTCACCACTTCTAATTCAAAATGCAAATCATCAATATCGTCAGTTAGAATTTCATGCAGATCTTGTTCGATTGTTTTCGTCAGCTGCTCTAAAGCTGCTCTTGTCTGACGCAATGTTGATTGAAGTTCATGATTTTTCTTAGGCTGAGAGGACAGTAAGGCATACTTTTCAGCAATTTCCATAACTGAATCTAAATGAGAATAATAAAATTTGTCAGCACGATAAAAACGTTTCGGCTCTTGTTGTGTTAAACGATATACTTTTTTCGTCACACGCATTAAGTCTATACGTTGTTTAATAGAAGGAAAATGACGAATCGCAAAAACTGCTTTATTTAAACGATGTATTTTTGTTTTTGCTTCTTTTAGATGCTTATTGATAAATTTAAATTCCTTTCTAGTCAAACCATGTTTTTTCAAGAACTGATGCTGCATTACCCCATCTGATATAAAATAAGTCCCTGTTCCAGCTAAAACACCGTATATCACTGAGGCAATAAATGATTGTTCTAAAATTAGAAGACTGCTAAACCAAGTCAAAGCACCAATTGGAATGGTTACTCCTGACCTAACAAGAAATTTCAAAAATGGATTCAATGTTATCGACTCCTGACTGTTTTCCTTATTTTATCTACGTTTTATTAGACAAATAGTTTCAAACTCCCCCTATTATCTTTACACTATAGCAAAAACAAAAAAATTACTATGGACTTAAAATGGAAAATAATCTACGTCTCAAGACTGATTGATTCTTTTTTATGTTATAAACTAGTCTATGTTTTTAATTAAACGCCTATGTTAATAACTCTGTTGATTTTATGTTTTTGCTAAAGCAATTACTGTATGTCTCCTCTACATTTTAGCAAATAGCCTATAAATTTTCTTGCATAAGATGCAAAAAAAGCCTCCCATTTGGAAGACCCTTCTTGACTATTTTCTTACTTCGATACATCATCAATCCTTATAAAGGAAATCCACTTATCCAGCTTTTTGTGTTGTCATATTTGCCACAGAGCGTTTATGCATTTTTCTAGCAGTTCCTTGATATGGAGGTTTAATGGTTAATGCGATAATGAAAGACACTACACATAATGCCGCAATCACCGTAAATGTTGGGATAAATCCTCCTAATGCCGCTGCAATAAATGAACCAGCTAGCGCACCAATTCCAAAGCCTTGATAAATAACGCCATAATTTTTGCTTTGATTTTTTAGACCGAAGAAGTCTGCCACAATCGTTGGAAATACCGTGATATTACCGCCAAAACAGAAAGCAATTGCTGCAACACATGCAAAGAATATTGGGAAATTCAGTGTTACTGTACTTAACACCGTAACCGCAATTGCTGTTACAAATAAAGCTCCTGAAACAACTTTTAATCGGCCAACTTTATCTGATAATGCACCTAAGATAATTCGACCAATAGTATTAAAAATCGCTACTAATGCTACTGCATTGCTTGCTGTTGCAATATCTAATCCAGCTAAGCTTACACCAATATCTTTAACAATTCCAATTAAATATAAACCGCTCATACAAGCTGTGAAGAATATCACAAATAACAGGTATGCTTGTTTTGTTTTTAACATTTCTTTTACCGTATAATTTTTTTGCTGTACTCCAACAGAAGAACCCGAACTAATTTCTTTTGCTTCTTTAATTAAAAATGATCCGCCTACAACCATCACCAATACAATAATTCCCCAAAACATAAACGCTTGTGTTACACCAAATGATGAAATAAATGAACCATTAATAAATTTAAATAAAAGACTTCCTGTTCCATATGCTCCAACAGAAATACCAGATATTAACCCTTTTTTCTCTGGAAACCATTTAATTAAATTAGATAAAGAGGTAATATATGCTGTTCCATCTGCAAAACCTACTATAACACCTGCTAAAATATACAGCATCCATAAGGAAGATATTTGAGATGTAAGCATTAGCCCTATCCCGAGCATTATGCCGGCACTTCCGATTAAACGGCGTATCCCCCATTTGTCTTGCAGTTTTCCTGCAAATAAAGTGGAAAATGCCAATGCAAAACTTGTAATGGAAAATGTTATAGCAACAGAACTTAATTCCCAGCCAAAATTATCTACTAAAGGCTGATTAAATAAACTCCATGTATAAATAGTCCCTAAACCCATCTGTACAATAATGGTGCCAATAACAATAAGCCACCGTCTCTCTGAACCCGCTTTCATTTCACTCTCTCCTTTTCCGGTTTAAATGGTATATTTTTATGTTTCCTATCAAGTTAACTTAATATGATGTCCCTTACACCAATAAGTATACCACCGAAAAAAAGAATGAAATCGTTATCAGAATGAAATGCATATATATTGGAATGAACGGCAATTACAGTTGCATAATTTGCCGAAATTCCTTCACTTTGCTTCTGCTTACTGGCACTTCCCCCTCTATATCTTTTAACCGAAGTACATAAGTATGATTAAACCATGGCACAATTTCATGTATCTTCGTTAAATTAACCGTATAAGAACGATGACATTTAAAAAATAAATTTTGAGGCAGCTTCCCATGAAATTCAGAAATGCTCATTGGCATCATATATTCTTCTGTTTTTGTATAAACAAGAGTCACTTTTTCACTAGCCACTGCATAATAAATCTCATTAACATCTGTTACAATAATATTATCATTTTTGCGCAAATTAATTCTGCTACTCCGATTTGCTGATACAACACCTTCCATCGCTGTATTTTTACTATCTTCGCCAACAATCGATTCCCCTTGATCCCTTTGAAACGCTGCCTCAAGTTTTATCAGCATCGCTGCAATTCTTTTTTCATCATAAGGTTTTAAGATATAATCAAATGCTTCAAGTTCAAACGCTTGGGCGGCATGCTCTTTATAAGCGGTTGTAAAAATAATATACGGCTTTTTCGCAAATTTGCTAATATTGGTTGCCAAAAACATTCCATCTAATGAAGGTATATTAATATCGAGAAAGATGGCATCTACTTCATTTCCTTGTAAAAATTTTAACACATCAAGTCCATCGTCAAATGTTTGAATGATCTCCATATTGCTATGTGTTTGAATTAAATATTCCAGCTCTTCTCTTGCTGGAATTTCATCTTCTACAATAATAGCCTTCATTTTGTCTCCTTTGTCATATCAAAATATACTTCTGTACCAGGTTCTAGTCGTTTAATCACTAATCCTGTTCCATAAATTAATTTTACGCGCTGATGCACATTCGATAAACCAATTTGTTTCGAGGGAACTTCTCCACTATACAAGTTATCAATCACTTCTTGTTTAATGCCAATTCCTGAATCCTTTACACTTATCCTGATTTTATCCCCAATATCTTTAACGGAAATTTCGATTAACCCAGGGCCTTTTCTTTTTAAAATGCCGTGCACTACCGCATTTTCTACAAGGGGCTGAATTAAAAGACTAGGCAGTTTGACATGAATATCTTCTATATCATATTCTACTTGAAGCCTGCTGCCAAATCGCGCCTGCTCAATTTCAATATAATCCCGTACCTGCTGCAAAGCTATTTGGATACCAATCAGTTCTTCTCCTACTTCTAAATTATATCTCATATAACCAGATAAATTATGAATTAGCTCTCTTGCTTTTTCTGGATTTCTTCTTGTTGTAGAAGCAATTGCATTTAAGGCATTAAAAAGAAAATGAGGATTAATTTTTGTTTGAAGCGCTCTTAATTCCGCTTTATTTGCCGCTTCTTTAATTTGCTCTACTCTTGATACTTCCATTAAAGTCGAAATAATCTGGGCAAGACCAATCGCCAGTGTTTGCAAAGTATAGGTAATCGTGTTTGCTTTGCGATAATATATCTTCAGTGTGCCCGTAACAATGCCTCTTTCCTCTAACGGAATCATGAGCAGACAATGAATCTGCGGGGTGTGATGATCGGCAATATTATTTCGAATCGTAATTTTCCCTCTGCGAATTGTCTCTTTTGTCAGCTCGCTGATTATTTCTTGGCCCTCTTGGTATTTTTCTTCCCCAAAACCTACATATGCAAGTACATCTTTTGTATCCGTTATTGCTACAGCATCTGCATGAATATCATTTTTAATAATCGTACAGATTGTATGTAAAGATGCCGTATTTATTGAACGAAAATATGGCAATGTTTTATTGGCAATATCAAGTGCTAACTTTGCCTGCTCTGCTGCAATTCTTTCCTTCTCCCCTTCTACACTGGCAATCATCAAAACAATTAAGCCAATGCTAACTTGTCCTAAAATCATCGGAAACGCAATTTTAGAAACAATTTCCACCCCTAAATCAAATGGTTCTGCCATGATTAAGATTAAAACCATTGTTAAAATTTCGCATAACATTCCAGCAATAATCCCCATAATCCAACGGCTTGATTTTTTCACTTTCATATGAATATAACCTGATACAATACCTGCTAAAATGCTAGTAATCAAACAAGGAACAGAAGTCACTCCACCAATATCAATTAAATAACGATGGATTCCGGAAACAATTCCTGTAACAACGCCTACCCATGGACCAAATAAAATACCGCCAGACATAATAGCAATGATTCTTATATTAACAATTGATCCTTCTACTTCAATCCCAGAATATGTACCAAACAAAGCAAAAGCACAAAAAATTACCGTGATCAGCGTAAGTTCTGTTGAAGAATGACTATCCTTTTGCAATGTTTCCTTAAATTTCGGTACCCTTGTCATAAAAAACAGCGAAATAAGCAATAATGCTGCTCGTTCAAATAATTGAATCAACATTTCCAGTTCTGTTAATTGATACACGTTTTTTTCCTCCTGACCTTCATCCATTCATATTTTACCAATTTACATACATTCGGTAAATGAAGGAAAGATAGAGAAATACAGTAATTACTTTAATAAAATAGTTTTATGCATGAATCAAATAACTATGCCTTTATCATCTGCAAAATAAGTAACGTGTCTTTCATAGGAACATCCTCTGTCAATAAACAAAACTCTCCTTTTTTCACTAGATAACTTTCTTTAGGCTGCAATACACCATTAATAAATAAATTAGTAAACGATAAAACAAAAGGACTTAAAATAACTTGTATTCCTAGCTCCTTTATTCCATCATCTTCTTTAAATACTCGTTTTTTTCCATCTGCCATTGTATAAAACTCATATACCTCTACTTTTTTTGGAATGGCAAAGCTTCGAACTTCTAAAGGAAGAACCGGAAGAAACAACAGAGGTTTCTTGTTTTTTTGATTACTTCTATTATTTTTCACTTTCCCACTCCGTTCACTTTTTTCCTCTTTGTTATTTTATTTGACTACTAGTTTAGTCGTGCTTGTCTATTTTTTATTTAAAGACATTACTGTCTATACCGATAAACATACTTTTACATAAAATAAAATAAAAAAAGAAAGGAGTGAATGGAATGCCGCTTAAAATAATGAAACTTGCCATAACTGCCACTGCTGAAACAGTAACTGCTCCAACAGTAAGCCGTTTCTTCTATGAAGTAGGAGCAACTGTAATTGGAGAAGCTGTATTAACGATTGATGCAGCAGACTTTGTTAATGATACAGGAGGAGCTGTTACTTCATTGCCTGAGTTAACTGCAAACAACAGCTATATTGAAGTCTATGTAAATGGTGTATTACAAATGGAAGGTTTATTAACTTATACACCTGGTGCAACTGGTACTGGCCAACTAGTTATTGACGTTCCAAATGGTTCAACTATTGAAGCAAATTCTCCAGTTGTATTAGTTGTAGCCAATTTTGCCCCAACAACTTCTGTCGATATTACTACTTGATTGTTATTACTTTCATCTAAAAAAGATGAGTGTCTATTTCGACACCCATCTTTTTCTTACTTTTTAAATATTCCAAACGGTTTTCCAATCGGCAATACTACTTTTCCAAAATGTGTATTCAGCACAATTGCTCCACATCCGTAAAAAGATAATAAAGCAATGCACAGCTCTGCAATTGCTGCAAGCATATGTGTTATTTCGTACATAATGTCAAAAGAACTTAATGATAAACCAATAAATAAGAAATCAATAAATACAAATATAAAGAACAATACCTTATGTGTTTCTAAAGCACCTATTGTCATAAACAAACTAAAAATTAAATATCCAATAAATGCAAATCCAAGCTGTTTTATATCTGCTGCTGCAGCAAGAGTTTCTCCAAAGCATCCTAATTGGATAAGCCAACTTGTTCCAACTCCAAACCAAAATAATCCAAACGCACCAAAAGCAGTAGTGCCAAAAATATTATTATGCTTTGAATCTAAGATAGAAGCAATCAGCTGTGCAATGCCTCCTAAAAAGATTGCCCAAGGCAAAACAAGTGAAACACCTTCTGTTAAACCAAGCTTTTGAGAAGAAGCAACAAGTGTTACCATTGCTAAACCAAATAAACCTAAAGCAGATGGATCTGCTGTTGTAATCTTAACCTGTGTCTGATTCTGGGTCTCCATAATTTCCTCCTAAAAAAACATACTTTTGTACTTTATAGGAATTAATGGATAGTGTCAACTGTTTTTTCATCTTACCAAATAGTTAACACAAGTCTCTATCCTTTTGATGTTAACTATTCTTAACATGTTCCCATTGCAATAGATCTTATACTTTATAAAACAAGCAAATATGGGTGCTCCAGATAATAGATTACTTGTCCTAAAAATTCTGCTGCAGGTGCTTCATCTAAAATACGATGATCAATTTACAACAGTCGATCTTTTTAATCGTTTTGCAAAACCAATCGCATTCGTGCCAACTTCTGTTTCATCCCATTTTGCTCCTTCATTAAAAATATAAGCGCTTTATATAAGTTTCATACAAATCTACCTAATGAAGTATTTTCCTTTTAAATAGACTACTATTTAAATAAAGTAAATGGTTCTGCTTGTACAAAACAAACTATAAGCGGACTAATTTAAATTAGCTTATTTCTATTATGCAAATTCTAGTATATACATAGGAGCAATCTGTAAAAAATAACAAAATAAAAAAAACCGTCTAAGCGGCTTTTTGTAAAATGTTGTATAACTATTGTTTTCCCTTGCCCTTATCATTTTTCTTCAAAGCAAAACGATATTTTTCCCCTTTTTCAATTTGTGTTACTTGGGAGTCATGCACGGTTATTTGAATCGTTCCAAACTCCATATTTTCTATAAAACTAATAATTTTATCAATGATTTCTTGATCCATTTTATTTTTTGAAGACATCTAAATCCTCTCCTTTTATTAGACTCATACGGTTTAAAAGCAGGTCTTCCAAGGCTGTTTTTTAAAAGAACATATGCAAGCAATTTAGCAATAACCAAAAGTGGTCCCTCTAGGCTGCAGATTACTTCTCCTCCATTAATTCCATTGGAATTCTTATGAAATTAATATCCTTCTCTAGCTATCCTTGAGCATAATCTGTTTTTAATTGCAGCAATATTTATTCTGCATAATAAATAGCAGTGGTTTTTCTGATTTTCTCTGGGGTGTCATAACGATGTCCAGTTGATTGCAGTCTCGTGCTAATATTACACTTGCTGCATATTCCCCTTTGATAGAACGTTTCATTTCTCTCCCCCATAATGTTAAATTTGCTTCATGCTTTTATAGCTTGTTATCTAATGGAAATTGGAATTTTTTACAAATTATTTGTTAGTACTCTTAATACCGAGTATATCTATATGAATATATGTTTTTATTAATCATATTATGTATTAGTGGGTAAATCAACCACTTATTAGGAAATTTTCGATTAAATTTCGTAAAAATATCTATTCCTATTTATCAGTAAAGTTGCACCGTTTCTTTTTTAGAAATGGCGCAATTTTACTATTTTTTTCTTTTCTATAAATTAAGTTGTTAACCGTAAAAAAAGTGCAGACTTATCCACTAAAGAAAAGGCTGCTCCATTTTTCTAGTCGCATTAATTATGGACATATGGATCTCCTAGATACGAAGTAATGAACTCATTTAGTTTTAAAGAAAATCCTCCTGACTAATAGAACATAGTTGCAGGAAGATTTAAATAAGCATTTTCTAATGGATATATACTATGGCTTATCTTCTAGTCTTCTATTCTTTTGTATACTGATTCTCCCTAACTATTTATGGTCATTGTTAATCCGATATTACTTTAATGAATGCATCTATACCTTTTTCAATTCTTTGCTGCACTTCTTCCTTTAGAGAAAATTGATTGTTATCAAGTCTTTCTACATCCTTATCAATAGTGTATACCCCTTTGATTATATAAGTGGCTCCTAAGGCCGATAACACTGGATTCAGTGCATATTCAATTGTAAGCAAATGTCCAAAAGATCCCCCTATCACTAAGGGTAAAATAATTTTATCTTCCAGTCCCTTTTGGGGAAGTAAATCAAGATATGTTTTTACAATTCCAGAGTAAGCAGCTTTATACACTGGTGTAAAAATAAGCACCCCTGCTGCATTTTCTACTTTTTTATTGGCCTTTCTGATTGCTTCACTATCAAACTTGGCCTGAATCAAATCTTCTGCTGGAAGTTCATGTACTTTTATAACGTCATAAGAAATTCCTGTTTTTTTCAATAGTTTTATACTATAATCCAATATTCCATTTAAACGTGAGTAATCATTTGGTGCACCAGTAATAATTATAACTTTTGCCATCACTTTCTCATCCTCTCATTCCTTTTTTATGAAGGTATGTTAAATTTCTTCTATTTATTAATAAATGGACAAACTGTCCCATATTTATTCTATTTTAATGATCATATTTATTTATAAAAAAGACCCCCAGTTTAAGTAAGAAACTTACTTAATCCGAGAGCCTCTAGTTTTCTAGTCAGCTATTGAATTAACTTTTACTTTTTTAGTCTTTTTAAAACCGCCGATTTTTGAAACAGTATAAACTATTGCTGCTATCCAAATAATAATAATTGCTGCGTATACATATGGATAAAGGGCTGCCTGATCAATCCAAGATGTTAACAAGTTTCTTGCATTTACAAGAATAATAAAACCACCTACAAGTACACCCATTAACTGTGCATGAATTTTCTGAACAAGCCATGCAGCTATTGGTGCTGCAATAATTCCGCCAATCATTAATGCTCCAACCCATAACCAGTTTACTTGCTCCCATCCTAAAGAGATGAAAAAACCAAGTGTTGCAGAAACCGCTATAGCAAATTCACTTGTATCAACTGTACCTACTACTTTACGCGCACTCATGCCTTTGCGGGATAATAAAACCGGTGTAGCAATTGGGCCCCAGCCTCCGCCGCCAGTTGCATCTGCAAATCCAGCAATTAGACCTAATGGGATCGCTTGTTTTTTACTTAAATCAAGTCCCTTTTTCTCTTCACTTGGTCGAAAGTTAAATAAAAATCTAATAAGGACATATGCACCTAATCCTAGAAGGAATAAAGAAATATATGGTTTTGCCAAATCTCCTGGTATATTGCTTAAAAATGTTGCCCCTAAAAATGCTCCGATCGAACCTGGAATAATTAGTTGATAAACTGTTTTTTTATCTACATTTCCAAATCTTATATGAGATGCCCCTGATGCAGCTGTTGTTACTACTTCTGCTAAATGAACAGAAGCAGATGCAACAGCAGGAGAAATGCTGAAAGCCAATAACAGAGACGTCGATGTAACACCGTAAGCCATCCCTAAAGCACCATCAATCAATTGTGCAAGCAAGCCAATAAAAGCAAAAACGATTAACTTTTTCATTATATACACCTCTATTTGTTTTAATTAATGGGAAAAGCTAAAAAAGGTATAAAAGAATCATAACCCTTCGACTTGGTTATGCCTTCGGATGTTTGATCAGCTTTTTATTTTTTTTATTAAACAGATTATATATCGCATTATTCCTACCCGTCAACTAGTATTTAAAAATAAATTGAAAATTATCAAAATTAATAATTTATATTTTCCGCAAAAAAAGCTTTCCTCATAAAAGAATTATAAAAAAGTTCTTTTATGAGGAAAGCTCCTTATTATGCAGTTTATATAAGGAATAATATGATGCCGTGTTTTTAGCTAAATATTTTTTCCACTGATGTTTCTCTAACGCTTGCTGTAAAGTTGAATATGTATCAATTTCATGAAAATTCATGCCTAATTGGATAGCTGTTTGTGCAATACTTGGCAATATCCCCGATATGCTGCACGTAATGCCAATTAGCTTTAATCCATCAATTAGTTGAAAAAGTTGATGTGCAACCACTGTATCTATATATACATACTGCTGACGCAAAAACTCTCCAATAATTTCTGAAAGCGGCGTGTTTTGATGAGTCTCATCCTTTACAATCATAGAAATATATTCTTCTATATTGGCTTTGAAATCTTCTGTTGAAATAGTAACTATCTCCACAAAGCGCTGATGGAAATCATGATTTTGCTCTTTTAATTGTTTAATTTTCTTCGGATTGGTTGTATTATAAATTCCCTCCTGATTCTTAATTTAAAGAAGCATACCAGCGTTCTGTTATCTCCCATGTCCTTTCACTTAAAAATTCTTATAGTAGCTTAATCCTCCCACTATAAAATACTAAATTTCATCTTTTATTTTTTCTTTCATCCTAGTATATTTAGTCATATATTTAAATTCCCCCCAATAAACCTTCACATGAATATTCCATTGCTGCAGTTTAACAATTGGAATCTTGTCAGCAATTAAGAGAAAATAGTGGCACTATTTATCTAAACAAAAATCTATTAAACTTGTAGATACAAAAAGAGGATACTCCTTCGTCCAAAAATGACGTTTGAACTATCCTCTTCATTTATAAAAAATAAACACTATATTATTAAACTTGCTAAAAGGCGAGATTTAAAATCCAAAAATTCCCTAATAAAGAAAAGTTTACTCTATTCGTATTTCCATTGTACAGCTTCAAAATTCGCAATCCCTTCTTCTGCAAAGAATTGAACTCCACAACTCTCCTCTTGGGGGAATAAACGGGCTGTAAAAACAATTTCTCCATCATTCACAAATACTTCAACGGAGGAAACATCCATAAATATGTGAAGCCGTATTTTTTCTTTTAAATATGCTTTCTGACGAATTGTTCCATATTCTTGCGCAAATGATTCTCCAGCTTTTGTACGATCAAGTACTACCTTTTGAGCTAATTTATTAAGATAGAGCAATGTTTCTTCTTCTTCTCCAACACGTAGCTTCAACCCTGCACTTTTAGCACTTCCTACTTCTATATCAACAATCATTTCATATGATTGTCCTGAAAATTCTTCCACATTCTCTATACTTTCACATATATTTAATGCTCTTTTCACTTTATTTTTTCGTTTTTCTTGTAGTTCTCGTACAGGCTTTTGATAAAGAATATTATCCTTAATTGAAAGTTCTCTTGGGATAGTTAAGCAATGGGCCCATCCTTCTTTATCTGTCGGATATTCTATTTCTGGCAGTCCCATCCAACCAACAAGCAAACGTTTACCATCTGGTGATAATGTTGTTTGTGGGGCATAAAAATCAAAACCCGCATCCAATTCTTGAAAAGCACCATGCTCAAAATAGTTATTCTCTATATCTAATGGCTTCCCTATATATGCCCCAGATTGGTAAATATTCTGGAAATAGTCACCTTCTGGTGGAAGCCCTTGGGGAGAAAATAGCAGTACACCATGGTTTTGCCATTCAAAATAGTCGGGGCATTCCCACATAAAACCAAAATCTACTTCTTTCGTCTTTAACTCTCCTAGCCAATTCCAATTCTTTAAATTATCCGATTCATAAAGAAGAACACATCCCGTTAAGTCTTCACGTTGGGCCCCTACTACCATATAGAAACTATTTTTTCCTTTCCAAACTTTTGGATCTCTAAAATGTTCTGTATATCCCTTCGGCTGCTTCTTAATTATAGGTGTATCTTGCTTTATCATCTTCCCCTTATCATCCATTATTATCAAGCACTGAGAGGCATGACGATTCCATTCTTCATCTCGTTTATTTGCTGTATAAAACAGATAAAGGAACTCATTATGAACAAATCCACTGCCTGAGTATATCCCGTGGCTTTCAAATGGCAACTCTGGTTTTACAGCAACTCCTTTGTTTTCCCAGTTTACTAGATCTGCTGATGCTGTCTGGTACCAATGTTTCATACCATGTACAGCCCCAAAGGGAAACCATTGATAAAATAAATAGTAGCGATCTTTATACCAAACAAAGCCGTTAGGATCGTTTAATAAACCATATGGCGGCTGAATATGATATCGTTGCCGCCATAGACTTCTCGATACTGACAATTCTAGTTTCTTTCTCTCTTCTACAGTCATACTGTCACATGTACGATAGCGTGCTTCATTCGTCCATTCCATAATTAACTTTCCTCCAAAAAATAATTTTAAAAATGAAAAACGAGTTGCTAAAGCAACCCGTTCTTAGCAAACCGATGCGTTCTATTTACTATCAATCTATTTATATACTCACATTTTTTTGAGTTGATGCTTTGTCTTCAACCATTACTTCTTTAGGTACTGCAAATAAAGAAGTAAGCACAAATGCCGCTATAAAAATTACAATGCCAACTACGATATATGTTACTAATTGATTCCATTCGTAGATGTACATTAACGGAGAAAGAATTACTGCTAAACCATAGGAGTTGGCTTTGATGTTTAAGACAGAAAGAATCATACCACCAACAGTCGAACAGGAAATCATGACATATAGTGGTTTCATGCTATATCTCATTACTACACCAAACAATGCAGGCTCGCTGACACCAAGCAATTGAGTAAGCGTTGCACTTGCTCCAGCAACCTTTACAGTACGTTTTTTAGCTTTAATTGTAATTCCCAGACAAGTTCCAGCATTCGCAAATCCATACATTGCACATAAAGTGATCAGCGGATTAAATCCGGTATTTGCGAGCAATGTTGTTTCAATCATTATGAATAAATGGTGCATTCCTGTCATAACGGCCAACGGATAGATGAAGCCAATCAAAAGGCCGCCAATTCCAAAAGGAGCATGAATAAGCGCTGTCACAACATGCACCAATCCCATTTCTAATATATGCAATAATGGCCCTAAAACCAGCAAACCAGTAATCATCATTGTTAATAAAACAAGAAAAGGGGTAAAAATTAAATCCAATGCATTTGGCATCACGGCTCGCAATTTCTTCTCAAGCTTTGCTCCTAAAATTCCAATAACGAGTGCTGTTAATACACTGCCTTGGTATCCAACCACTGGAATAAACCCAAATGCCATAATTGGTTCTACCCCGCTATTGATATCTGCTACTGCATAAGCATTTGGAAGAGCAGGAGAAACTAGCATTAAACCGATTACAAAACCGATTATTGGCATTCCGCCAAAGTTCCTAAATGCAGACCAGCAAATTAATGCTGGCAAAAAAGCGAATGCAGTATCTGTAAGAACAGAGATAAGCGTCTTCAAATAAGCAGGAATATCATCGCCAGTCATCCCTATTAGCCCTAAAATAGCGTCACTAAATATTACGCCCTTTAAACCAAGAAATAGTCCTGTTGCAGCAATAATCGGGATAATCGGAATAAATATATCAGCAAGTGTGCGTACAGCTCTTCTTATTCCCTTTTCCTTTTTAGAAGATGAAACATCCTTCTTCTTGGATTGTGCCTCATCTTGTTCTGGCTTATTTCCCCTCAAGGCAGCATATACTTTATTAACCGTACCAGTACCTAAAATAACCTGATACTGGCCAGCATTAAAAAATACGCCTTTTACTTCATCAATGCTTTCAATAGCTTCATCATTGATCTTCGCGCGATCTTTAATAGAAAAACGCAATCTAGTAGCACAGTGAGTATATGATTCAATATTATCTTCACCTATTACATCAATAATTTCTTTACCTATGCGTTCGTATTTGTTTTCATTCATAACTATTCTCTTCTTTCTTTAAAAGTAGTAAAGCTTGATATGGTTTTAGTACGTAATCTTGTATAGTTATTATTTCTTCTTCGTCTTTGTAGTTGTTTAATAAAACTTCATGCACTTTATGTTCTAGTTTGACTACATTGCTTTCTGATGAAAAATTGAAATAACAAATTACTTCTTTTCCATTCAATTTGCGTTTATACGCAACTATATGTGGGTGATCTTCTAAGATTGGTTCAATTTCACCAAAGCTTAAGCATTCACTTGCCATGCCTGACTGTCTTACTTGAATGATTTTTTTATAGAAATTCAAGATAGAATCTGGATCTTTTTCTTGCTGCTCTACATTTATCGATTTGTAATTCTCATTCATTCCTAACCACGGCTTCACTTCTGAGAATCCACCATATTCTCTTTCGCTCCAATGAAATGGTGTTCTTGAATTATCTCGGCTCCGCAAGTTGATAAAGTGCAAAGCTTCTTCTTTACTAAACCCTTCATTCATAGAACGATAATACTGATCAATGCTTGAAATATCGTCAAACTCATTAATGCTTTTTCTTTTGAAATTAGTCATTCCAATTTCTTGACCTTGATATATAAAAGGAGTTCCACGCAGATAGAAAAACATTGCTCCTAGCATCGTTGCAGAATAGAAGTTGCGATTTTCTGCTTCCTTTATATATTTGCTTATCGATCTATTTTGATCATGGTTTTCTAAAAAGTTGGCACCCCAGCCGACCTTTTGGATTTCTGTTTGGCTAGTAAATATTAAATTTTTTAAATCTATTACATTCCAATCGACCCTTTTAAACCATTCACTTCCAGAAGCTACATCAAGATCTGCATATCTAAAATCAAAAATCATGGAGAAATATCCATTATCGCCAATGAAGTCTCCGTATTGCTCATATGGTACACCAGGTGCTTCGCCAATTGTTACGCAATCATACTTTGAAAAGGTTTTTTCTTGTAGTTCATGCAGAAATTTTTCGATGCCTGGTTGATTGCGTCCCTTTTTTGTACATTTTGCAAGTCCATCTACTCCATCTGCAGGAGAATCTTCATAAGATTGATCTTTCTTAATAAACGTGATCGCATCGACTCTAAAACCAGCAATTCCCTTATCCAGCCAATAGTTAACCATTTTATACAATTCTTCACGTACTTCTTTATTTTCCCAATTTAAGTCTGGCTGCTTTACTCCAAAAGAATGGAAATAATAATAATTTGTATTTTTTAAAGGTTCCCATACACTTCCTCCAAAAACAGAGCGCCAATTATTAGGAGGCTGGCCATCTTTACCGGATTTCACTACATAATAATCTTTATACTTGCTATTAGGATTTTCTAGAAAATCTTGGAACCATGGATGTTCATCAGATGTATGATTTATGACTAAATCAAGGACAATTTTGATTCCTTTTTCTCTTGCCTTTCCAATTAACTCATCTAAGTCTTTCATCTCGCCAAACTCTGGATTCAATTGATAATAATCTGAAATATCGTATCCATTATCGGCCATTGGAGATTGGTATATTGGACATATCCATACCATCGTTATTCCTAAAGACTGTAAATAATCTAATTTTTCTGTAATACCTTTTATATCGCCTATTCCATCATTGTTTGAGTCATAAAAACTTTTAGGATAAATTTGATAAATAACTTCTTTTTGCCACCATTTCTGCTTCATAATCTTCCCCCTAAACAATTCATATTATCATCACTTGTTAATCGTAAATTTGGAATCGGTTCCGTTTTATTATAAAAAAATAATCGCTTTCATTAAACTTCAAAAAAACTATTAAAAAGAATCAGTTTCAAATCTGGATAAATAAGTATATAAAACAAACTTATTTACACATCTTGTAGAACCGGTTCCATAATATTATTATAAATTCTCACAAGATATATTGTCAACGCTTTCTTGTCGAATTATGTATTTTCATTTTGACAAATTGACCTTATAGAAGAAAAAAAATACCTTTTCACATTAGGCTACGCTTCATCTCCCGTATCAAAAGAAGTTCCATCTTCACATAATTTTAGGCTGTGAACAAACGATTTCTTCCTACTAACTCGCTCCAATGGATTTGTACGTCGGAAGATAACCATTTGCACACAACCTAAAAAAGGATTAAAAGTGTCTCACGACGTTTAGTGATTCATAAAATCATTGTCTTTTTTTCGTTTTTTTATTATTAAGTTTTTCTGCTGCCGTTAACGGTTCATTCGCAAATTCATGGTCATATTCTCGTGAAAAATTCCCTTTAACAGCTTGTTTATCACTAAGCCCACTAGCCTGTTTATTTTTAGTCATAGTACACACCTCCATTGCTTATTTTGCCTAATCAGGGTAATAAATATGTATAGTAAAAAAGCATAAAGTCCAAATTAAAATATGCCTGCGTTTACTATCATCCTCTCTTTTTATGCGGTAGCTTTTTAAGTTCTAGCACAGTAAAATTGAATCATCCAATAAAAAACACTTTCATCATTATTATCTTTATTCGTTTGCTTATTCATAAATATTACAATCGTTTTTTGGTGGTAGTTTTTTCTCACTTGATAAAAAATATAATTATATACATATATACACTTATTTTACTGCACAAAAAGTTTAATGTGTTCTAGTATAATATGCTATTTAATATTAAAATAAAGGTTATTGTATTATGACCATTCTGAGGTGTTGATAATGGGAGCAAAAGAACCCTGCTATATAACTGAATCAAAATTAAAGTGCAAAAAAAGGGGGATGAATCCACATGAAGTAGCTAGCCCTAAAATATTTATGACAGAGCAAGACCTGCAGTTAAAAAGAAAATCTTATAGCGAAATCTTGTCTGTTGTAAGCTTTTTCTCTCATAAGCTTTTAGATTCACTTAAAGGGACTCCTTTATTAATTGTCATTTCTGATGCCGAAGGTTACTTATTAGATATGGTAGGTGATGAAGCAATCAAATCGACCGTTAACCAATTTGGCATTAAACAAGGAAGTCTTTTCACACAAGAAGATACAGGTACAAATGTAATTAGTTTGTCCCTTCAACAAAGACATCCAATTACATTAATAGGTGAACAGCATTATCATACTTTTCTTTACAATATTGCTTGTTATGGTGCAGCTTTTCATTATACGGACGAAGATAATTTACTAGGAAGTGTCTGCATAATGATGCCCATAAATTATCAAAACCCTCTATTTTTGACTATGCTTTCTCAAGTAGTAGACTCTATCGAAAGAGAACTATTACTACGGAAACAAAATAGAAAATTAAACATTATGAATCAAATCATGCTTAGCAGAACAAGAAATGGCATCGTTATTACGGATGAAAAAGGCTATACTATTGAATTTAACGAATTTGCGGAAAAAATATCGAATAACAGCAGAAACTCTGTAATCGGCAGAAGAATCTATGAATCGGAATTAACCGGAAAATATTTCAAGAAAGTAATAGAGCATGGAGAAAAATATGAAAATGTGGAGCTTAAGTTTCTTAACAAAAATGGAGAACAAGTTGTCTGCTTATTCGATGCCCAGCAGATCTATGAAGAGGATAAACTTGTTGGTGCATTTGGCCAGTTTCGAGACATAACCGACAGATATTTAATAGAAGAAAAATATAACTATCTTGCGTATCACGATGACTTAACTGGTTTGCCAAACAGACGCTTCATACAAAAAGAAATGAATTCTCTTATTCAAACTTTTACTGAAGAAAAAAAATCTAAGTTTGCCATATTATATTTAGATTTAGACCGTTTTAAAGTTGTAAACGATACATTCGGACATTCAAATGGTGATGTTTTTTTAATAGAAGTGTCCAAGCGGCTAATGAACTGCCTCGGATTAAATGATATACTTGCTCGTATGGGTGGAGATGAATTCATCTTCTTATTAAAAGATTTTGACGATAATCATTATGTGATAGAAACAGCGGAAAAGATATTAAAACAATTTAAGTACCCTTTCACTGTAAACTCCAATGAGTTTCATACAACTGTCAGCATTGGCATTGCTATCTATCCTTCTACCTATATTCCCCTTGAAAGGTTTATGATTTATGCGGATACAGCAATGTACAAAGCTAAATCTCAAGGAAAAAATGAATATGTAGTATATACAGCAGATTTATTAAATAATTCTATTGAAAAACTAAAACTTGAAATTGATTTAAGGAAGGCCATAAAAAATAATGAGCTTGTTTTGCACTATCAACCACAAGTCTGTATAAAAACAAAAAAAATAGTAGGTGTAGAAGCATTAGTCAGATGGCAGCATCCGACACTTGGCTTAATTTACCCCAATAAATTTATTGAACTTGCAGAAGAAACTGGTTTAATTACAGAAATTGGAGAATGGGTTATTGAAGAAGCCTGCATCCAAAATAAGAAATGGCAAGAATCAGGAATCCCTTCCTTGCAAATTGCCGTTAACTTATCTACACAACAATTTCTTAAATTAAACTTAGTCGATTTTGTAAAAAACATACTTGTTAAAACAAAACTGAATCCTAAATATCTAGTATTAGAAATTACAGAGTCTATGGCAATGGATTATAACTATTCCATAAATGTTTTACAAGAATTAAAAAAGCTTGGCGTTTGTATCAGTATCGATGATTTTGGAACTGGATATAGTTCTCTTAACTATCTAAAAAAATTCCCTCTAGACTATTTGAAAATCGACCAATCCTTTGTCAGAGATATTTCGCTAGATGAAAATAATGTAAATATTATAAAAGCCATTATTACTTTAGCACATAATCTTAATTTGAAGGTAATTGCGGAGGGCGTTGAAACAAAAGAACAGCTAGATATTCTGCAAAAATATAACTGCGATGAAATACAAGGATATCTTTTTAGTAAACCCCTTTCAGCAAGCCATTTTGAAAGGACTCTGCCGAAATTGTTAACAGAAATAAATAATATCTATTTGAGAGGATAATATTTTTTATGAAAACATGTGCAACTATTTTAGCAAAAAACTTTAAACATTGGGGCATTGATTACATTTTTGGCATACCAGGGAAAGCAATTTCTCCGTTAATATATGCTTCAGATAAAGAGGATATCACTTTTGTCTTAAGCAAACATGAGACAGGGGGAGGATTTTGTGCATCTGGCTACTCATTAATGACGAATAAAATAGGGGTCGCGATAGGCACTTCAGGCCCTGGTGGAACTAATTTGCTTACAGCAGCAGGACAAGCGAAAGCATCCAATATTCCACTACTTATTATTACTGGACATCCGTCTGTTAAGGACACAGGGAAAGCAATGGGTCAGGATTCCTCTATATTTGGCACAGATTTGGTGGAAATGTTCAAACATGTAACAAAGTTTAGTGCAAGAGTTGAACGGAGCGACATGCTGCAGATCTACTTGCAGCATGCACTTGAAAAAGCATTATCAGATATTAAAGGACCCGTTCATCTATCCATTCCCTTTGATATTTTAATAGAAGAAATAGAATCATTCCAACTAGATTTACCAACATCCTATGAAATGATTTCACCATTAGTTGACAATGTTATTACATTATTAAATAACGCTAAACGGCCCTTAATGTTTTTAGGAAAGGGCGTCCATTCAAGCAAATCCTATCATGAAGTACGACGCTTAGCTGAAAATTGGAATATTCCTGTAATAACGACTCCAGGAGGAAAAGGAACATTTATTACGAATCATACCTTATCCTTAGGTGGATTTGGCTTGGGAGGTACAATGGAAGCTAGTGAGTACCTTCTTCAAGGTGTTGATTTATTATTAGTTATTGGAACAAAACTTAGTGATATGTCATTGGCAGGTTTTACACAAGATATGTTCCCAGATCATATCGTTCATTTCGATTATGAGCAAACATTTATTGCAAAAACCCTAGATGTTCCTACAACTCCTTTACTTGGGGATATTCGGGCAAATCTGAAAGCTATTCTTAAAGATGTTAAGGAAATAGACAATTCTAACTACCTATTGCCCAAACAGAAAAAAGAGATCGAGATTAATAGTCGCCTTAAACGTATGTCTGCTGCTAACACATTAAAAGTTATTAGAAATGCTTTGCCTGATGACACGGTTATTTTTGGTGATGATGGCAGCCACACTTTCTACGGCATTAAATATTTTGATATATTTGAACCTGGCACCTTTTTTTTCGATGATGTTTTTGGTGCAATGGGACATGCTATAGGATATTCTATCGGGGCAAAAATTGCTGCTCCAGATAAAAATATTGTATGTTTAGTTGGAGATGGCTGTATGTTTATGCATGGAACTGAAATCTCCACTGCATTAAATAGCCAAGCTCCTGTTTTATTTATTACACTAAACAACGGAATGCTGGATATGGTGGAAAAGGGTATGAGAAAAATGAATGGCAAGTCTATTGGTGCTGTGTATGACACACCAGTAAATATTTCATTATTTGCTCAATCCATGGGTCTAGAAGCCTTCCAATGCTTTACACCAATTGATTTAAAAGAGGCCATTCATCAATCCTTACAAATGATTGAACAAACAAAAAAACCTGTCGTAATTGAAGTAATTGTCGACAAGGATGAAATACCACCTACAATGGGGAGGCAATAAGATGGAAAACAGCAAAAGATATAATAAAGGAATTGAAACAATAAAAAAAATGGTATCAGACGAAGAATTTGAAGGCATCTCCTATATGAGAGAGGTTTCGCCAGACTTTTGGGACATGATTATATCATTTGGATATGGTGATGTATATGGAAGAGAAGGTTTGTCATTAGATAAACGAGAAATTATTACAATCACCTCCCTTATATCACAAGGACTATTTGATCAACTTCCATTTCATATAAGTGCAGCATTAAAAACAGGGATAACCCAAAATGAGATTAAAGAAATTATCATGCAATGTGCAGCATATGCTGGTTTTCCAAAAGCAGTTCAAGCCATGACAATTGCGGGTGAAGTTTTCAAAAACATTGATGCTAAAGAATTAACAAAGTGAAGTCTTAAACAGTAGGAGTTTCCTACTGTTTATAGTCTGAGAACTATAGGAATAGCTCATTCCTTCCAACATCTCGAAGTAGGGTTCAAAGTTCTGTCAAATAGAGATAAAAAAATAATTTCTTTATTATTAAAACAAGGCTGTTTTCTAAAAGAATGTGGTTTTTCGAATAGTTTCCATGAGTAAATTTATTGCTAAAACAAGTTGATTGGCGTGAAAGATGCTAGACTCCTGTGGGATTAGCCGGACAGATGAGACCCCGCAGGCGGATACGCCGAGGATGCTCACCGCCCGCCCCACGGAAAGTGGACATCCTGAAACGGAAATCAACCTACTCCTTTAAAAGCAACAAAGTTTACGAAAACAGCCTAAAACAAAAAGCAGATAACCATATTTATTGGTTTCTGCTTTTTGTTTTAATAGATATTATGCTAAAACATCTTAATCAACAACAGCTGTAGAGGATTGCTTTTTCTTTAGACTAAGCATGGCAAAAAATGATAGACAATATAGAATTGCTAAATACGTCATTGCAGCTGTTACGTCATATTCTTGTAAAATATATCCAACTAAAATAGGAGATAACCCTCCGATTGCTCTTCCAAAATTAAAAATAGTATTAGTAGCAGTACTGCGAATACTAACTGGGTAATAACTGCTTATTAATGCACCATATCCAGCAAACATTCCATTCGAGAAGAAGCCAACAATGGCACCACCAAGTAGAACACCAATACTTCCTTCTGCATTAGAGTATAAGAATACAGCAGCGCTTGAGGCAAGCAGAAAAATTCCATATGATCGTTTCGCCCCAAACCTATCCATAAATTGACCAAATGTCAGCATTCCTATAATCATTCCAACCGCAGTACTTATCGTCCACAATGCGGAACTAGAAACAGATAATCCTTGAGATTGCTGAAGCATAGATGGCAGCCAAATCATCAACCCATTATAGCCTGCAATTTGAACAGTTGCCATAATCGCTAAAGAAATCGTAGTAAAAGCAGTTCTTGGTGTTTTAAACAACTGCGCTAATTTTCCTTGTTCTTTCTTCTTAGAATTTTTTTTCTCTTTTTGAGCTGCCAACCATTCTGGAGACTCCTCCAAATTTCTTCTAACAAAAAAGGCAAAAATAACTGGAAGCACGCCAACAAAAAATAACGCTCTCCATCCTAATGTAGGCAAAATAATGGCACTAAGCAAAGCTGCCAAGATAACACCATATTGTGCACCAACACTAACATAGGAAGATGCTCTTCCTTGTTTATTCTTTGGCCATGCCTCAGCAACAAGAGCCATCCCAATACCATATTCTCCTCCAGCTCCAAGACCTGCTATAAACCGAAATAAGTAAACCTGCTCAATATTTGCTGCAAGTCCTGTTAATGCTGTACCAATTGCAAATAAAATAATCGTATAGGTAAATACTTTTACTCTTCCAAATTTATCTGCCATAATACCGAAAATCACTCCACCTACGAGCATTCCAATATTAGTAATAGAAGATATTAGACCTCCCGTTGCTAAATCAATGTTAAAATTAGCAATAATCATCGACATGGCAAATGAAATAAACATAATGTCCATGCCTTCCAATGTTAAGCCTGCAACTGATGCTACCACTGTTTTTTTGCGATAATTCATAATTTCCATCCTCCAATATCTTAAGCAAACATAATTCTCTTTATTGTGGGGTGGGAATGGACTTGTATCATTATATGCACCAAATACTCCATTCTCTTTTTAAGCCTCACAGGACTTCCTTTAAAAGAAGAACAACCATAAAAAACTTTTGCAAGTGCCTATATGCTGACTGTGCATAGACCCTTTACAAAAAAATAAAACCCTTCTGTCTTTGAGACAAAAGGGCATATATATACAAAGATATAAAATCAACAAAACAAATCATTAATCTGTTGGCCCTTTTCGGTCTCTCTGTACCAAATTAAAGGAGTATTCACTTTAGTTTTAATTTATACTAGCACGATAAAGTCTTAGTTTCAATAAATTTTTTCTGTCTTTGATTTAACTAACTACATAAATCTGCTAATATTATTAAAGTAAAACATATCATGATAAGTAGTCTGAAAGGAAGCCATCCATTGTTTGAAACATTACTATTAAATTTTTTATTTCTACTGTTGCCAGTAATGATCTATCTAATATTTTTTGAACATAAACCATATTCTTTTAATAGGTGGGTTGTTATCATATTATCTTCTCTTACGATGATTCTCTGTATAACTACTCCTATTAGATTAAATATTGGATTTATTTTTGATTTGAGATATATTCCATTTATAATCGTTGCTCTTTACGGAGGATATAAAACTGCATTTCCTCTCTATGTAATTTTAAATATTTATCGCTTTTATGTAGGCGGGGAGGGAACCGTCAATTCCTTTCTCTTTTCGACAGCAGCCTTCCTGCTAATCCCTATGCTAAGCAATAAATTTTCACAGCTGAATTCGAAAAAAAGAGTAATAATTTCTTCCGCTGTTTCATTTATTTTTATGGGCATTTATCTTAGCTTATTAAGCACCTATTTCAAAGAATTATCAAAAGAATTTTGGCTATTGGCATTTCACGCATTAATGACACATATTGTAATGATTGCTATTATTACAATTCTTATTGAGCGGATTATCGCCAATAATAAAGATAGAGAAAAATATCTGCATTCTGAGAGATTAAATGTAGTAAGTGAATTATCTGCAAGCGTTTCTCATGAAATAAGAAATCCGCTTACTGTAACAAGCGGCTTTCTTCAACTTTTAAATGATTCTCAAACAATCACGCAAGAGGAAAAAAAATATGTGGAACTATCCTTGCAAGAATTAAAGCGCGCAGAAAAAATTGTTAGTGATTATCTCTCTTTTGCCAAGCCTCAATCAGAGAATATGATTTATTCTAATCTTTATAAAGAGGTGGAATATACAACAAACCTTTTACTTCCTTATGCTAGGATGCATCAAGTTGATGTTGAATTAAGCTTTACTAACACACTATCCAAAAGATATGATCGTAACCAAATACAGCAATGCTTAATCAATTTAGTCAAAAATGGAATTGAATCCATGAAAGAAACCGGTGGAGGCACATTAACCATTAATGTATCAGAAAAAGCTGGAAAAATCCTTATCATCATACAAGACACAGGTATTGGAATGACAAAAGAGGAAGTATCCCGTTTAGGCAAACCATATTATTCTACAAAAGAAGAAGGAACAGGACTTGGTATGCTTATGGTCTACAATACCATTGATAAAGTGAAGGGTTCGCTAAAAGTCGAGAGTCAAAAAGGAAAAGGCACAACTTTTCATATAACTATTCCTGTACAAAACTAACCTTAAAGATGTCTGTCCAGTATAGGATCAGACATCTTTAAGGTTGTTGATTTTATGGAAGGTATTTTTTTATATCTTCTATAAATGCTAATACCTTATCCTCTTTGGTTGCCCAAGATGTAACTAAACGGATAGCAGAATCATTGTCATCTATCTTTTCCCAAATAAGAAAAGCATAGTTTTTTTGCAGTTCTTCTATCAACGTATTAGGCAATATCGGAAAAAGTTGATTAGAAGCTGAATGGGTTACAAACTGAAAATTCATTTTAGTCAGCAAATCTCTTAATATTTCTGCCATCTTATTCGCATGTAGTGCTAAATCAAAAAACAAATTATCACGGAAAAGTTCTACAAATTGTATCCCTAATAACCTTCCCTTTGCAAGCATTGCTCCTTTTTGCTTTATATGATAACGAAAATCTTCCTTCAATGATTCATGGCAAATTACTAATGCCTCTCCAAAAAGCGCCCCATTTTTTGTACCGCCAATATAAAAGGCATCAACAAGATCAGGAAAGTCACTTAACTTCAAGTCATTTTCTTCCGAACATAAAGCAGACCCTAGTCTTGCGCCGTCCATAAATAGAAGAAGGTTGTTCTTGCGGCAGAATTCGCTTAAGTCCTTTACCTCCTTTTTTCTATATATGGAGCCTATCTCCGTTGAATTAGAGATGTATACTAGCTTTGGTTTTACCATATGTTCATCTGTATGTTCATCTAGCACTTTTTTAATCGAAACAGGTGTGATCTTTCCATCATCTGTTTCGATGGATAATATTTTATGGCCAGTTGCTTCAATTGCACCTGTTTCGTGTGTGAAAATATGGCCGCTTTTTGCTGCAATTGCTGCCTCATGTGGTCTTAGAAAAGCTGAAATAGCAGTAAGATTTGTTTGGGTGCCACCTACCAATAAGTGTACATCCACATCTGTTCTTGCCATTTTTTCTTTTAATAATTCTACCGCTTTTATTGAAAAACGATCTTCCCCATATCCTGCCTCTTGCTCAAAGTTAGTGTCTACTAATGCTTGTAAAATTCGAGGGTGAGCACCTTCGCTATAATCATTTTTAAAACTATACATCTTTATATCTCCATTCTTTTTTCTCGAAATTAATTATTTAGCGTTGCAAAAAGAAAAAAATCAGTCGTTATCACCATTTCCCTTATTATGCAACTCTTTAATAAAAACATAGAAAAAATAAGATTAATTTTAAAATCAATCTTACCAGCATCTATTGCCATTTGTATTAAATCTTTGTGTTTATATTAGCTTCTAACAATTCCTCTACATATTTAGCTAATGAAGTTTCTGTGAATTTTTTAAAATAAAAAGACTGTTTTCCAATTCAAGATTTTTGAATTAGATACAGCCCTTTTCAAACATTAAGGGTAATTTTTATACTATTTTTCATGCGCTATATTTCTTTTATACTTTGGAGTTAACACATTTGCTTTCCAAAAAACTATCCCTGTCGCGCATAAAAGCAGGATACCAGTTAGAACAAATACTGTTTGAGCAGGGAAAATCCCGCCAATGGCCCCACCCATTATAGGGCCGGCCATCCCACCTATTTGGTTAGCTGTTTGGTTTAAACCAAATGCTCGCCCACGAAAATCTTCCGTTGTTGACTTTACAACAAGTCCATTTAAGCTTGGAAAAACTGCACAGAAAAACAGCCCAAAAATAAACCGCATAATAGAAAATCCCCAAATATCAGCAAATATAATTTGAGCAATTGTTCCAATCCCCCCACCGATTAAACCAATAAATAGAACCCGATTAAATCCAACTTTATCCGCCCATTTCCCCCAATAAGGTGCCATTAATACACTCGCTATCCCAGGCAACGAAAAAACAATACCAGCCAATAAAGCAGCTTTATCTGAAGAACCGCCTATATGAACAATATATAAAGGAAGGATTGGCTCAATCGTCATGATTGAACAAGATGTTATGACCGTCAACAGCAAAACAAGCATCAAAGGCTTATTTGCATAAGCAATTTTGATATCATTTTTAACCGATCCCTTCTCCTTGCTCGGAGTAAAATTCTCTTCTGTTACCCAAAAAATAATTAAAACAGTAGCAAAAAGGACAATCAAACCAGCACTAGCAAAAGCAATACGGTTACCGACCAATTCCGCAATTCCTCCTCCAAGCAAAGGCCCAACAATCCCCCCTGTTGCAGCTGCAGTTGAAATCATCGACAGTGCATATCCTGTTTTATGAGCGGGAGTATTTGTACCAACCAACGCAATTGCTCCTGGAATAAACCCAGACAAGAGTCCTTGCAAAATCCGCAAAACCAATAATTGATAGGGATTGGTTACAAATGCTGCCAATGTATAAACAATAAATAGAACAAATCCAGCTCGAATAATCATCGGTTTTCTGCCATATTTATCTGCCACCCTTCCCCAAAATGGCGAAGATAAAGCTCCTGCAAAAAAAGCGGCACTAAACAATAACCCTGACCACATCTCTGTATGTTCATGTACATCTAATTCCAATAAAAAAATGGGCAAAAAAGGAATTACCATATAAAAACTAGCTGCTGTAAAAAAGACTCCGACCCATAGTACCAGTAAATTACGCTTCCATGTTGCCATAATACCGCTCTCCTTATGTACCATTAGCATTCACATTTTTTAGCTAACTCAATATATATTAATATTCTTCTATTATCATATCATTCACTTATTTATTTTTATATACGAAATTTTTGATTAGCAAATGAAAATAATGTAAAAAGCAATACTTCTTCAGTCAATCTCTACCTAAAAAAGAAACTTTAATTATCGAGAGCAAAAAGTCCATTAAATAGAGATAAATAGACAAAACAAAGGAGTGGTTAATTTCTAATTCAGGATACTCCAATCAACTTCTTTATAAGCGGTTTAAGTGTACAAAACCTATTTCAAAACAACCATCTTTTAAAAAACAACCTTATAAAATTGAGTTTTAGTAGTTCTAAATACCTATGTATTTTATTATAATATAACCGATGGATAGAGTAGAATCTAACGGTATTTTTTAGACATACTACTATTCTAGTAAAAATTAAGGAGTATATTATGGATATAGAAATGCTTTATTGCTTAGCAGGATCTTCCATTCTTTTATTGCTGTTATATTTCTTAGCAAGCAAATATCTTTGGTCTAAATATATATTGCTTTTTGCTTTTTTGATTTTAAATGGCATTTATTTAGTATGGAGAACGATTTACACGCTTCCAACTGTTGGGATTGTTAGCTTTATATTTGGTTTATTATTGCTTGCAGCAGAATGGGCTGGCTATTCGCAATCAATAACTTTTACCATCCTCTCATGGAAACCCTTTAAACGAAAAATAATCCCATTATACTCATTTAGGGAGCTTCCTACTGTAGATGTATTTATTGCAACTTATAATGAACCAGCAGATTTATTAAAAAGAACGATTACTGCTTGTCTTTTAATGCGATATCCAAAAGAAAAATTGCGGGTATATGTTTGTGATGATGGAAAAAGAGAAGAAATCAAAAAAATGACAGAATCTCTTGGAGCCTATTATATTAAAAGGGAAGATAATAAGCATGCAAAAGCAGGAAATTTAAATCATGCAATGAGTGTAACAAATGGGGATATTATTGTGACGATGGATGCTGATATGGTGCCGAAAATCAACTTCTTAGAACGAACACTAGGCTATTTCAAGGACGACCAAGTAACATTTGTTCAAGCACCACAAGTTTTTTATAACGCAGATCCTTTTCAGTACAACCTATTTTATGAAGAAAGACTAACGAACGAACAAGACTTTTTTATGAGAAGATTAGAAGAAGGGAAAGATCGTTTTAATTCGACTATGTATGTCGGGAGCAACGCATTGTTTCGGAGAACAGCTTTAGATAAGATCGGCGGTTTTGCAACAGGCGTCATTACAGAAGATATGGCTACAGGAATGCTTCTGCAAACAAAAAGTCAAAAATCTGTGTTTGTAAATGAAACATTAGCCGTTGGTCTTTCAGCTGAAACTTTCCCTGATTTAATTAAACAAAGAGATAGATGGTGCCGTGGCAATATTCAAGTAGCACGCAAATGGAATCCGCTGAACATTAAAGGATTATCATTGATGCAGCGTCTGCTCTATTTGGATGGAATCCACTATTGGTTCTTTGGTGTCTATAAAATGATTTATTTATTGGCACCATTGCTTTTTCTGCTATTTTCTATATACAGCATACAAACAAATTTTTCTACATTAATAATCTTTTGGTTTCCAGCATTTTTATCTTCCTTGCTTGCTTTCAGAAGAATGGCAGACAGCAAACGCAGCGTTTTATGGAGCCATGTTTATGAAGTGACATTGGCGCCATATATGGCTTTTTCCGTGTTATCAGAAATTTTTTTAAAAGAAAAAGGAAAATTTAATGTAACAAAAAAAGGAATTCAAAATAATGAACGAAGCTTCCTTTGGGAAATTAGCCTTCCTTATATTATTTTATTAGTTATGTCTGTCATTTCCTTACTGTTGGTATGCCTGCATGTTTTCACGCCAATGAAGATTTACCCAAATATCGATATGCTCATCATTAATGTTTTTTGGGTTATTTATAATGCATTAGCCATTGCTATTGCCTTGTTAATTACAGTAGAGCGTCCAAGATTCAGAGGAGCAGAAAGATTTATGGTCAACTTAGCTGCCACTCTCTCTAATAAACAAAACCGAGGGCTGCAAATACCATGTACGATTACAGACATGAGTGAGCACGGGGCTAGAATTGAAATAAAGCAAAAGGATTTTGATACTTTTCAATTTATTTCTAATAACAACTACTTATATTTAAGCACTAATACTCTACTTGGATTAAAGCTGCAAAAACATTGGGTAACAAAAATAAAGGATTCTTATTATATTGGAATATCCTTTTTAGATGTAAATAATGATCAATATAGATCTTTAATTTCTGCTTTATTTGTTGAATCAATTGATATTTATTCTAATAAAGTTTATGAAAATGCTTCTGTATTAGGAGCGATAATCGGCTTTTTCCATAAAACGAAAAAAAATCCTAAAAAACTAAACCGAAAATCTATTAGACAAAAAACAAATATTCCAGTTAACATCCAATTGATTGATCAATCGATAGAAGGAAAATTAGTAGATCTCAGCAATTCAGGCTGCCAATTAAAAACGAGAAAGCGTATAAAGCAACAAACATTTTCCTTTGTTATGAAAGAAAAAACAGAAAACGACGCTTTTGTGCAAGTCCAATGGATGCGCAAAAAAGGATTGTATTACTATTATGGGCTAAGTTTTAAAAGTGACAATCAATCTATGCAAGAGGGAGCTTAAAATTAAAAAGAGAGTATCTTACATGCTGCAAGGTAAGATACCCTTTTTTATCTCTTTTCCTAATTCATAAAATAGACAAACTATGTCTGCATTCTTCCCTATTCAGATTTCCTGCATAGCTCTCCATTGCAACTCGCAATTTTAATGGCTTAAGAATTCTATAAATTATTTTCAATAATATTATCCATTGCATCTAATTTTGCAGTTACCTTTTCAGCATAAGTATAGTCACCATAACAGTAAGGATATCGAAAATTCAATTTATCATGATTACAAGTATAAATTGATGGAGATTTTTCCACCATATATTCAGAATAAGTTTTGGCTGATTTTTCACTATGCGCTGATTTATTATTTGCTATAAACTCAATATATCCTGGCCCCATATTATAACTTTGTATAATTGTTTCCAAGTCAACTCCTAGTCTATTTCCATACTTATACATTTCAGAAAAATGAAAAACGCCCTGCTTTATACTTTCATAAGGGTTATCAATTTCATTTCTTTTTAAACCGGCAGATTCAGATGATTGCATCGGATCATTCCCTTTTCCATGGCTTTCTTGATCCATAATGGCTAATAAAACAGGAGAGAACTCATCTGCACTTAAATCATTTTCTTCCAATTCACTTGAAATGATCGGCAAGTATTTTATCAATCTCTTTTCATTATTTTGTTTCAGTGTATTTTCTGTCAATAAGTATCCACCATATAAAACTATGACTATTATGAAAAGAATGTTGACTGCTGCTTTTCTTTTCTTTTTCATTTTTCACCCTCATTAATACAAAAATTATGATAACTGAAAAGACAAACTTAAATGTCATCATAAAAAGGCATCTATTTTAATAAAGGCTCCTTTCTAAAAGCTTGTTGGTTTTGACTAGTTTTTTAAACAAAACCTAGTTAAATTGATTGGAGCGAAAGGTGTAAGACTCCTGTGGGAGTAGCGGGACAGATGAGATCCCACAGTCGCTGTGCGACGAGGAGGCTCACCGCCCGCCCCACGGAAAGCGAGCATCCTGAAGCGGAAATCAACCTTCCCCAATGCTGAATCAATCGCAAAAAAGTTTACTAAAACAGCCTTAATAAATGAATTTTTTATATAAATATAATTAGCTATTCTATATAATATTTATCTTTCCATTATTGAATCTTCTTTCATTATACAAGAAAAAAGACTCGATTTCTTTTTTCAATTAATCTAATCCTATAAAATATACTGCCAAATTGGATTGGAGTATAATGATTTCTAATTATCACCAAAACAGTTCCCTATTTACTCTAATTCAAATATGTGTTCAAGCTGCTAGCTTATTTACAGGAACAAACAACTAAACTAAACAAAACATCACACTCATTCCAATAATCGCTGAATAAGCATCCCTCCTTTTTTCATGCTCCTATTTCTTTTCTCACTTAGAATGTTATTTAAACGAATTGGAGAAAAAAACACCTTGGACATGACTTCGAATAAAAAACCCCAATTCGCAAAAGTTTTTTACGAAATTAGGGTTGGTTTAGCAATTATTTGTTTAAGACTTCTTCAACGTCATCTGCACTACACACTCCACATGTGCTGTATGTGGAAACATATCTACAGGCTGAATGTACTCCACTTTATAATCCTTCGCCAAATAATCGATATCTTTAGCAAGTGTGGATGGGTTGCATGATACATAAACAAACTTTTTTGGCTTTACTTTTTGGATGGCATCCAGCAGTTTGCGATCACAACCTGTTCTTGGAGGATCTACCACAACAACATCTGGCCTCCATCCTTCTTCTACCCATTTTGGCAGCCAATGTTCTGCAGTCCCTGTAACATATGTGGCATTTTTAATATTGTGGCGGGCGGCATTTTGTTGTGCATCTATTACCGCTGCTTCGATTGTATCCATCCCGCGGACTTCACTCGCGCCATCTGCCAGCCATAAACCAATGGTTCCAACACCACAGTAAGCATCGGCAATTTTTTCTTTGCCTGTTAAATTTGCCGCTTTTTTTACTTCATCATATAATTTCACCGTTTGAATAGGGTTTAATTGAAAAAATGCTCGTGCCGATAATTCGAAGTTTAAGTCTCCTAATGTTTCTTGAATCACTTCTTCTCCGCTTAAATGCAATGTTTTTTCGCCAAAAATAAGTGATGTTTTATTGCCGTTAATATTTTGCACCAATGATTTGACTTCAGGCAGCCTTTTTTGAATTTCCGCCATAATCAATTTTTTACGTGGCACTTCTTTTTGTGTTGTAACTAACACTACTTGCACTTCGCCTGATTGAAAACCTGCCCGGGTAACAATCGTGCGGACAATACCTTTTTGTGTTCGTTCATTATAGATAGGAACGTTCAGCGCTTCTAATATTTTTCTTACTTCTTCTGATACTTTATTTGTTAACGGATGCTGGACCATACAATTTTGTACAGGAACAAGCTGATGGGAATCTATTCCATATAGTCCTGCAATGATTTTCCCATTTTTTTGCTGGCCGATTTGAAATTGGCTTTTATTGCGATACTTCCATGGCTCTTCCATACCTATTGTTGACCGAATATCTAGTTTCTCTACGTTCAGCTTTGTATGTCTTTCTAATGACTGAAGAACAATATCTCTTTTTTCCTTAAGCTGCTGATCATATGCTAAATGCTGCAGCTGACATCCGCCGCACTGTTCATAAATTGGGCACGGGGCTTTTACACGGAAAGGAGAGGATTTACGGATTTTCTTCACTTTTCCTTCTGAGAATTTCGGCTGCACTTTTGTTGCTTCTACAACCACTTCTTCACCAGGAAGGGCACCAGGAACAAATACCACTTGGCGTTTAAAGTAGCCTACACCTTCTCCATTAATTCCTAAACGTTTTATTGTCAACGGAAAGGTTTGCCCTTGCGTTAATTTTACTGAATTTGTTTGTTTATTATCTTTCATTTATTTACTCCCACATTTATCTATAAATATTTTATTATTTTTTCATCATAACACTATCCTATTAATACTAATACTTCTTTCCCCTAATATCCAGTATAGGTAAAAAGTAAAATAATATAGGCTCCATTTTGCTCCTTTTGTTGCAATTTTTATCGATTAGTCTGCACTTTTCACGGCTTTTGCTTCATTTTTCCCCAAATTAGCTATTTTTCGACAAAATTCGAAGCATATACACCATAAAAAAACAGACCTAGTCTATACTAAGTCCGCTTCACTTTAATCCTAATTTATAATTCCTTCATCCATTTCTCGCTTCACACTGATATCATCCAAACTTTTAAAAATATAGCCTCGTTTCTTTAGGTCTTTAATTGCTTGTTCCAGTGCATCTGCATTATCTTTAGAAACTGTGTGCAAAAGGAGAATACAACCAGGATGAACCTGCGCCATAATATTATCATAGCTGTACTTCCAGCCCTTTTGCTGATCCGTTTTCCAGTCCACAAAAGCGAGTGACCAGAATACTTGTGTATAGCCCATTTCTTTTGCTAATTTTAATGTTCTTTCACTAAAAATCCCTCGTGGCGGACGCAAATAAGTCATGCCCTTTTTCCCTGTTAGACTTTCAGTTTCAGCAACAACACTTTCGAGCTCGCTTTTTAGCTTTTCATCTGATACTTGGGTGAAATCTGGATGGTGATAAGAATGATTCCCTATTATATGCCCTTCGTTTGCCATTCTTTTTACTAAATCGGGAGCTGTTTTTAAATAATGTCCAGTAATAAAAAACGTTCCAGGTACTTTTTCCTTTTTTAAAACATCAAGTATTTTTCCAGTATAGCCATTTTCATAGCCATTATCGAATGTTAAATATAGTACCTTCTTATCTGTTTTGTCTTTATAATATGCTCCATATTTCTCCAAAAGCTCATCTAATTCTTTCCCGGCTTCTGCTGGCGCTTCATTTACCGCTTTTTTAAATCCCCAATGAATTGGCTGATTAGACACTGCATGTACTGGCGTTAAATTGATTCCCAAAAGCAAACATAATATAAAAGCATATTGAACAAACTGCTTCACTTTTCATCCTCCTTATACAGCTTTTTTCTTATTGTTTGTGTTAAGAAGGAAAAGATGCTTGGATATTAATAACAAAAAGCAGCCGCTATCTAGCCGCTGCTTGAATCTTTTTTATTTGAAAACTGGGTCTTTGAACTGAGCAAGTTTTTCCAAAGAAGATTGCTCTACATCTTTATGCAAGGAATTTCCATGTGAATCCATCGTAACAACTGCTTTAAATCCTTCTACTTTTAAATGCCACATTGCTTCTGGAATCCCAAATTGCATCAAATCGACGCCTTCTACAGATTTAATGCAGTCTGCATAATATTGAGCTGCACCGCCAATCGCATTTAAATAGACGCCTCCATAATCTTTTAATGCTTCTAATGTTTTAGGTCCCATACCGCCTTTTCCGATTACTGCGCGAATGCCAAACTTTTTCATAATATCTCCTTGATATGGCTCTTCACGGATGCTTGTTGTTGGTCCTGCTGCTTTGACATGCCATGTACCATCTTCATCTTTTAGCATAACCGGCCCACAATGATAAATAATTTGGCCATTTAAATCAATAGGAGCTTCATTTGTGCTTAGATATTTATGGATAGCATCCCGGCCTGTATACATCAGACCATTAATTTGTACTACATCACCTACTTTTAATTTGCGAATCTCTTCTTCGCTAATTGGAGCTTGGAGTGTAATAACCTCTTCTTTATCAACAGATGGGTCTTGCCTTTGCTCTTTGCTAAAATCTATCTTCTCTCCATCTTGATATTTCCACTCTGCTATTTCACCGCTATCTGTATTTACTTTTACTGCTAGTCGGCGAAATGCCCAGCAATTATAGGCAACAGATACGAAAAAGCTTGCGGGAATTCTGTTCATTACACCAATTTTGCAGCCTAAAAGGGTCGTTTCGCCGCCAAATCCCATTGTTCCAATGCCAAGCTTATTCGCATTTTCTAAAATATAGTCTTCCAGTTCTGCAAGTTCCGGAATTGGATTTGTATCATCTACCGAACGAAACAGCTGTTCTTTCGCTAAATCATAGCCTGCCGAACGGTCGCCGCCAATGCCTACACCAATAAAACCAGCACTGCAACCTTGTCCCTGTGCTTGATAAACAGAGTGCATAATGCATTTTCTGATGCCATCTAAATCCCGGCCTGCTCTTCCTAATCCTTCCAGTTCACAAGGAAGACTATATTGAATATTTTTATTTTCACAGCCGCCTCCTTTTAAGATCAGCGCTAATTCGATATAGTCTTTTTCCCACTGCTCAAATTTAATGACAGGAGTGCCTGCTCCTAAATTATTGCCGCTGTTCTCACCTGTTAATGAATCTACAGAATTCGGTCTTAATTTTCCATTTTTCGTTGCCAATTCCATTGCTTCGTAAATAGCTGCTTTTATTTCCAGCTGATTCGTTTTGATCGGTGTTTTTATTTTAAATGTCGGCAAGCCAGTATCTTGGCAAATTGGAGACACTTCTTCGTCCGCCATACTGATATTTTGCGTAATTGTGGCTAAACTCATTGCGGAGCGTGTACCTGCACTTTCTAATACTTTTGCTTTTTTTATTGCTCTTCGTACATCTTTCGGAAGATTTGTTGAAGTTTCCACAATCAATTGATAGACACTTTTCTTTAAGTTTTCCAAATACATTTTGCTCTTCCCCCTTCAGAACCCTTACTCTTAAAACCGTTTATTTTTGTTGCTATCTGCCTAAATATTCAAAAAAACATTTCACTAAAAAGTATACTCTTCTTCTTTAAATGTGAGAAGTGATATGCAATCGTTTTCATAAAATAACCCTATATTCCCTATTAAAAATTTAATTATTTTCTTTAAATAGAATGGACTATATCTATTCCGTTATCCAATAAAAACATAAGGCTGTTTTCATAAACCTTATTGCTAATTAATCAAAAAAGAGTAGTTGATTTCCGCTCCAATCAGCTTCTTTATAAACGATTTGAGTGAACAAAATCTATTTAAAAACAACAATCTTTTAGAAAAGAGCCAAAAATAAAAACCCAGATTTCTCTGGGATCTATTTCTTCTTATAAATCTCTATGTTTAAATTCATTGCATTTTAATTCAATATCATCAATCATTTCAATTAAACGATCAATATCTTCTAATTCTGCTTCTTCTGGATCGATCGCATCCAATACTTCTAAAAACATATTTAATCTTGTTTTTAAAAAGTCTACTTGTTCATTTTTGCCTGTAATAGAATTACCCAATACTTTTCTCTCCCTTCACTACTATATACATCCTACCGAATTTTTTCGTTTTCGGCAATGTACTCCCGCTTCTTTCCTCTTTATATGTTTGCACATTTTTGATATTTTTACACATGCAAGTGACTTTTTCTACTGACAAAAAACATCACCATGATTTATCAATCGTGGTGATCATTTATGATAGACTATTAATAAGATTCATTTTACAAACATAACTATTTAAAGAACGGGATGAATATTTACCATACGATTTCCTTGAATAGCAGGCAAATTCTCTTCATTCTGAGGCTTATTTGTTTCAAGTGTTGGCATCACAGTAGTGCCTGCTTCTTTTAACTTTCCTGTAATCGCCTGTATTTCACCTTTTGAATGCTGCAGTGTATCTAATGTTTCTTGTGTAATTTCCTTTACATCACTAGTTCTTGCAACGACCGTCCGTTGTATCTGTTCATAAAGTGCCTGTCCATCACGGAAGGCATCTTTTACTACGGCTTGGGCGTAATGCAGTTTTTCACTGATTTGTTCTTTTGCTTCTTTTGGATTTTCTCTGATTTCATAAAATATTTTTTCTGAGTTAGTTTTTATATGTTGAAATTTTTCCAGAACATTTTTCCTTGTAGTCGAATCGAGGAGAGAAAATGCAGTACCAATAAGTCCGCCTATTACCATACCAGTCATTAATTTATTATGTTTTTCATTAGACATATGAGCCATCTCCCTTTTTTCAGTCTTGTTGACTCTTTTCCCTGCTGAACAAATTTTAAACAAAAAAGGGTTTGACATTAAGATGTTTTCGCTCAATAATGACTAAAGATTTTAATGAAGAAGGAGCAATATCATGATTTCTCAAAAAACATCCATAAACCCCAAAATAGATCCATGGGAAGCATATATGGATATACAACAGCATGGCAAGTTGACACTTTCCAATATAGAATTTACTACTACCACTTTATGCAATATGCGCTGTGAACATTGTGCAGTTGGCTATACCTTGCAGCCAAAGGATCCCAATGCGCTTCCTATCGACTTATTAATTAAACGCCTAGAAGAAATTCCTTATTTGCGTTCTATCAGCATTACTGGCGGAGAGCCAATGATGAGCACAAAATCAGTCGAAAATTATGTTGTGCCACTATTTAAATATGCACATAGCCGCGGTGTTAAAACCCAATTAAACTCTAATTTAACATTAAGTTTGCATCGCTATGAACCAGTTATTCCTTATTTGGATGTTCTTCATATTTCCCATAACTGGGGAACAGAAGAGGAGTTTGCGGAGCGGGGATTTGCGATGATGGCAAAAAAACCTTCATATGAACAGCGAGGAAAATTGTTTCAAAATATTATTACAAACAGTCGTGCATTAGTGGAAGCTGGTGTCGTAGTATCTGCAGAAACAATGCTAAACAAACGAACACTTCCTTATTTGGAGCATATTCACCGACAAATTGTCGATGAAATGAAGTGTCAGCGTCATGAAATACATCCTATGTATCCCTCTGACTTTGCATCAACACTTGAAACTTTATCCTTAGATGAGATTAGGGAAAGCATCAACCATCTTTTAGATATTCGGGATGAAAATGTATGGATGCTTTTTGGAACACTTCCTTTTTATCCATGTAACAGCAAAAAAGAAGATCTTAATCTTTTAAGTCGCTTATATAGCAGCAAAAATGTGACCGTACGGAATGATCCTGATGGTCGTTCTCGCTTAAATGTTAATATTTTCACAGGGGATGTAATTGTGACAGACTTCGGCGATACACCGGCATTAGGAAATATTAAACATGATCAATTAGAGGATATCTTCAAAAAATGGATGCAAACAGATTTAGCATCTTCCCTTAACTGCCACTGTCCAAGCGTTCAATGTTTAGGACCCAATGTATTGGTAAAAAACAGCTATTATCAAAATATAGACTTTTCTACAAGAAAAGCACTTATTTCTAAATAAAAAAAATGGATGCAAATAAAAATTGCATCCATTCAGAGTGTAGAAAAAGCTTATTTTACTAACTTTTCAGGCTGATCGAAAACGTTTGTCTTTGGAGGAGTGAAGCCTTGGGAGGAGCGGAGTTACCAGGTAGGTAATGAGCATCCGAGCAAGGCGAATAACGAAGAAAGCGAGCGTTTGTCAACAGCCTCAATGGATGCAAATAAAAATTGCATCCATTTTTTCTATTATCTCGGTTTATCGCTCGCTATAAAACCAAATGATACGTGATCTTGGACTGGAATCCATGCTCCAATGCCTTGTGATGTCACATTTTTAACAACTATTGTCTTTTTGCTGCCTTTTAGCATCAAATAAACTTCCCCATAGGTTACTTTCCCTTTTTCATTTACTGCCGGTGCATATCCATACAAATAACCAAGTTTTTTTGCTGGAATATTATAGACATGGTCTTTTTTCGTTCCAATTCCAATCACTGTTTCAAACCCTAGAGATAATCCAGAATTTTGTGTCGCTTTTACTAGCATCATTTTTTTTACTTCTTCCGCACTTGGAATTTTCGCTGTTAAACCGCCTCGAACAATCTTTTGCACCTCTTGTGCATAATGAATTTGATAAGGCGCTTTTCCCCCTCTATTATCATAAAAATTTGTATTGATTTTTTGATATTCCCAGTTTGGAGCTGTTTCAGTCGATTCATAATTAAGAGGCCATTGTCCTAAATATACAATAGCTTTATATCCAAGAGCAAAAGGTGTGCTATTTACTGTACTTTCATTTAGCATGCGAATTAAATCAGGATTTTCAATTTTTACTTTGGATGAATTAATCAGCTCCTGTGTTAATTCACTCGGCTGCAGTTTTGGCATATCTTGCGCCGGATTTGGATACGTATTCTCTTTTGCTATATTGGTTACCGAGTTTGGAATAACAACTAGATGGGACTTTTCTTTATCCACTTGTTTCTTTTTTTCTTTTTCAGCAGATACAGGTGTTAGAATCGTTAGCATCATGATAAAAGTTAATAGAACAGTCGATATTTTTTTTATCAAGGTAAGAACTCCCTTCCAATACAATAACTATAAATTATCTATAGTTATTTTCTTCGGAGTTCTGATTTTCTATCCATGTTTTTTTATTTAATCGATAATTTATTCATAATTCCATTGCAGTAAGGATGAAAAAATTGAATAGCTGGTCCAATTCCAAATGCAATAATTACTGTTCCTACACCAATTGGTCCATTTACAAGCAGCGCAAACACCAGGGCAAGCACTTCTCCTACTAATTTTGCTGCCATAATATTTAAACCGAATTTTTTTTGAATGCTAACCATAAAATGATCAATTGGATTTAAGGGAAAACTTGCTTGTAAATATAGTGCAATCCCTAAGCCAACAACCACTAACCCAACCATTAAAAGGATTAGCTGATTCATAAAATAAAAATAATTAAAATGATGAAGCAAATGCGCCATCCAGAAATCAACAAAAAAACCTAAAATAAACACTGTAAATAGGGACAATAGTTCTGGTTTTTTTTTCATAAGAGACGCATTAATAAAAATTAAACAGATGCCAATAATAATAATCCAACTTCCAATGGTTAGGCCAATTAATTGGGATAACCCAACATTTAAAGCATCCCAAGGACCAGCTCCCAAATTTGCCTTTATCGTCAGTGTGGCACCAAATGACAGTATTAATAGCCCAACTATATAAAAAAGACTTCGATAAAATATTGCCATTTTACTCTCTCCCTCTAAATTACTTGTCCTTAATACATATGCACAAGCCTCCATTATCTTGAATAAAATTTTAAAAATAAATAATCAGAATATTTACATTTATCAAAAATTACTTTATAATAAAGATATCAAATAGAAGGAGGGCAGCCAGTCATATCGCTTTTTTAAAATAATAAAGGAGGAAAAAAATAATTTTAATAACTCATCAATCAGCTAGTATTGTATGTACATTAACAATTTATAAAGGTTGGTGATCCAATGGAAGCGACTTGATTTACTCCCTAAAGAAAACATAATAACAAGTAAATATATACTTATTAAAAAAAGAATAGAAAGGATGATCTATAGCAAAAAAGCCAATCCGCTGTAAAGAAAACGGATTGGCTTTTGTTTTGCCTTTTTTCCTATTGTATTTATGAGCAATCAGCGCTAATGCATTTCCCCACTAACTGTTCATAAACTTTACAATAAATAAAATCCAATGCCCATAATGACATATGCTGCAAGCAAAGTCGCTCCTTCAAACCAGTTCGTTTCCCCATCATTAGAAATAATAACCATCAACAAAACAGATGCTGCCATTGAAACAAGTTCTGGCAGTGTAAATACAAGTGATAGCGGTGTTGGGAAAAACAAGGAGATAATAACAAGTACTGGTGCAACAAACATCGCTACTTGTAAAGTAGATCCAATAGCAATTTCTACAGCGATGTCCATCTTATTTTTATATGCCATTACTACAGCTGATGCATGTTCTGCTGCATTTCCTACAATCGCAACAATGATTATCCCGATAAATAACTCTGACCACCCAAATGATTCAGCAACTACTTCAAATGTATGTACCAAATGCTCGGAAACATATGCGACCGCTAATGTTGCAATAGCTAATATAGCAATGCTTTTTTTCACAGACCACTCCGGCGTTTCCTCATGTGCGTGCTTATTTTCTCCTTCTGTCTGATAAACCCCCCGATGTGTAACTAGTTTAAAAAATAACGCCGCTACATATAAAAGGATAAGAATAGCGGAAATCCCGATACTTAAAGACTGCGTTTCACGATCTGTCATCGAGATGGAGAATACTTCTGGTATTACAAATGCAACAATAACAGCAAACATTAATAATCCAGAATTATGCCTCGCATCAAAAACATTATAATGCTGTCTTTTGTATTTAACTCCACCAATAAAAAAGGAAAGTCCCGCAACAAGAAGCAAGTTCCCAAGTACAGAACCAGTTAAAGATGCAAGCACTACTTCCGTTAATCCTTGTTGCAATGCAAAAATAGCAATAATTAATTCAACTGCGTTTCCAAAAGTAGCATTAAGCAAACCGCCGATTCTTGGTCCTGCAACTATTGCCAAACTTTCTGTTGCTCTCCCCATAAAACTAGACAGGGCAATAATGGTTAAACAATAGATAATAAACATCATAATACTCGGCAAATGCATAAGAGATCCAATAATAGATAATGGTACACCTATAATAGCTGCAAACATAAAAATTTTATTGACCACACTATCCTCTTCCTTTCATTTTCTAAATTTTAACTTTCCCCATTTATACATAAGATAAACATAGGAGCAACGAGACATTCCTTCCAAATCTCACCACTTATTTTAACATAGTTTGATTTCTTAAAAAGAAGGATAAAAACAAAAAGAGTACACAAATTATAGTAGTATATAAGCCCAAAAGGAGTGTTGCTGTTTTGACTAAAGATAAAGTTATTCATCTATTTAAAAACCATAAAATTGGTACATTAGCGACTATTAAAGACAATAAGCCTTACAGTCGATTTATGCTCTTTTTTGCTAAAGAATTAACTTTATATAGCGCTACGAATAAACAAACACATAAAGTGGATACAATTGAAGAAAATCCTTCTGTCCATATCCTGCTTGGTTTAGAGAACGGCGGCTATAACGGGGCATATTGTGAAGTAGAAGCAAATGTAGAAATTGATGAAGCACCGGAAAATAAAGAAGCCTTTTGGTCTGATCAATTAAGTAATTGGCTGACTGGTCCAAATGATCCTAATTATGTCCTGCTTAAATTTACACCACATAAAATTCGCTATTTTGCAGATGTTGGAGCAGAAGCAGAAGAAATCTCTTTATGACCTTTACTCACCTAAGAGCATGCCGCTATAGAGCATGTTCTTTTTTATTTGCAAACCAAGTCTTTTCCAGCTAACATCTTTTAGGGACACTAAGTTTTTTTCATCTATGATTTTATCTTGGGGAGAGTACTTATTTATGGAAAATAAAAAATTTTGGATATTAATTACGATTATCAGCATTTCTGGGTTTAGTCAAGGCATGCTCCTTCCTCTTATTTCTGTTATTTTTGAAAGTGATGGAATTCCTTCGACATTAAATGGATTAAATGCAGTTGGCTTATATATTGGTATATTGCTTATTTCACCGTTTATGGAATACCCGCTCCGCAAATTCGGCTATAAACCAGCTATTTTAGTTGGGGGATTAACAGTCATTACAGCACTCACCCTTTTTCCATTATGGAAATCATTTTGGTTTTGGTTCTGTTTACGGCTGTTAATTGGCATTGGCGATCATTCTTTGCATTTCGCTACCCAAACGTGGATTACCTCTCAATCAGAAGAAGCAAAGCGAGGAAAAAACATATCGTTATATGGACTGTTTTTTGGGATTGGTTTTGCAGTTGGCCCTATGCTGACTCCATTGATAAAAATAAATGAATCCTTCCCCTTTATTCTGTCTTCCTTTTTGTGTTTATGTGCATGGATTTTTGTTTTCTTTATTCAAAATGACTTTCCTCAGCAAACGATTGAAATAAATACCTTTAAGGAAACGATAAAACGCTTCTCTCGTACTATGAAATATGCCTGGGTTGCCTTCCTCCCTCCATTAGCATACGGTTTTTTAGAATCAAGTCTCAATTCCAGTTTTCCAATTTATGGACTTCGAATTGGCATGGGCGTAGTTCATATCTCTTTTCTTTTAACCTCCTTTGCGATTGGTGCGATTGTTTTTCAGCTCCCTCTTGGCATATTAAGCGATAAATACGGACGAAGAAAAATATTGATCATTATTTTATTTGTTGGATTTTTTTGCTTTTTAACCGCCAGTCTATTCGAAGATTTTCTGCCAATCATTTGCTTGTTACTTTTTCTTGCTGGCATGAATGTTGGATCTACCTTTTCCTTAGGCGTTAGTTATATGACAGATCTAGTTCCCACAAATCTTTTGCCAACAGGGAATTTATTATGTGGAATAGCATTTAGCATAGGCAGTTTAACAGGACCCTATTTAGGTGGACTATTTATTCAATTTTTTAAAGAGTTTAGCTATTTTCTATTTATCAGTAGCATTCTTTTTATTTTAAGTCTAATCTTATTCTTTTTTGGAAAACAAGGTTTAGCAAAAACACATTAATTTTAATGAACAAATCAATGTTCAATACATAATTTATATGGTAGGATATAGATAATTAAATACATTATGCCAAGAAGCAATTATTTATTGCTTTTGTCCAGACATCAAAGAAGAAATAATGCTGTCACCTAAATAGGTGGCAGCTTTCGTGTTTTTTAAGGGTAATGAATGTGATTATCTCTCTCATTGAGAAAAAAGAATCAAATAGGAGGTAGTAAAAATGACCGCAGAAACAAAAATTCTTAATCAAAAGCAAAAACAGCTGACAGAAAGTTCATTTTTTGAAAAAATAATGCCACATGCAGAATTAATTGCTGCAGGATTAAGTGGAATTCTTATTGTAGTTGGATGGTTATTCGCCCATTTCGAAGATAAGCCATTGTCGATCACTGCTTATATTCTAGCCTTTATTATCGGAGGATTTGCCAAAGCAAAGGAAGGAATAGAAGAAACGATTGCCAACAAAGAGCTAAATGTAGAGATGCTAATGGTATTTGCAGCAATAGGCTCTGCTATCATCGGCTATTGGACAGAAGGAGCTATTCTTATTTTTATATTTGCTGTAAGTGGCGCATTAGAAACTTATACAATGAATAAAAGCCATAAAGAAATCTCATCTCTAATGAGTCTGCAGCCAGAGGAAGCTGTAAAACTGCTTCCAAATGGCAGGGAAAAAGTTGTCCCTGTAGCATCACTGGTGATTTCTGATATGATTCTTATTAAACCAGGTGAAAGAATTCCTGCAGACGGAAAAATTATTACAGGAGATACTGCCATAGATGAAGCAGCAATTACTGGAGAGTCCGTTCCTGTAGCAAAAGGAATAAACGATGATGTTTTTGCTGGAACAGTTAATATCAATGGATCAATCACCGTTGAAATTACAAAAAATACAAACGAAACACTTTTTCATAAGATTATTACATTAGTGCAATCTGCGCAAAGTGAAAAATCTCCTTCCCAAGCATTTATTGAAAAATTTGAGGGAACGTACGTTAAGGTTATTCTTTCTATCGTCTTAATTATGATGGTTCTGCCCCATTTTCTATTTGACTGGAGTTGGAATGAAACATTTTATCGAGCGATGATTTTACTTGTTGTAGCATCCCCTTGTGCCCTAGTTGCGAGCATTATGCCAGCAACTCTATCAGCTATTTCAAATGGCGCTCGAAACGGCATTCTTTTTAAAGGAGGCGTCCATTTAGAAAACTTAGCCCATATATCAGCAATCGCTTTTGATAAGACAGGAACACTTACAAAAGGAAAACCTGTTGTAACAGATGTAATTGTACAAAAGGGACTAGACGAAAAGTCCATTCTTTTAACTGTCGCAAGCATTGAAAATCATTCTAATCATCCTTTGGCAAAATCGATTGTGCAATATGCTAAAACCATGTACAAAAAGGATGTTCTCAAGCCGCAAAGTATTCAAGATACTTCTGGTTGGGGAGTAAAAGCAATAATAGACAATGAAGAATGGAAAATTGGCAAAGCTCAATTTGTCGGTAAAAAAGAGGCACAGATTTTCGCCAATCATGCCTATGATCGTTTCTCTGAAGAAGGAAAAACGGTAGTATTTGTACAAAAGGGAGAAAAAATAATTGCACTTATCAGCTTAAAAGATATTGTTCGAACAGAAACAAAGTCGGCAATTCACACATTAAAAGAACAAGGCATCCATACCATTATGCTGACTGGGGACAGCAAAAAAACAGCAAGTGCCATCGCAGAAGAAAGCCATATTCATGAATATATGGCAGAATGTCTGCCAGAGAAAAAAGTCTCTTATATTAAAGAATTAAAAGAAAAGTTTGGAAATGTAGCAATGGTAGGTGATGGCATTAACGATGCTCCTGCACTTGCAACCGCAAATGTCGGCATCGCAATGGGAGAAGGCACAGATGTGGCCTTAGAAACCGCTGATGTTGTTTTAATGAAAAATGACTTGCCTCGAATATCGGAAGCCATTAAATTATCCCGTAAAATGAATCGCATTGTAAAACAAAACATTATTTTTTCTATAACCGTTATTATGTTGCTTATCTGTACAAATTTTTTACAAATATTAGATCTTCCGTTTGGCGTAATTGGCCATGAAGGCAGCACGATATTAGTAATATTAAATAGCCTTCGTTTGCTTCGGAATTAAACAAAAAAGGATGAGCTTTAAAACTCATCCTTTTTTTGTTTATAGATTCTTAGTGATAGCCATTTTGTCCATTTGCAGAACCTGACGTTTTATGTTTTGGTTTGCTTTTTCCTTTTTGTTTGGTGCCGCCATCTTTTTTTGTATGTTTAGTCATTGTAAATGCCCCCTATAAGTGTAAGTGATTCCCCTCTACTAGTTTGTGTCCTATCACTCATTTTATAATGGCAATTTTACCTAACAATTTTTCTTTTTGTCTGTAAAATAAGCGTTAATCTCTCCGCCTATCATAATGATCACACCTGTTAAATAAAACCAAATCATCGTAATAATAATAGCCCCAATGCTGCCATATGTAGCAGAATAATTCCCAAAGTTTCCTACATAATAGGAAAATCCTAAAGAAGCAACAACCCATCCTATTGTTGCAAATAATGCTCCAGGAATAGCGCTGACACATTTCATTTTCTTATTTGGGGCCACCCAATAAAGCGCTAAAAATACAATAAATAAAATAACAGGGGTTACTAAAAAGCGAATGGCTCTCCAAACAGATAAAAATTCCTCTGATAAATTAAATTGACTAAATAAAAAAATCCCTATTTGTTCCCCAAAGACTGGAAGCAGTAAAGCAATAACCAACACTGCGATCATGCCTAAGGTCAATACAATAGACATTGCCCTTGCAACAACAAAAGATCTTGTTTCTTCCACATCATATGCTTTATTAAATGCTTTTACAATCGCATTCAAGCCATTCGATGCAGACCATATTGTCCCGATAATCCCGATTGATAATAATGTGCCATTTTTGCTGAGCACTTGATCCAAGTTGGACTCAATTATATCCATGCTTTCTCCAGGTGCAAATGTTTCAAACATGCCCAATAAATCCTCTTTGGCTATTGGTAAATATGGAAGCAATGTCATGATAAAAATAATGAGGGGGAAGATGGATAATAAAAAATAATAAGCCAATTGTGCGGCTAAATCGAAAACATCATCCTGCTGTATTCTCTTAACTAAATCTTTCGCAACTGTAAATGCCTCTCCCAATCTTTTTCACCTTCCTAACGGACTTCACTGTTTTTTTTAGATGTTTTCTCTTTCCCCTTTATATACATGCTAAAAACATATCTATGTAGCATTTTGTTGATTTTATATATAGAAAAAGACTTAAAGGGAGGAAAAACAAGCAGTGATATTATGTTTTACCATGCTTGTTTCCCTTACTTATGAAGTAATGAGGCACTAACAGAGAATTATCAATACTAATACTCAGGTAAATATTGAATGCTTGAGATTTGCTTTCTAGGCTCTTTGCCTCCATTAGAGAAAGCATCCTTTGTTTCTTTCACAATACTTGCGATTGCTGGAGTCACCTGCTTTAACTCCTCGACTTTTTCTAAGATAAAAGCAACATCTTCTGAAACTTTTTCAGCAGTCGTTTTTAACTTCTCAGAAGTAGTAGTGACAGATGATGTTAATTGCTCCAAATTAGTAACAGAACTTTTAATTTTTTGTACACTTTGCAGAGAATTCCTTCTTGTTTGTTTATCCAGAAGACTTAAAGATGCACCTACAAGACTTCCCAATACTACACCTTGAAAAATATTTATATGCACCATTTCTTCCATCCTTTCTTCAACAACTGCTGAATATCTTCAAATAGTCAAAAACTTATTGTCTAGAATTTATAGGTTGTTTTTATTTCTGCTAGCAGCGCTTCACAACCCTTTGTTACCAATTCATATACTTCTTCAAAATTACCAGTAAAATAAGGATCTGGTACTTCTTTTCCCTTTTCTTCTGCTGTATAATCCATTAGCAGCCTAACTTTTATTGTAGAATCTGCACTTAACTTTTGAATATTTTCAATATTACTTCCATCCATTGCAATTAAATATTCAAATTGATCCAAATCTTCCTTGATAAACTGTCTGGCAAAAATACCTTCATCACTAATATTATTCGTTTTTAAAATATCTCTTGTACCCTGATGAGGAGTTTTGCCAGCATGCCATCCACCTGTTCCTGCAGAATCGCAGCTTATTTCTCCTTCAAGGCCTTCTTTCTTTACTAAATTCCGAAAAATCGCTTCAGCCATGGGAGAACGGCAAATATTTCCTAAACAAATAAAAAGAACATTTACTACCACTATAGTTTCCTCCATTCATTTTTATAACATACATTACAGACTAGCATTTCCATACATTTGAAGCAACACACTACTATAAAAGAGAACCACAATTTATGTTTGACTTTTATACAAACCCATGAAAAGATGTACTAAACAAAAGAGTTTAGCAAAAATGAAAAAATGGCAAATAGGAAGGGGCAAATAAGCATGAATTTAAGTGCTAAATCAACTGAAAATGTTGAATATATGATTGATAAGATTAAAGAAAAGTTAAAGGTTTTAAATTTTGGGGCAATCAAACCATCACATTTCGATGAAGAAATGTATGAAGAATTAAAAGAAATCTATGAACATGTGATGAAAAAGGAATCTTTTAGCCCAAATGAAATGCAAGCACTAGCAGAAGAATTAGGATCTTTGCGTAAACAATAATAAAAAGGAGATTCATGTAAGATGAATCTCCTTTTTTCTTCCCCTCCATTAACGCTCCTGATTTGTTAAAATAATGGGACCATCTTTGGTAATAGCTATCGTGTGCTCGTATTGTGCAGAATATTTGCCATCTCTTGTACGGGATGTCCAACCATTATCATCCATCTTCATTGCATAGTCGCCTATATTTACCATTGGTTCAATAGTAAATACCATGCCCTCCTTTATGCGGGGTCCTTTACCAGGCAGTCCATAATGAGGAACATTAGGCTTTTCATGGATAGCTGCGCCTATTCCATGACCTACAAATTCTCTTACAACAGAGAATCCTTGACCTTCGACATATTGCTGAATGGCATAACCAATATCGCCAATTCGATTCCCAATTTTCGATTCATTGATGCCAATATATAATGCCTCTTTTGTTACTTGCAATAATCGTTCTGCCTCCTCAGAAATTTGTCCGATTGCATATGTCCAGGCAGAATCAGCTAACGCCCCATTATAATTTACGACCATATCAATTGTTACAATATTTCCTGCCTCAAGAACTGTTTCTCTTGGAAATCCATGACATATTTCATCATTGATGCTTGCACAAGTGGCATATGGATAATCCCTATATCCTTTTTGTTCAGGTGTTGCCCCTTTTTCTTTTAAATAGTTTTCTACAAATAAGTCTATCTCCATTGTAGTAATTCCCGGTTTAATTATTTTGGCAATTTCTTTATGACAATTCGCTAATATTTCTCCTGCCATTTTCATTTTTTCAATTTCTCTTTTTGATTTTAATACAATCATTTCCATCGTCCTCCCTAGTGATAACCCAAAACATTATACGAGGAAATAAGCTAGTGTTTTCTTTACCTAGTCGAAAAATTCCTTCATAAAAGAAGCTTCATTTCCTTAATATATATACACCAAAACAGAAAAAAACACTATTTATTCTTAATTTATTTCCTATGTATTTCTATCATTTATACGCAAAAAAAAAGGGAGATACTCCTCCCTTTTTACTTATTGTAATAGTCCCAAAGATTCCTTAATAAAGGCTGGAATATCTTCCGGTGTTCTGCTTGTTACTAATTGATTATTGCAGACAACCACCTCTTGATCTTTATACGTTGCCCCAGCATACTCCATATCTACCTTAATTGATTTATATCCTGTTGCATTTCTTCCTTCCAATGTTTTTGCCGTAATAAGTAGCTGTGGCCCATGACATATCGCAAACACTGGTTTTTTAGCATCCATAAATACTTTTGCAAATGCAACAAATCGATCATCTGCACGAAGTTGATCAGGAGAAAATCCACCTGGAATAAATAATGCATCAAATTCCTCTGGATTTACTTCATTAATACTCTTATCAATTTTTACTGTTGCTTCCTTTTGTTTGCCTTCTACTGATTTTCCAGCTTCCGATTCAATGGTAACAACCTCATGACCAGCTTCCTTAAATGCTTTAGCAGGCTCCGTAAATTCTACATCCTCAAACATATTTGTAAGAACTGTTGCAATTTTTTTACCCATGTTTTCATCTCCTTATTGGTTCGTTTTATAAATTAGTTTCCCCAAACATTAAAGATAAAACATGCTAGTAGAAAATTGTATACGTTCATTATTATAATTTATCATCTACAAAGCTTCTAACCCATCAGCTAATTAAGCATTCAGATTCTTAAAAAATTGTTATACCTAAAACTTATGGCTTTTAGTGTCATTATTTTTTCTATCATTGTAGCTATTTAAATAAATATTTTTTATTTATTCATAACTCTATACGTATTTGGATACATATATAACTATTGAATAATTCTATATACGTGTGAGGTATATCACTTTTAAATTTCATTATTTTAATATAAGGCTATATTAAATATTTCTTCTCACTTTTAAAACATTATTTTTTTACACAACAAAGGTTTATTTTGCTGTTTAACGGGTATTTATAAAAAGGTTCTTTTTATAAATGATTGGCTTTAATTGTGAATAATTAATGGCATTTTCTTTAATAAATCATTGAACAAATTGTTCTTTATATGGAACTTTTCATATATATTTGTTATGATATTAATACATATAGTGATAAGGTGAGTGAGGCTGTATGATTGGCGATCGTGTAAAAAAGCTCCGCTTAGAGAAAAGGATGTCTTTATCAGAATTAGCTGAGCAAGCGGGCGTTGCTAAATCCTATTTAAGTTCATTAGAAAGAAATTTACAATCTAATCCTTCCATACAATTTTTAGAAAAAATTGCGACGGTTTTTAATGTTCCTGTTGATCATCTTATTAATGAACAGCAAAATAAAGAGGACTTAGATTCTGAATGGCTTAAAATAGTTAAAGAAGCGATGGATTCCGGAGTCTCCAAAAGCGAATTCCGAGAATTTTTAGAGTTTAATAAATGGCGAATTGAACAAAAAAATAGAACTTCTATAGACTAAATCTCCATCTGTTCAACATATAAAATATTATTGGCTTTAATAATCGATGTTCTTTTTCAGAGAAATTCCTGGCATATTTTTTTCATAAATTACGTATGCCATTGCATCATAATTTACTTCGCTCGACTATTGGAACTTAGAGCAAGTATTTTTAGAAATCCACTAAAAATTATTCATAAAATCAAATCTGTACAGTAAAAAAAAGACACAAATGACTTTGTGTCTTTTTTCTATTGTACATTGACAAACTTTAGCCATTTTTTAGAATCAAACAATCATTCTGATTATTATAAATAAACCTCCTGATTTCCTCCATTTTTAACCCCAATTTTTTTGCTTCTTTTATCAATTGAAGTCATTCAATATCCAGCTCTACTGCCAATACTTTTTGATCGATCATCTAATTTCTTTCCCTCCCAAAAATACCTTTGTATTTTTGCAGTCTGGCTGCCATTGCAATACTTAAACTTTAGGCTCCAATCTTTTGTTAATTTGTCCTTTTCTTTTATTCTTGAACTAATAAACAGCTGGACAGAGTAATAAATGACCTAAAAATATTATCCCTATAACTCAGTAATACTAAATAAGAAACCTTGATTCAATCAATACACAGATTCAGTGAATTAGAATTAAAACCTCTCATTATTGCAGCTGTACTATATTTGTCGTTCGCTCTTATATTGATTATATAATTATATAATTATCTATACTATTGTATTTAACAGTTTTTATTAAAACTGCCTGTAACCTTAGTTTTATTTTGATAACTCTCTAATACTTTCTTAAAGGAATAATTAATATGAATCTGTTCAAATGTAATTGCATCAAAAAATGGATAATCTGTTAGATTATTATTGCATATTGGGCAATACCAATCACCTATCTCACTACTACTATATGACGGTCTATGACATTTATCACAGTTTTTTCTATAGATAGTTCACACCTTCTTTTTATAGAACTTTTATTAAATATTCCTTAGTAAATAATCCCTTCTATCTAAGCATGTCTAATTCTAAATACTCCAAATCATTTCTTTTTAACTAATAAATTAGTTCTTTTTAAAGAACAGTTATTTATGATTATTATAGTTCAAATTGATTAATTTGAAAAATTCTAAAATCCTTGATTTCTTCTCTTTAAAGAACAAATATCGTTCTTTATCTCGAATTATCTCGTTTTTTCTAGCAAATTCGTATTTTTTATTGAACGTTTCGTTCGTTATAATGAAAATATATGTTTATACATATACCTAAGGAGACAATTCTAAATGGTTGGAACTCAAATTAAGAAGTTAAGGTTAATGAAAGGCTATTCAATTAATGAATTATCCGAACGCGCTGGTGTTTCCAAGTCCTATTTAAGTTATATCGAACGTGGAATCCAAAAAAATCCTTCCTTACAAATACTCTCAAAGCTAGCTCATACCCTTGACACTAATCTAGAACAACTACTAGATAAAAATGATGCTGCTATTTCTGATATTTTAGACGAGGAATGGAGGGACTTACTGGAATCCGCTATAAGGGAGGGGGTTACAAAAGAAGATTTTCGCTATTGCTTAGAGTTTCTAAAATTCAAAAGAATGACAGATGATTTGAAATAGCAAAATAGGAAACATTCATAGACCATTCTTTTGGGTTCTCTATTTATTAAAATTGTTTTCGACTAAACAGCTTGAACATCCACTTTGGTTAAGTAGTCACAACTCTTATTTATTAAGAGTTAAAAACTTTTATAAGAATCAAATATCAGTGCAAAAACAGGTTGAAATCCATTTTTTTTATAAAAAAAATGGATTTCAAAAGTCCAAAACTTAATGACCTTTGAATCCATTTTTTAATTCTCAGCAGCACGAGGCTGTATTAAAATCTCAACCCGACGATTTTTTGTTCTTCCTTCTGCCGTTTTATTGCTTGCCACTGGTTTAAATTCGCCAAAACCCTTTGCACTGAAGGAGCTTGGATTTAATTTATCATTTTTTAGCAAAAGTTTCATAAAATTGATTGCTCTTGTTACACTAAGCTCCCAGTTCGAATCATATTCAGAATTGTTGATTGGAACATTATCTGTATGGCCGCTAATAATAATGCTCCTTGGTGGATCCATGACAAGCAGCTTTGATATTTCTGTAACTACTTTTTTGTCAGAATTTCGAATATCTGCACTTCCAGAAGCAAATAATACATTATCTCTTATTGACACAAGCAGCCCTTCATCTGTTAGAGATGTGTCTAATTGCTTATTTAAGTGCTTGTCATTTATATAGGAATTTACCTTGTCTTGTATCTTTCCAAGTTCTTCTTGATCTTGTTGTTCTTTTATTTTTTCCAATTCTTCATTCGTCATAGTGGCCGTATCTTTTGACTTTGATTTCTCATTCATATCATCTATATCGGCCTGCTCTTCTATCTTGGATGGAGCTGGACTAGGATAATCGAATATTCCCGTTCCACTTTGAAATTCTTTGTTGAAAGCATCTGCCAAAGCTGCAAATTTTTTTGAATCAACAGAACTCATTGCATATAGAACAATAAATAATGCGAGTAATAATGTCAGTAGATCGGAGTAAGGAACAAGCCATGATTCATCTACATGCTCTTCATGATGCTCCTTCTTTTTTCTTTTTTTACTCATTATTATTCACACTGCTTTCCATTTCCTCCAAGAATTTCTTCCTTTCAGAAACCGGTAAATAGGAAGATAGTTTCTGCTCAATAACCCTTGGAGCCTCTCCTTCCAGAATGGAAAGAATTCCTTCAATCATTAAATATTTTTGGCTCGCTTCTAGCTGAGACTTTCTTTTCAGTTTATTTGCAAATGGATGCCACAAAACATATCCAGTAAATATCCCCATTAAAGTCGCAACAAAAGCTGCACTTATTGCATGGCCCAACCCTTCTGCATCGTCCATAAATCCAAGCGCCGCAATTAATCCGATAACTGCACCGAGCACTCCCAATGTTGGGGCATAAGTTCCTGCCTGTGTAAAAATAAGGGCACCTGCTCTATGCCTTTCCTCCATCGCTTCAATTTCTTCTGATAAAACATCACGAATATACTCTGCACTTTGGCCGTCCACAGATAATGATAAACCATTTCGCAAAAATGGATCTTCTACTTCGTTTGTTTTTGCTTCTAGCGCCAATAATCCTTCTTTTCTTGCAAGCTGCGCCCATTCAGAAAACATTCGAATAAGATCAGTTGTCTTATGAAGTTTCTGTTCTTTAAATATAACGCCAAATAATTTTGGTACTCGCTTTACTTCACTAGTTGGGAAGGCAATGACAACAGCCGCTGCTGTCCCCAATAAAATAATCAGTATCGCAGCAGGGTTTGCCAAAACAGAAGGATTAACGCCTTTAAAAACCATTCCTACACCTATTGCTACAAATCCTAAAACAACTCCTATGAGTGATGTCTTATCCATTCAATTCACCTATCTTACTTGAAATATATTGTCTGCTTTTGTTTTTTGTATATATCTTATATTTCGACTATTTTTGCCATTATTTTAGGGGAACTCGAGGATATTTTAAATAATATGGACTAACTATGGATTTTTTTTGACAAAATGCTCTTTTATCCTTATAAAAGCTCAAATAAATTACCACTATTTTCTCCAGAATTCACTTTCTATTTTCTGTTGATATTTAATAAAAGAAGATGTATTATTTTTCCTTCGATTCTCCATTAATTTATTTAAACGCATCAGCTTTTCCCTATATTTTGTTTGCAGTCTATTCCTTTCTTCATCTTCTCTACATGCCCTCAATAGATCTTCAATGGATAGCAATTCTTGCTTCAACTGGTCCTCTTCTACATTGTATCCCGCATTGGATAAGACCCGAAAAGCCATCCGAAGTTCTGCTGGAACAGCAGCAAACTTGTCTTTCGGCAAAGGTTTTCCAAAGCCAGGCAAATTTTCGAACTCTCCATTTTTATAAGCTTTTTTTATTTTCTCTTCAGAAATTAATGAGGAAAAGTCCATTTTATCATCTCCTGGTTTTTCTCTACAATGGTGATCGAATAGAATGATTTCTTATACATTGTATAAGAACCCCCTTTTTTTCAGACAATACAAATAGAAAAAGAAAGGGGTGTAAATATGGCTCGCGGAAAGCATTTTGAACATAAAAAGAAGCATCATCCTGGTCCACTACCTGAAGATACTCAAGTGCATACACATGCAGAGGATGCACCTGAAGATGAGGAATTTATTGTGACACAGGAAGCTTTTAAAAATCGTATAGAAGAGGAATAAATGAGAAATTTTCTCTGCTTAAAATTAGCAGCAAGGTCTATTATTTTTTATCCTAGACTCTTCTCAAAAACTCTGTAATTTTTCGTTTTTTTAACTTTTCTAAAAAAGCACCTATTTAAAGTTTTTTCTAATAGGTGCTTTTTCTATTTGAAATTTTCAGGAATGCCCTATAGCTTTAAATTTTTAAAGGCTTCTGCAAAGGCATTATTAACGGGTTCTGTTTCTTTTTCTTGCTGCTTCAAATACTTTTGTACAGCACGCTTATCTATCTTCCCACCCGATTCCTTTTTTCTTCGAGCCTGAAATGCAGCCAATTTTTCTCGGTATCCACACTTGCATGCGAAAATTTGGCCTTCACCTTCTCCTCGAAGCTCCATTTTCTTTTTACACTGTGGGCAGCGAGCATTAGTCGTTCTTGCTACATTCTTTCGGTGTCCACATTCACGGTCTTGGCAAACAAGCATTTTGCCTTTTTTTCCATTCACTTCAAGCATTGGCTTCCCACAATCTGGGCAAGATTTAGTAGAGATATTATCATGCTTATATTTTTTATTGCTTGCTTTTATTTCAGAAACTATTTCTTTCGTATAGCCCTTCATTTCTGTGATAAATGCTTTTTTATTTCTTTTGCCCCTTGCAATTTGTTCTAGCTTATTTTCCCATTCCGCTGTCAAAGCAGGAGACTTTAAATCTTCTGGGACCAACTCTAGAAGCTGGCGGCCTTTTGATGTAAGATAAATTTCTTTGCCTCCACGCTTTTCCATCAAAAATGAATTAAACAGCTTATCTATAATATCCGCACGTGTTGCAACAGTTCCAAGTCCTCCAGTTGACTTTAATGTAGCTGCCAGTTCTTTATCCTTTGTTTCCATATATTTCACAGGGTTTTCCATTGCTGTCAGCAGCGTCCCCTCATTAAAACGTGCTGGCGATTTTGTTTGTCCAGAAGTTACAGCTATTAATTTTGTCTTAAGCACTTGTCCCTTCTCCAAACGTGGCAAAATCTGTTCTTTTAAATCATCTGTGGATTCGTCCTCCTCATAACGATTTTCATATACTGCTTTCCAGCCAATATTAATAATCGTTTTCCCACGTGCTATAAACTTTTCATTGCCTATTGTTGCGTGTAATGTTAATTGTTCATATTCAAAAGCAGGAGATAAAACAGCTAAAAATCGTTTAACAACCAAATCATAAATTTTACGCTCTTTATCTGTAAATGCTGACAAGTTCACATAGCTTTCAGTCGGAATAATCGCATGATGATCACTTACTTTGCTATCATCCACAAATGCCTTTGTTGCTTTTATTGGCTTATTTAAAATTTTATGTGCTAAAGATTGATATTCACCAAACCCGCAAGATTTTAAACGCTCTTTTAGCGTGCTGACAATATCAGACGATAAGTAACGTGAATCTGTTCGGGGATATGTTAGAACTTTATGCTGCTCATACAATTTTTGCATGATGTTTAATGTTTCTTTAGCAGAATACCCAAAAATTTTATTGGCATCTCGCTGCAGCTCTGTTAAATCATAAAGACCTGGTGCATAAGATTTTTTTGGTTTGCGTTCAACATTTGTCACAACTGCATCTTTGCTTGCAAGTTTTGTTAAAACCCCGTCCACTGTTTCTTTAGAAAAACTTCGGCTATTGCCAGACTTATCTTGCCAAGTCAATTTTAAATTATCTGCTGTTTGTGCTTCAATTCCATAAAATATCTGTGGCTTAAAATTTTTTATTTCCTCTTCCCGTGCCGCAACAATTGCTACTACTGGCGTTTGTACCCGCCCACAATTCAGCTGGGCATTAAATTTTGTCGATAACGCACGACTAGCATTTAATCCAATATACCAATCTGCCTCAGATCGAGCTACAGCTGAATGATACAAGTTTTCATAATCTTTTCCTGGCTTTAAGTTCTTGAATCCATCTTTAATTGCCTTATCTGTTACAGACGAAATCCACAAACGTTTAATTGGCTTATTAACCTTTGCTTTCTCAATAATCCAGCGGGCAACCAGTTCTCCTTCGCGGCCTGCATCTGTTGCGATAATAATTTCATTTACATCTTTTCGTGCTAATTGAGCTTTCACAGCATGAAATTGTTTGCTCGATTGCTTGATTACTGTCAGCTTTAAGCTTTCAGGCAGCATTGGCAAATCTTCTAAATTCCATTGTTTATATTTCACATCATAACTTTCCGGATCAGCTAATGTGACAAGATGGCCCAATGCCCATGTAACAATATATTTATCTCCTTCTAAAAATCCATTACCTTTTTTTGAACACTTCAATACACTTGCAATATCTCTTGCAACGGAAGGTTTTTCAGCTAATACCAGGCTTTTTGCCATTTTGTTTTATGCTCCTTTATTTTCTAAAATGCGCCTTTTAAAGAACAATCATTTAGCACTTAGAAATTTTTCTTTTATATTTGCCTTTACGTCATTCTGTTTACGATTTATACTACCATACATTAAGATTTATCCTTTTATCTGGAACTTTTTTAATAAACTGTCCAGATTTAAATGTTGTGTTTCCTTTACATGCCAATCTGCATACTTTAAGTATTCTTCTTTTCCCACTCCAACAGAAAACATCGGTGTCTCCATAATTCCTTTTAAACCTGCTTCTCCATCTTCAATAGCTGCACAGTTTTTGTAATCTACTTGCAGGCAGTTGGCAGCTGTTAAAAAGATCTCTGGATCAGGTTTTCCTTTTTTTAAGGAATGTGGATCAACAATGCAATTAAACCATTCTTTTACACCAAACCGTTCTAATAAAAAAGGCGCATTAGAGCTCGATGAGGCTATCGCCATTTTGATTCCAGCATTTTTTAAATCATTCAGAAACTCCTTTATTCCAGGCAGCATTTGCTTGTCTGTAAAATCGGCAATTAGTTCTTTATAATAATCTCCTTTTTTATTTCCCAACACGATTTTTTCTTCTTCTGTTAATGATAAATTCCCTCTAGATGCAAGTTCATTAATCAACACTTTACGTGGAATTCCTTGAAAACGAATATTATCTTCCTTTGTAAAGGGTACCTGCATCTCGATTGCTAATCTTTTGGTTGCTTCATAATATAAAGAAACAGTGTCTGCAATAACACCATCGAAATCAAATATAACTGCTTTTAATAATTGAGACATTCTTACCTCCTCTAGCATTCCATTATTAGCATTATATCAAAAAAATGTGAGTACCTTTTTAGTTTCTTTCTACTCATAAAAAAGCTAAAATAAAAGCAACAATAATACTTGCTCTTGCCAAGTGCTTGTATCTTGAATTTTTTTGCATTACATAAAAAAATTGAACTAATTAGGAGTGAAATGATGAGCACATTTCAAAAGAATTTAGAGAAATATGCAGAACTTGCTGTTAAAGTTGGCGTTAATATTCAAAAAGACCAAACACTTGTTATCAACACAACAATTGATGCAGCAGAATTTGTACGTATCGTAGTAAAAAAAGCATATGAACTAGGGGCAAACAATGTTGTCGTAAATTGGACAGATGACATCGTTACAAGAACAAAATATGAATTAGCGCCAAGTGAAGCCTTTTTAGAATATCCAAAATGGAGGGCAAAAGAAACAGAAGAATTAGCAGAAAATGGCGCAGCATTCATGTCTGTTCTATCTTCTAGCCCTGATCTTCTAAAAGGGATTTCATCTGAAAAAATCAGCAATTTTCAAAAAGCGTCAGGAAAAGCATTAACTACATTCCGCAAATATATTCAATCAGATAAAGTGAGCTGGACAGTAATCGGCACAGCTTCTCAAAGCTGGGCAGATAAAGTATTTCCTAACGAGCCTTCTGAAAAACGTGTCGATTTGTTATGGGATGCTATCTTTAAAGCTTCCCGTGTAGATGCTGATAACCCGATTGAAGCATGGAAAAAACACGATAAAACACTACATGAAAAAGTAGACTATTTAAACAATAAAGCTTATAAAGAACTTCACTACAAGGCACCTGGAACAGATTTAACAATTGAACTTCCAAAAAATCATTTATGGTGCGGTGCAGGAAGCATCAATGAAAAAGGGTTTGAATTTATGGCAAATATGCCAACAGAAGAAGTGTTTACTGTCCCTTATAAAACAGGTGTAAATGGAACAGTCTCTAGTACAAAGCCATTAAGTTATGGCGGCAATATTATTGACCAATTTTCCATCACCTTTAAAGATGGAAGAATCACTGATGTGAAGGCAGAAGAAGGAGAAGAGATTCTGCGACAATTAGTGGAAACAGATGAAGGTTCTCATTATTTAGGAGAAGTGGCCCTTGTACCACATCACTCCCCTATTTCTGAGTCAAATATTCTTTATTACAACACGCTATTTGATGAAAATGCCTCCAATCATCTAGCTATTGGCAGCGCTTATGCTTTCTGTATAGAAGGCGGCAAAAAAATGACAAGTGAAGAACTCACAGCTGTTGGTCTCAATGAAAGCATCACACATGTAGATTTTATGATTGGCTCCGATAAAATGGATATTGATGGCGTGACGGCAGATGGAAAAGTGGAAGCAATCTTTAGGAATGGCAATTGGGCATTTTAATTGTGACTCTTTAGAGGTAAAAAAGGGAAAAGTTTTTTCCTTTTTTACCTTTTTATTAATTGAATAGATTCTATTTCTTGTGAATCTGTAATAACAAAATGAAGTTCATATTTTCCTGCTTCATAAACAGCTGTTATCTCTTTATTTTTTATATAACTTTTCGGTTCTCCAAACTTTGCTTCCAACTCCTGCAAAGTCGTTTTCAGACGAATTCCTGGAATGGATATCGCTGTAACTTGTTTTTCTTTTTCATTATAATAATAGGTAACTTCTGGATATTCTACCGTTACCGTATCCTTTTGTTTTTCTTCTTTCAGGTAATTAGGATTTGATTTCTTAATTACATCAATATTTGTTCCAATTGGATACTGGCTTCCTATTAGCATGCCTTGTTCAGCCTTGCTGACCATATTTGAAATATCCTGCACATTTTTATATGGATAATAATATTCTTCTGTATCCAGCCAATCAGATACAACCTTTTTATCTTTAACTATTGTAGCATCTAATTCATTAAGTCTCATTTTTTCCGCATCAAGTATCCACGTTTTTACTTCGTATGTTTCCTTATCCTTTTTAGAGATGGTTTGCAGATAATTTTGTTGGACATTTTTTATTTTTCGATCATAAAGCTGTAAAGCCTCATCTGATAATAAAACAACCTTCCCTTTTTTTATAGAATACATATAAGCATCAATAACGTCTTCATTTCTTTGTTGATAAATCACTGCAACTGTATGCTTATTTACATAAAAAGTACTTTTATTTTTTTTGGATGTATTAAACGTCATATGCTGCATAGCGACCGTTTGTTTATAGGCATATTCTGACTTATCATCCAGAACATAAAAAGAATAATCTCCCTCCACTAATTGATCATCTTTTTTTCCATATATATTTTCTTGCTGCAAGCTATACTTTTTTTGATTTTCACTTACTAAATACGCCTCATACTCTTTATTGCCATTTTTCATATTTAATTCATATAAAGCATTTTCTTGCATCCAGCTAATCGCTTTTTTATCTACCATGTCTTCTGCCACTTTAGTTGCTGGATGTTTTTGGCTAACATTAACATTTACAGCAAATACCGTAACTCCAATTAAACAAAATATGATAATGCTAGTATATATATAAGGTTTCATTTATTTATCTCCTGAACACTACACGCTTCTTTACATAAAAACATGTTTTTGTTATAAGTACTTAATATATTAACAAAATGAGGGTTGTTCTACAAATCTAGCTTTTTCCAAATAAATAAAATGCAAAGAATAATTCTCCAACTTTTCTCATAGAGTTAAACGCTTTTTTTTGAAAATCCTCTTTACTTATTTATTTATTGTACAGTAGAACAAGGCTATTAATCTCCGAAAAAAAGAAAATGGGCTTTTTTTACTACTATATATAAAAAATTAAAAGCGGGTCCCATAGCAAACTAGTATTAGGAAAGGAGAATGATATAATGATTCAATATCATCTTATTGTTTCAGGCAAAGTCCAAGGCGTTGGTTTTCGGTATTTTGTACAAATGAAGGCTATCCACTACGATGTTACTGGATGGGTTAAAAATTTAGAGAATGGTTCAGTTGAAATTGTGGCATCTGCATGTAAAGAAGCTTTATTAAGTTTTATCAAGGAAATAAAAAAAGGGAATCGCTTTATATCTGTAGAGCATTTAGATATACGGGAAGAGATTCCTTCGGGCTTTACTTCGTTTAAAATTCGCTAGCAAAGGAGACAAGTTTTTATGGCTAGCTGTTTAGTAAGCAGTGGAGACAAGCGAATATCTCTCTATCCTTTTACCTATACTGATAATAATTAGCTATTTATAGAGGAGGAATACTTATGTGGAATGAATTTAAACAATTTGCGATAAAAGGCAATGTAGTAGACTTGGCTGTCGGGGTTATTATCGGCACAGCATTCAGCAAAATTGTCAGTTCATTAGTAAATGATGTAATTATGCCCATTATTGGAATGTTAGTAGGAGGAATTGATTTTACCTCTTTAATTTTCCGCCATGGCACTGCAGTTATTAAATATGGAACCTTTATTCAGACTATTTTAGATTTTTTTATTATTGCTTTTTCCATCTTTTTATTTGTAAAGCTTATTAATAGATTAAAGAGAAAAGAAAAAGTACAACAAGAAAAAGAAGAAGAGATTAAAACAGATTCAAAAGAGGAATTATTAATGGAAATTAGAGATTTGCTAAAAAGGGATATTGTCCGAGAAAAATAATATATTTAATATGAAACTATTTTAATTTATTGACGTATATAATCTAAATACTTATTAATGGAGTGAAAAAAATGTACGCACATAGTGCTAGAAATGAGCATATGCCTGCTGTATTAAAAACATTTGCTTTATCATTAGCGATTGCATTTGTTGGAACTTTGGCCGGCAATTATATTCCCACCTCCCTATTTTTGCCATTGTCTATTTTAGAAATTGTTTTGCTCATTATTGCATTCTTTTTGCGAAAAGGAAAATCTTTATCTTATTCCTTTTTGTATACATTTACGTTTATATCAGGAATAACTACTTACCCAATAGTAGCGCACTATGTTTCTACTATTGGCGCAAATTTAGTGCTGACAGCATTCGGAACCACCACTGTCATTTTTGGAGGTTTGGCTTTATATGCCACTACAACCAAAAGAGATCTATCCTTTTTAGGCGGCATGCTAATGGCAGCACTTCTCGCCTTAATTGCGATATCAATTTTTAATATTTTCTGGCCGCTTAGCTCTACTGCCATGCTTGCTTATTCTTTTATTGGCGTTTTAGTATTCAGCGGATATGTATTATTTGATTTCAATAGAATGAAGCATTATGGAATCTCAGCTGAAGAAGTTCCATTAATGGCTTTAAATCTATATCTGGATTTTATTAATTTATTTATTAACATTCTCCGCATTTTCGGTATTCTTTCTAATAAAGATTAATTTGCTAAAAAACTAACCTCATTAAATTCAGAGGTTAGTTTTCTTTTTCTTTAACCATTCGCATAAATTTTTTTGGATTGTCCTTAATCAGAAAAGAAAATACACCGCTAAGTGTATGCAAATAGAGCATATCATATTCGTTCGTTGTCCTTTTAAAGGAAACATCAGACACTGTATGTAAATAAAATATCCGATTATCTGCCATTATCTTATCATCATATAAGATAATCTTTTTTTCCTCTTCTATAATACGTTGTTCTGTAAATTCAATCTTTCTCGTTATAACATAATACACTAAAGAGATCTTCTCCATCTTCTCATCTCTCCCCTATACTTTTAGTGATTCGTGCACCTCGTTCAAAAGCTGTATTCCCTCTTTAATTTCTTGTTCATTTAAAAATGAATAACTTAGCCGAATATAAGGTATACTGCGCGCTAACGGATCACAAATATTGCCTGGAACAATAGAAATTTGCTGCTCTAATGCTTTTATCTTAAACTTTTCTATATTGATGTCCTCATGAAGTTTTACCCATAAATTTAAGCCTCCTGCTGGACTATTCCACTGAAATTGTTTAAGAGACAATTCCTTCTCCATCGCCTCTTTTCTAAGTTGTAAGGCAATCCTAAGCTTCTCCATATGCCTTTGCACTCTTTCTGATGTTAAATAATATAAGAATGCCTTTTGATTTAACAAAGGTGTTCCATTATCCGCTAAAGCCTTTCCCTTTACAAGCCATTTTATTAGAATAGGATGAGCCAAAAGTGCACATATTCTTAATCCAGGGGCAATATATTTGCTGAAGCTTCTTAAATAGATCACATAGCCGCATGGATCATAGGTAAAAATTGGAGCAGGCGGGGCTTTAACAAAGTAAATTTCATGAAAAGAATCATCTTCTACAAGAATACATTGGTATCTTTCCGCAAGTTCCACCAACTGTTTTCGTTGTTCAGTCGGGACTGTATATCCTGTAGGATTATGAAAAGTTGGATTCATATAAAATAATTTCGGCTTATACTTTTTCATATACGATTCTACCTGCTCCAATGAAAATCCTTTTGTAGTCAAATCAATAGGCAAAAGTTGTGCACCTCTATTAAGAAAAATATCAACGGCCGCACTATAGGTTGGCGAATCAATTAGCACATAATCACGGGACTGCACAAATACTTTTGCAATAATATCTATTCCCTGTTGTGCCCCAGTTGTAATTAAAATGGACTCTTCATGAATATAAAAATTATAGTATTTTTGAAAATAAGCAGAAAATCCTTTTATAAGCTCCTTATCTCCTTTTACTGGTGCATATGTCCCTAATAGCTGAGGATATTGATCAAATACTTCTTTCACATGCTCGGATAAATACCGGTTTGGCAACAGCTTGGGATCAATTAAAGAAGTAGAAAACATATAGTTGACCGGTTTATTATGTATATCTGATAGATGGCTGTTTTTTATATAGGAATAAATTTTGGGTTCGTTTAAGGTACTTTGCTGTTTTTTTTGATTGTCAGCATTTTTTTGTACATAATATCCAGACTTATCCTTGGCATATACATATTGACTATCTTTTAATACTTGAAACGCCTTTAATACTGTTAAACGATTGACTCCTAGCTGGCTTGCTAACGTACGAATAGATGGAAGCCTGCTGCCTTCTTCCCACTCTCCTGTCTTTATGCGCTGAATGATATAATCACATACTTGCTGATATAAAGGAATTCTAGTCATTTATTTAATCCTCCTTTTTATTCATTATTGCATCTTTTTGTTTCCATCTGGTCTGTTTATTAGCATCTGTTCTGTTCATTCTACCTTACTATTAGAAATAGGAGGGATTAAGATGATAATTTTTTTATACAGTATAATGTGTTTTATCTTTGGAACGACTTTTTTAGCGATAAAAATTGGAGTGGATGCAGGACTTCCCCCATTTTTTTCTGCTGGCATCCGATTTTTGCTGGCTGGAGCTATTATCTTTTTATTCTTTTTTTGTCGGGATCGCTCAATTAGAGGTTTGCTTTTGCGTAAAGAATTAATTTTCACCGGATTTTCTTTGACCTTTATTACATTTTCTTGTTTATATTGGGCAGAGCAATATGTAACATCAGGAATTGCAGCTGTTCTTTCGGCAACTGGACCTATATTGATTATTATGCTGCAGCGGATTATGTTTAAAACCCGTATAGCAATGATTAGTATGATTGGCGTAGTAATTGGCTTTATTGGGGTATTATTTTTATTTCTTCCAGGATTAACGATAGAGTTTAATACAAAATGGCTAATAGGATGCAGTGTCATACTTCTTGGAGAAATCGGATATGCATGGGGAACAATTTACTCAAGCAAAGTGATAGCTGCTTTGAAGTCTGATTCTCCCATTGTTTTAAATGCTGTCCAAATGATATACGGCGGTCTCTTTTTAATCATGATATCTGTTATTTCAAAAGAGAGCATCCCTTCTTTTTCGATAGAAGGAATAAGCTCCATCGCTTATTTAATTATCGCGGGCTCTATGCTTGGGCACACGATATATTATTATCTAGTCGCAAAAACAAACTCTTTTTTTCCATCTACTTGGCTATATGTTTCACCCCTAATTGCTTTAGCAATTGGCTCTTTGTTTTACAAAGAATATTTCCATCCTATTATGTTTGTAGGCATCCTTTTTATTCTAACAAGCTTGCTTCTGATTAATTATCATAAAATCCAAAATCATGCAAAAAGCAAAAAAATAACCGCCGCGAAATCAATCAACATTTCGTAACAAAATCCTAATAAATAATCAAAAGACTGTCGAAATTATGAACTGCCCCTAAATTGTTAGACACCAAATCTAACAATTTAGGGGTGTTTTTTATGGC